>DATCWU010000058.1:0-2173 GCA_036566165.1 Rhodanobacter sp. | reverse complement strand
ACCCTCGGCAAGGGCTGGGGCCAGTTCCTCGATGACGTCGCTGGCGACCGCAACCAGATCGACCGCCGCCCGCTGTGCCGTCGCCACACCCGACTCCAGCCGCGCCAGCGCCAGCAGCTGCTCGACCCGGCGCGCCAGCGCTGCCAGGATGTGTTGGGCACTACCCAGACTGGTCGCGGCCTCCAGTGGGTCCGCCGTGGCCATGGCACTTTCCAGGTTGATCATCGTCGACGCCAGGGGTGTGCGCAGTTCATGCGCCACATCGGCACTGAAGCGTCGTTCGCGCTCAAGCGCATCGCCGAGACGTTCCAGTTGATTGTTGAGTGCCGCCAACACCGGCTGCAATTCCGTGGGCGGCCGATCGAGCGCAACCGGCATGCGGTTGCCCAGTTCCCGCGATGTCAGCTCACGGGCCAACAACTCCAGCGGACGCAACCCCCGGCGCACCGCCCAGCCGACCAGGAATGCCAGTAGCGGCAAGCCAATGAGCAGAGGCAGGCCGTGGTCGAGCCACAGCGCTTGCATGATCTCCTGCCGACTGTCGTAACGTTCCGCGGTACGGATGATCAAGCCGTCGACCGGATCGGCCAGGGTGAAAACTCGCCATGCATGGCCGTCCAGTTGCACGTCGCGGTAACGCGCGTTGCCCTGCCACCGCGGCGACAAACCCGCCAGGTTGGCTGTGGCCAATACCACCTGCCCGGCGCCATCCAGAACCTGGAAGCCCACCTCGGACTCGAAGGTCGACCCGTGCTGTCGGGCCATGGGCGCCCGCGCTGCCTCGACCGGCACCAACACTCCGTGCTCCGCGCCACCACGCAGGGCTTGCAGATCGGCACGATCGATCAGCACCTGGAGCGTGCGCGCGGACTGCGCCAGGCGACCGTCCAGCAACTCATCCACTTCGGCCACGGTGCGCTGAAAACTCAGCAGGCCCAGCGGCACCAGCACCGCGATCAGCACCAGCACGATCAGCCACCGCAAGCGGGCGCGCAAGCTCGGCAGGATCATCGCGGCTCCCGCGGAATCATGTAGCCGAAGCCGCGCACGGTGTGGATCGTCTCGAAGCTCAATTTCCCACGCAACGTATGCACCAGCACTTCCAGCGCACCGTTGCCCACTACGGTATCCAGTCCGTACAGCGAATTGATCAGGCTCTCCCGGCGCACCAGCCGCCCGGCGCGCTGCAGCAGGATCTGCAACAGCGAAAATTCACGTCGGGTCAGCTCCACCGGATTGCCGCGGAACACCACCTGCGATGTACCCAGGTCCAGGCTCAAGGCGCCGGCCTCGATCCGGTTTGCCGCCAACCCCTGCGCGCGTCGACCCAGCGAACGGATCCGCGCACACAACTCGTCGAGATGAAATGGCTTGATCAGGTAATCGTCCGCGCCGGCATCAAGGCCATGCACCCGCGCTTCCAGTCCATCCCGCGCGGTCATCACGATCACCGGCGTGCCGATACGGGCACGACGCGCCTCGACCAGGACATCGAGACCATCCATGCCGGGCAGCCCGAGATCGAGCAGCACCAGATCGGCGGTCTCGTCGCGCAACGCAAGCAATGCTTCACGGCCGTTGCGCAACCACGTGACGGTATAGGCCGCGCGTTGCAGCGCACGCTGGATGGCGGCGCCCAGTTGCGGGTCGTCTTCCACCAGGATGATATGCACGGGCGACTCCTGCACCTGGCCATGGCTCGACGCGGCACGGGCACGGTACCCGACCTGGCCGCATTATGCGGCCGACGGCTTACGAAGCGCTTAAGGCCGTGGATGGCGGAACGGCGAACGCCGCCGCTTCAAACCTGGGCGCTACGTGCACTGGCGGCAGCGACACCACGTCAGCTCCAGTCACCATCCTGATCAAGCGCCGGTGGCGCAATATCCCGAAGCCACCCGACTACCGGTTGTCCTGCGTCCAGATCGCGCCGTCCTCCTCGCGCACCGGGAAGCTGGCAATTGGAATGTACGCGGGCGGGCGCGTCACCGCACCGGTGCGTACGTCGAACCGCGCACCGTGGCGCGGGCACTCCACTTCAAAGCCGAACACCTCGCCACCGGCCAGGTCACCGCCATCGTGCGTGCACACATCCTCGATCGCGTACAGCGCACCGTCGATGTTGTACACCGCAATCGAGGTGTCGCCATCCCACACCACCTTGAATTCACCC
>DATCWU010000044.1:0-5466 GCA_036566165.1 Rhodanobacter sp. | reverse complement strand
GGCTGCCGACATCGAAGCCGAGCACACAGCTCACGCGTGACCCACGTCGCCGGAGAGCTGGCTGGGGTCCACTCCAACCAGGCCGGCCGCCGCGCTCCAGCGGTCTTCCAGCGGGGTGTCAAACACGATACGGTCACAGGCCTCGGCGGTAAGCCACGCGTTGGCCATGATCTCCTGCTCCAGTTGCCCCGCGTCCCAACCGGCGTAGCCCAATACCATGACCGCCTCGCGCGGACCTTCACCCGCCGCCATGGCGACCAGGATGTCGCGTGAGGTGGTTACCGACCACATGTCGTTGACGCGATAGCTCGATTCCCACGCCCCCGGCTCGCGGTGCAGCACAAAGCCGCGCTGCTGTTGCACCGGGCCGCCGATCAATACCGGTGCGTCGGCCAACTCTTCATCCGCGCAGGGTAGTTTCATCTGCGCCAGCACGTCGCCAAAACGGTAGTTGGACAGTTGGTTCACCAGCAGGCCGATTGCGCCTTCTTCGTCGTGCTGACACAGCAACGCGACGCCACGCGAGAACGGTGGTTCGGCCTGCTGCGGCATGGCGATCAGGAAGTGCCCGGTGAGCGTGTGTGGCGTTGCACTGTTCATGGGTTGGCATTGTAAGCCAGCAGGCAGTGTGCGTAGTGTTACGCACTACCGCGGGACATCATTTGTTGCGCAATACGTCGCCGGGCAGAAATTGCCAGGTGCGGGTGATGTACAGCTCATCCACACTGGCATCGGGGGGCAGGGCCGGAAATGGGCCGGACAAGCGCACGATGCGCTCGGCGGCAGCGTCCAGCACGGATTGCCCGGAACTCTTGATCACGGTGATGCTGTGGATACTGCCGTCGCGGCGCAGGCCCACAGTCAGCAGCAGATCGCCGTACAACTTTTGCTCGCGGGCTTGCTCGGGATAGTTCAGGTTGCCCACGCGCTGCACGCGATCGGACCAGCTGCGCATGTAGCTGGCGTACACGTATTCCTTCGTGTTGGCGGAAATGAATTTCTTCTTTGGGCGTTTGGCCAGCGCCTCGTTCTGTGCGCGCAGCTCGGCAGCGAGCTGCGCGACCGCCTGCTGCCGCAGCAGTTGTTCGGCATCGGGTGTGCGTTCTGCATCGGCCCGGGTTTGTGCCGTGTCGCTGGTGACACTGAAGTCACTGCTGCCGGTGGTGGTGACCAGCCGCGTTGGCGTGGCTTCGTGTGCGGTGGGCGTGCTCTCCCTGACGACCTGGGTGGCAATGCCCGGGTCTGGTCGTGGCAGTGCGCCGGAGAACATTTGCGACGGTCGCGCCGCATGCTCGCTCTGGCCACCGCCGCTGTTGTTGGCCTGCGCCAGAAAATCCGCCTTGTCTGGTGCCTCCCGGTTGGCCACGTTGACCAAGGTGACATCCAGCGTCGGCAGCCCTGGTTCCGCCTGCGCAAAGTGGAAGGTGACGCCGAGCAGCAACACCGCGTGCAGCAACAGCGAAAACAGCGCCGTGGCGCCGATCGGGTTGGCTGGAGTGGGAGGATTCATGCGCCGGTCGCAGCAGCGTGGCGCTGCTCGATGACGGCAAACAACTGCGCACTGATGTTCAGTCCGAATTGCGTGTCCAGCTCGCGCATGCAGGTCGGGGAAGTGACGTTTATTTCCGTCAGATAGTCACCGATCACATCCAGTCCGACGAACAGCAGCCCGCGGCGGCGCAGCTCGGGCGCCACCTGTTCCACGATCCAGCGGTCCCGCGCCGACAGCGGCACGCCTTCACCGCGGCCGCCGGCGGCAAGATTGCCGCGAAACTCGTCGCCCTGCGGAATGCGGGCGAGGGCCCAGGGCACGGGCTCGCCGTCGACGACCAGGATGCGCTTGTCGCCCGCGCTGATTTGCGGGATGTATTTTTGCGCGATGGTCAATTGGGCGCCGATGCCGTGGCTGTCGCCGCCAAGCAAAGTTTCCAGCATCGAGTTGAGGTTGCTGTCACCGTGCCGGACGCGAAAGATGCCACGCCCGCCCATGCCGTCCAGTGGCTTCAGCACGATGTCCCCGTGTTCGGCCGTAAACCGCCGGAGTTCGGCAGCGTCACGACTGACCAGCGTCGGCACGATGCATTGCGTGAATTGCAGTGCGAACAATTTCTCGTTGCAGTCGCGCAGCGCGCGTGGGTCGTTCACCATCATGACGCCGCTGCGCTGTGCAACCTCCAGCACCAATGTGTCGTAGATGAACTGCGCGTCGACTGGCGGGTCCTTGCGTAGCAGTACCACGTCCATCTCGCGCAGATCGCGCCATTGCTGCTGGCCCAGCGTGTACCACTGTTGCGCGTCCGCTTTCACCGCGAGCGGGGCCAGGCGCGCCCACGGCGTGCCGTCGCGCAGGGCCAGGTCCTGCTGTTCCAGGTAAAACAATGTGTGACCGCGCCGTTGCGCTTCCAGCAACATGGCAAAAGTCGTGTCCTTGGCCAGCTTGATGGACCCGATGGGATCCATCAGTACGGCAACCGACAACGTCATCGTGGGTTCCTCGCAGCGTCAATCCGCGTCGGCTCGATACCGACGCTCACTTACCGCACATGGTAGGGCTGATGGTCGCCGACATGGCGGATTGACGGCAAGTGGATGCAGTCAATACTGCCGTGTCCGGCACGATGGTGCCGCTGTGCGGCAGCCCTGTACGACCCGCGCTGCTCAAGTGGTGATTATTGCTTGACAGTCCTGACGCGCAGGCAGTACACAACAAGTCTGATATATCCCGCCGCAGAGCGGGTTTGAGCGGAGTCATCCTTGTTTGTCTTTTCCATGCACGCCATCCGGCACGGCTGTTGCATGCTACAGAACCGGTCCCGGGTTTGGGGCAGGTCGTTGGGGGGAGCCAAGTGGATTCAAACGCAAGCGCTAACGATCTGGCTGGTCTCAAGGTCATGGTGGTCGATGACTCCAAGACCATTCGGCGTACGGCGGAAACCTTGTTGAAGAAAGAAGGCTGTGAGGTGTTGACCGCGGTCGACGGGTTCGAGGCACTGGCCAAGATTTCCGATCAGAAGCCGGCGATCATCTTTGTCGACATCATGATGCCGCGGCTGGATGGGTATCAGACTTGTGCACTGGTCAAGAACAATCCCCAATTTCGCAACACGCCGATCATCATGCTGAGCTCGAAAGACGGGCTGTTCGACAAGGCTCGTGGCCGCATCGTGGGGGCGGAGCAGTATCTGACCAAACCATTTACACGAGACGAACTGTTGAGTGCCATCCGGCATCACGTGAGCGCGTTGTCCACGCGCTGATTGAAGGTTTCGAGGAAGATCAAGTGGCCAATATTCTCATCATCGACGATTCGCCCACGGACGTGCAGGTGTTCACCACACTGCTGGAGCGCGCGGGACATCAGGTGACCGCGGTAAACAGTGCCGAAGATGGCATTGAGCGGGCGCGCACGACGCCGCCCGAAGCCATCATCATGGATGTGATCATGCCCGGCATGAACGGCTTTCAGGCAACGCGCACCCTTACGCGCGACCCGATCACCGCGCACGTGCCGATCATCATGATCACCACCAAGTCGATGGAGACCGACCGCGTCTGGGGTCTGCGCCAGGGCGCGCGTGCATTCATCACCAAGCCGGTCCACGAGAACGAGTTGCTGGCCTGTATCAATGGCTTGTTGCCGAGCGCGCCATGACCGACCCGGTCAATCAGACGCCGTATGAAATACTGGCCCGCTACGAACGGCGGTCGCTGGTCCATGCATCCGAGGTGCAGGACCAGTTGGACGCGCCCGGTTTGTGGCGTGGCATTGGTTTTCGCGTTGGTGCGCGGTTGCTGGTTACGGGGATTGACGAAGTCAGCGAACTGCTGGCAGTGCCGCTGCTTACCCCAGTGCCGGGTACCCAGCCGTGGCTGTTGGGCGTGGCCAACGTGCGCGGCAATCTGGTGCCGGTGATCGATTTTGCGCGCTTCCTGTTCGACGAACGCGCGCAACACTCCGATCGTTCGCGCCTGTTGATTGTGCGCCAGGGCGGCGGCAACGTCGCGTTGCTGGTGGATGAGGTGTTTGGCCAGCGCACGGTCGACGAAGAGCAGCGTCGCGAGGCTGTGGCGGAAGATGATCCGCGCCTTGCGCGTTTTGTGGACAGTCGCGTGGGCGAGCAACAGCTGGCCATTTTCAGCATGAGCCGGCTGGTGCGGGCTCCGGATTTTCGTCATGCCGCTGCGTGAGTGAGTGGCTTTGAATTGGTGAGGGACCAGCCGTTTGGTGCGGCGGGAAACGAGAGTCAATCATTTATGGGCGGCGCTCGCACGGCATGCAGCGAGCTCAGCCACGATGTAGACGGACGAGGTGAACATGAGCACTACTGGGGGCGTCAGCAAAGAGCAGGGTTACACCGCACTCATTGTCCTGCTGCTGGTCGCGATCGGTTTCGCGGCACTGGACTTCTTTCTGCTCAACCAGAAGAACGGCGAAGACCGCCAGGCAATCGCGTTGACCACGCAAATCCAGGTGCTGTCGCAGCAGACGGCGAAATTTGCCCTGGAGTCGGCCGCCGGCAACGTCGATGCGTTCAAGGAGCTGGAGGGCACGCGCACCTCCATTGACTCGGCGGTCCAACGCTTGAAGAGCGGTGATCCGCAAAGTGGCATGCATGCCTATGCCAACAACGACACCACGGCCAGCGGCCGGGCTGTGACTGCGCTGGATACGGCGTGGCGTCAGCTGGATGCGGACATTGGCAAGATTCTTTCCAACAAGGCAGTGGTACTTGATTCCGGGCAACGTGCGAACACCTTGTCGCAACAAATGCCGCTGCTCAACTCGAGCATGGAGCAGGTAGTCAACATTCTGCAGCAGCGCAACGGCAGCGCCGACCAGATGCTCGGTACGTCACGCCAGATGTTGTCCGCTGACCGCATCATCCGCCGCGTGCAGGAAGTGGTGCAGGGTGGTGCCAACTCGCTGCCTGCTGCTGATGGCCTGTCGCGTGACGCGCAATTGTATGGCGACGTCCTGAAAGGCCTGCTGGGCGGCAGTGCTGACAGTGGGGTGCGGCCGATTGCCGACGCCAATGCACACAAGATCCTCACCGAAATCCAGACTGGATGGGAGAAGCTGAGCGATCCAGTGGCCAGGCTGGTCGCTGCAGCAGGCAACATCAGCGACGTGAAGGGTGCGGCCAATCAGGCTTCACTTGACTCGCAGACGGTGTTGTTGCGCGCCAACGATCTGTCCGAGCAGGTCGGCAAGCTGTCCGTCCGTCGGTTGTTCCCGAATGTATGGTGGGGCCTGCTTGGCGCCATTGCGGCGGTCGTGTTTGCGCTATTGCTGGTGATAACGCTGGTGGGCGACCAACGCCGCCGGTTTGCCAATAGTAGTGAATTGAATCAGCGCAATCAGGAGGCGATCATGCGCCTGCTGGATGAAATGGGCTCGCTCGCCGAAGGTGATCTGACGGTCAAGACCACCGTGTCAGAAGACATCACCGGCGCGATCGCCGACTC
>DATCWU010000030.1:0-13504 GCA_036566165.1 Rhodanobacter sp. | reverse complement strand
CGGCACCGCACGCTACCGCGCCGCATTGGCCGAGAAGCGCGAATTGGCCGTCTGGGCGGCCGAACAGGTGGCGCGCATTCCCGGCATCGTGCTGGACGCCATGCCCCAACTGTCGTTGTTCGCGTTCCACCTCGAGAGCCCCGCCCTCGGCTCGCTGCAAGCACAGAACGCCGCCACGCGCGCGTTGATGGAGCGCGTCACCCGCCGCGGCCAGATCATGGTGACCGGTGCCACGGTTGGCGACCGCTTCCTCGGCCGCGTCTGCGTGCTGAGCTTCCGCACCCGCCGCGCGGAGATGGAAACCTGCGTGCAGCAACTGGGCGAGGTTGCCGCCGCGTTGCTCGGTGAGACGGCCGAGGCAAGTGGAGCCGTCCCGCATTGAGCTCAACACCTGCAGACGCCACGCCACCGGCGGCCTGCAGGTCAAACATCCGCGCCAGCCAGCAGATACCGGCGACGGGCTCAGAATTTTCACGCCGCATTGGTGACGACAAGCGGTTGAGCTTGTGACAGTCTGCCAGTGCGTCATCGGCTTGGTCATCGGCGCGGCGAAGCGAGGGTGTTGGTGCATCCAGATAGATGCCTAAAAGCCCTGTTACCGCCAAATTCGTCCCATGTGGTATCGAAAGACATCCCCGGAAATATCCAGCGGGTGCTCGCGAATCCTTCATCGCCCCGAATCGTGCTCGGTGAAACTGTGAGCTACCGTCGGCGCTCGTCCACCAACCAATGCAGCCATGGATAGTAGCGAGCAAGTTCCGTGGTGCCGCAATTGATGGAACCGGGGATTACCGATCACTTCGGTCGTCCAAGAAGTTCCGAGCGGCCGATCACTTTTTTCGTCGGCTTGGCAGGTTCGGGAGCGGAGAAGCCACGGAAGGCCTCGCCCAAGGCGGCGGCGCCCTGGGCATAAACACGTTTGCCACGCAGCGTTTCAATCCCTTCCTGCCACGCCAAGAGCATGCGCTTGCCAATGTCGACAAAGCCCGCATGCTCCTGCATTGCCCCGCGAACCAGCGTACCGACGTCGGCCATGGCCGCGGCGATCTGATCGACGATCTCGACCTGCTCGCGCATGGGCAGACCAAACGTGGCCGTGATGAACGTATGCAGGCTCTTGCCAGGATCCCAGGTTTTCTTGCCCATGAACGCGATTGCTGGCGGGTTCCGCCGGTAGTCCGGATAGACCGCGGTGGTGATCATGTCGTAGGCCGGCGCCAGATGGACGTCGTCTTGGCGCGTGTAGAGCAGCGCGAGGTTCTTGGCGTGGCAGTCCGCGTTGCGCAAGGCGTACGTCAGCAACAACAGAGTCGCCATGTGCCGGAAGGTTGTCGGCCGGTTGGTCACGGGCACGTGATCGCGCACCGCCTTGGCGATGCGCTCCCAGGTGGTTCCGTACTTGGCCGCAGGACGCAGACCCAGCAATGCGCAGAAATCCTCCATACCCCAGTGGCGCGTGCCCTTTTCATCCACGTCAAAACGATGGACGACCAGCGCTTGGCCATCGCGGGAGATTTCGGTTCTGGCAGCAGGCATCACCCGCTGCACTACTTGCATGCACAGGTGTTCATTCAAAGAAACGAAGGGCAGTAACCTAGACGAGCCCTTGATGATGTGCTGATGAGTGAACAGCGTGGCTTTCTTGTGCGGGCCTTTGTCCAGTGCGGCTGGGTCCCCATCGAGAAACTTGGGAACGACGCCTGAAACGCCACTGGTTGCATGCCGGCGCACCAGCTCATTGAACGCTTGTTCCGAGTTGTCACCCTGGAGCAGCGCGGCCACATCGACCGGTTTGGGCGGCTCATCCAGATCAGCGCCCGACGGGGCCACCTGGATGCGCCCAATCATGTTGCGGCCAATCACCGATAGCAGCGCCATCGGGCTGGCGCCGATGTGCGGGCCAAATTGCTCCTGCAGCACCTGCAGCAGATACCCCTCTGGCAGATTCATCTGAAACACCGGATGCAGCACGTCATCCCACAGGTAAGGATCCGGCCGCACGCGCATGGTCAACGAAACGAAGTCTTCCGGCGCCACGTCAGCACGGTAGGTCATCGAACTCTTGAAATCGCCGATGGCTTCCAGCGTGGCGACTTCACGACCACAGACGTAAACGGCCAGGCTCATGCGCCACCACGCTCGCGCCGAAGCTCATCCAACGAGCCAGATGCGCCGGTTTCGGTGATCTGCAACTCCATGCCAAGCACCGCCAGCACGGCCAGCAGCTTGCGCGAGCCAAACTCGGCCGACTTGCCCCGCTCGAAACGGGAGAGCGCGTCCTGGCTGATGCCGGCACGGGTGGCCACCTCGCCCTGTTTCAGGCCGAGTGATCGGCGTCGTGCTGCCACCGCTTCGCCTAATTCCAGCAAGGTCTGCATATTCGACGTATTTGTCTAAAAGATGGAGATGTTCGGCACTATTAGATAAATACGTCGAAAAATCAACTGCTGCAATGTCTGGGCGGCACCTTGGGGCTCAGCCTTGGGAAATGCGGGTGTCACCAGCCGACTTCCACGTAAGGCAAGTCGCGCTCCGAACGAGTCAGGCAATTGGCAAATATTGTCCGCCAGCCTTTTGGCCGGGCCAACCAACTCGTCGACTTTCGGGGACCTCCACTGCTGCATGGCCTCGGGCTGCCGGCTGGTTGGTGCCGTTCCGAATCCAGAAACATGGTCAGCACACCCCGACGTCCCAGACTCGGGTTCCACCTCTTGTGATGCCCGGGCGACGTGCAGATTACAAACCCACAACTAGCTTTTGCGGCTCGTCGCCGAGCTTGGCGTTCCGAATCGCGGCGGCGTAAGTAATACGACGACAGCCCACTGACGGCAGCTTTTTTTGCGGTAACGAGTTACCGACAAATCCACCGTCATGCGACGGCAGATTCACAGGAAGCCACTGGGTACGTAAAAGCCGTAACCCTTGCTATTGCCAGGTTTACTGGCCTTCCTGGGATGTCTTGAAACAGCGTTTGGTGGCTATGGGTGGACTCGAACCACCGACCCCAGCATTATGAGTGCTGTGCTCTAACCAGCTGAGCTACATAGCCTTTGGGATACCCGGCGAGCTGCTGCGCAAGGGAGCAGACGGGGCGGGAAAGTGTAGTGGGGACACGCGGCCGGTTCAAGCTTGCGTGCTTGCTGCAGCCTCATGCGGTGTGGTTGAATCGGGCTTGGCACCGGGCGTTTGCGCCCGACGCACGCACGGGCGGGAGGCGACATGATCGACATTGATGGCTACCGGCCGAACGTGGGTATCGTGTTGCTCAACGACGCCGGGCAGTTGTTCTGGGCGCGGCGGATCAATCGCGACGGCTGGCAGTTTCCGCAAGGCGGCATGCGCTCGGACGAAATGCCGGAAGAGGCGATGTTCCGCGAGCTGGAAGAGGAAACCGGCCTGGCCCAGCGACACGTGGAGATCGTGGCGGCCACGCACGGCTGGTTGCGCTATCGCCTGCCTGACCGCTACGTGCGCCGGCACCAGCGGCCGACCTGCATCGGGCAGAAGCAGGTGTGGTTTTTGCTGCGGCTGCTGGGTGACGAAGGCGCGTTGCAGCTGGATGCCAGCCCCAAGCCGGAGTTTGATCTGTGGCGCTGGGTGGACTTCTGGTATCCGGCGGCGCACGTGGTGAACTTCAAGCGCCAGGTGTATGAGCGCGCACTGCGGCAGTTTGCGCCACTGGTGGAGGACTTGTTCAGTGTGGAACTGGGCACGCTGCCACCGCGTACCGCGGCGCCCGTCGGCGATCCGCAAGGCGGCCGCGCGCCGGCTTGACCGCCGCGACGAATGGTCGCGCCGGCACCAGGACATGCCACGGGACCTTGCCAACCGGCGCAATGACCGTCTTCGCCAGCCGGCGCATCCGTGCACGAGAGCCCGCGCCACCGGGCGCGCAGCTTGGAGAACTGACCGCGCAACGAGTTGGCACTGCCGGCGCGCGACCCTGTCGGGCTGTCGAACCCAGGCGTGTCCGGCGGAGACAAGCTGCCGCGACGCACACTTCCAGGTGCGTGTTGACAATCATTCGCATTTGCGGTTTTATACGCGCCATGTACGTCTGCAGCTGCAACGCCGTTACCGATCGCGACATCCACCGTGAAGTGGCTGGCGGCGTGCAGTCTTTTGCCCAGCTGCAGGAACGCACCGGCTGCTCGGATTGTTGCGGTTGCTGCGAAGCCGAGGCCCGCGAGACATTCGCCAAGGCGGTCGAGCAGACGCACTGCACGTTGTCGGTGGTCACCGCCCCGGCCGCCTGAAGCCGTTCCGTGGCTGGCTGCACAGCCAGTCGATGCCATGCGTGCGCATGGGCCACCGGCCTACCACCTGCTTTTACGTTTGCCGCGCAGTACACGCCGCGTGTTTGTATAGTGCGGACATCTGTCGGCCACCCGGGAGCGCGCCATGCGCGGCGATAAGCAAGTCATCGAACACCTAAACAAGGCGCTGTTCAACGAGCTGACCGCGATCAACCAGTATTTTTTGCACTCGCGCATGCTGAAAAACTGGGGCTACGCCGAGCTGGCGGAGCACGAGTACAAGGAATCCATCGAGGAAATGCGCCACGCCGACCGGTTGATCGAGCGCATCCTGTTTCTCGACGGACTACCCAACCTGCAACATCTGGGCAAGTTGCACATTGGCGAGAACGTGCCGGAAGCCCTGCAGGGCGATCTGGACCTGGAACTGGCCGGCGCGCCGGATCTGCGCGCCGGCATTGCGCACAGCGAGAGCGTCGGCGATTACGTCAGCCGCGAGTTGCTGCGCAGCATCCTGCGCGATGAGGAAGAGCACATCGACTGGCTGGAGACCCAGCAGCGGCTGATCGCCGAGATCGGTGTGGAGCGCTATCTGCAGGGCAAGATCGACAGTTAGGAACGTGTCGGGCTTTGGTTGGCCGGTCTGCAAGGGCCTTGCAGCCCGGACGATCACTACCGCCCACGCTCCTGGCGGGACGTCGCCTGCGTCACACCTTGCATGACGCCGCACGCCAGTGACTTGACGGCATTGTCCGGTGCCGACTATACCCAGTGTCCGTCTTTCGCGAACGGCCACGCATGAAACTACGACCACCGCCGCGTCTCGTCGTGCGCCGACAGGATGCCGCCGGCCAACGCCAACAGCTGATCTGGCTGGGAGTGACCTGGCTCGCCAGTTTGCTGCTGGTTGCCGGGCTGGTGGTCGTGCTCGGCGGGCGCAGTGGCGGCAGCAGCGACAACCAGGCGACCCGCAAGGCACGTACCCAGCTGGCCGCGCTGCAGCAGCAAGTGGACAATTTGCAACGCGCCGCACAGGTGGATGCCGTGGCCACGCGCTCGCTGCGCGGCACGCTGGCGCAGCGCGAGGAAGAGATCAATGGCTTGCGCGCGGACTTGGGCTTCTACACACGTCTGGTGGGCGGAGACACACAGCGCCAGGGCCTGCGTCTGCAGGAAGTGCGGCTGCGGCCCATCACCGGCTCGCGTGGCTGGAATCTCACACTGAGCCTGACCCAGAACGTGCGCCGCGACAACGCCACTGTCGGTTCGGCGCGGGTCAGTGTTGAAGGCTTGCGTGGCGACCAGGTGACCCAGCTGGACTGGGCCGCGTTGGGCGACGCCACGAACAAGACCGGGCTGCCATTTCACTTCATGTATTTCCAGCAGTTGCACGGCACCATCGTGTTGCCGGCAAACTTTCGCCCGACGCGCTTGCGCATCCGCCTGGAGCCGACCGGCGGGGAGGCGTTTACCCGCGTCGTGGCCTGGGCCGATGCGTTGCGCGGCCACCATCTACCCGCTTCCGGAGAATCCGATGTTCCATCGTAAGCCTGACACGCGTGATCCAAGCGGCAGCGACACCAGCCTGATTGCGCGCGGCACCGTCATCCGCGGTGACGTGTATTTCACCGGTGCGTTGCACCTGGACGGCCGCATCGATGGCAGCGTGGTCGCCACCAGCGACGAAGCGCTGCTTACGCTCAGCGACCAAGGCCAGGTTGACGGCGAAATCCGGGTGCCACGGGCGGTGATCAACGGCCACGTCACCGGCAACGTGGCGATCAGCGGGCGGCTGCAACTGGCGGCACTGGCACGCATCGATGGCGATTTGTGCTATCACACGCTGGAGATGGCCGCCGGCGCGCAGGTCAACGGTCATATCACCAGTCAAGCCGAACCCGCGCCACGTGAACTGGGCGCCCCGCAGGCAGCGGACGCCGAGGTCACCGGGGATGCCGTCGTCGCCTGAGCCAAGTATGCTTGTACCCATCCATACTGACCCGATATCTGAAGCCATGGAAAACCTTCTCGCCGTTCCCGATTACCGCAGCAGCGGAGCGCCGCTGCGCTTCACCTTGGCCGCTGCGCACAAGGTGCGGGAGCTGGTCGCCGAGGAAGGCAACCCGGGCCTGAAACTGCGCGTGTACATCAGCGGCGGTGGCTGCTCGGGCCTGCAATACGGCTTCACTTTCGACGAAGCACAGGCCGACGACGACGTGGCTGTCGAGCGTGAAGGCGTGACGCTGCTGTGCGACCCGCTGTCACTGCAATACCTCTCCGGTGCGCAGGTTGACTACACGGAAAACCTCAGCGGTTCGCAGTTCGTGATCAGCAACCCCAACGCCAAGACCACCTGCGGCTGCGGCTCGTCGTTCACCGCCTGAGGCCCGCGCGTGGATCCGTTGCCACCGGCGCGCACCAATTGCTTTGCCGGGCTCGGCCGCACGCTGGACCGCAGTTCCGAGCACCGTGGCGATGCGACGTGGATCGCCGCGCGCGCGCACAGCGCCCAGGCGCGCTACCTGCTGCTGGACGCCAACGGTGACGCGTTTCTGCAACGCGACCACGCCGCGCTGCGCACTCTGGATGACCACGAACGCCAACGTTTGCTGGAGCAGCTGGTCCCCAGCTTGCTGGGCATGCTGGACGGCTGCCCGTGGTTCCTGCTGGCGCTGAATGCCACTGACGACGCTGCGGCACTGGCCACCACGCTGGATGCGCGCCGCGTGCCGCTGCGCGCTGCCGGGTTGCAGCTGAGCGCCGAGCAGGCGGGCTTGTTTGCCTACGCCAAGGGCCTCGCGCACTGGCAACGCGAGACCCGGCATTGCCCCTACTGCGGGGCGCCATTGCTGCACGTGGCCGCTGGCCACCGCGCGCAATGCACCAACCCCGACTGCGCGCGCCTGCAATTTCCACGCACTGACGCGGCCGTGATCATGCTGGTGGAACACGACGGCGCGTGCCTGCTTGGCCGCCAGACCGGTTGGCCACCCGCTGTCTGGTCGACCCTGGCCGGCTTTGTCGAGCCGGGCGAAGCGCTGGAAGACGCCGTACGCCGCGAGGTGGCCGAGGAGTCCGGCGTCATCGTCGACGACGTGCGCTATCACTCCTCGCAGCCGTGGCCCCTGCCAGCGTCGCTGATGGTCGGCTTCATGGCAACCGCCGTATCGCGCATCATCGCCATGCGCGACCTCGAGCTGGAAGCCGTGCGCTGGTTTACCCCGCAGGAGATTGTCGACGGCATTGCCGACGGCAGCTTCAAGCCATCCACGGCGTTGTCGATCTCGCACCGCCTGCTGGCGGACTGGTTGCAATGGCGTGCCGGGCTGGACCTGAGTGCGCTCATGGCCGGGGCCGGGGTCGCCTTGGCCCACTGAACCGGCCGGCGTGGGGCAGCCACTGACCTGCGTTACGCCACGCCTCGCATACAATACAAGTCCACTCGCGAGTTCCCGCCATGGCCATCCATCTGCTCGTTGCTCTCCTCGCACTTGCGCTGCTGCACCTGTGGCCGCGGCTGGCCAGTTGGCGCGGCGATGACTTGTTCCGCCGCTGGGTGCGGCAGTTGACTGATACCAGTGGACCTGGTCGGGTCGCGCTTGCGCTGTTGCCGCCGCTGGCGCTGTGCGTGCTGATCCTGCTGTTGCTTGGGCGCGGCCCGGGCGGTCCATGGCTGCAACCACTGTTTGCCTTGCTCGTGCTGGTGTACTGCTTGGGCCCGCGCGATTTCGAGGCGGACGTGGAAGCCATCCTGGACGCCCCCGACGGCGTGAGCCGTGAAGCGGCAGCGCAGCAGCTGGCCGATGACGGCCGTGGCGTGGCCTGGAACGCGCGCGCGCTCGGCAGCGCCACGGTGTATGCCGCGCTGCGCCGGCGGTTTGCCGTGCTGCTGTGGTTTTTCCTGCTCGGCGCCGCTGGCGCGCTGGCGTACCGACTGGCCCAGACGTTGGCCCGCGACGCAGCACTGCAACGCGACAACGACACGGCGGCGGCGAATTACCTCGCCAATGCGGCCGACTGGATACCCGCGCAACTGCTGACGTTTACGCTGGCGCTGGTTGGCCACTGGGAAGCCGTCATGGACGCGTGGCGGCGCTGGCACAGCCAGGCGCAAACCACCAGCTGGTATCGCAACGGCCCGGACTTTCTCGGTGCCGCCGTGCAGGCCAACGTGCAAACCGACATCGACGGGGGTGACGGTTACAGCGAGGAGCACAGCGACCCGCGCGCCGAGCTCGTACGTTTGCGCAGCACATTGCTGCGCGCGCTGCTGGCCTGGCTGAGTATCGTCGCGTTGATCGTGATTGGCGGCTGGTTGCGCTGACCGTCTGCCGCAAAGTCTCGGCGCTCAGCTCCGCCGCCGATCGAGTCGCGCCCAGCCGGCGAAACGCGCCACGAACTCCGGTACGCGAACGAAGATAAAGCCGACAAACAGCACGCCGAACACCGCCGCGAGCAGAAATGTCTGCGGCACGCCAAGCCCCAGTGCGTCCATGCCCAAGCCGAAGCCAGCGCCCGTGCAGATCAACAAGGCGTTGATGATGTTGTTGCCGGCGATCACCCGCGACAGCCGATCGGACGGCGTGCGTTGCTGGATGAAGGCGAACAGCGGCACGACATAGATCCCGGCAAACATGCCGATCAGGGCAAGATCCAGCGCAATGCGCACGCTGCCGGCGCCGTGCACAAACGCCAGCCAGTCCATATTCTGCTGCAACGCCAGCCCCGGTCGGGCGAAATACAGATCGATACCAAACACCGCCAGCCCCAACGCGCCCAACGGCACCAGCCCGATCTCCACTCGACGCGCGGACAAACGCTCGCACAGCAGCGCGCCCACCCCGGTGCCGATGGAAAACAAGGTCAGCACGAGAATCGCCACCGAGCCATCGCCGCCCAGGTTCAGCCGCGTGTAATTGGGCAGTTGCGCGATCAACACGGTGGCGTAAAACCAGTACCACGAGATGCCCAGCACGGCGTGGAATACGGCGTGATCGCTGCGCGTGATGGCCAGCACGCGGGCCGTCTCGGTGAACGGATTCCAGTTGAACTGCAACATCGGGGCGGTAGCGGGCGCTGGCGGGATTTGTCGGCTGGCCAGATACCCGACCACCGCCAGGGTCAGGGTCACCGTACCGGCCCACAGCGTACCGGTACTGCCGACCTCGATCAGCGCACTGCCCACGATGAGACCCAGCAGCATGGCCAGCTGCGTACCGGTCTCGATCAGCGCGTTGCCGCCAATCAATTCCTCGCGCTGCAACGCCTGCGGCAAAATGGCGTACTTGATGGGTCCAAACGTGGCCGAGTGCACGCCCATCAGGAACAGCACGGTCAGCAGCAAGCCCACGTTGTGCGTGGAGAAGCCAAACAACGCCAACGCCATGGCGCCGATCTCGAACAGCTTGACGAAGCGGATGATGCGGCTTTTCTCATACTTCTCCGCGAGCTGGCCGGCGGTGGCGGAAAACAGGAAGAACGGCAGGATGAACAAGGCCGGCGCCAGGTTGGTGTACAGCGCCACGGCGTGGTCGCCAAACCCCATGTGAAACGCCACCAGCATCACCAGCGCATTGCGAAACGCATTGTCGTTGAACGCACCAAGGGCCTGGGTGCAGAAGAATGGCCCGAATCGCCGTTTAACCAGCAGTTGGAATTGGTTCATGTGCGGCTCCAACGAACAAGTACGCAAGCACGACGTCGTGGCCCACCAACCCGCGCTGGGCGCAAACCCGTCCCCAGCGCAGGACCCCCAGATGATCGGAAACTTTCGGGCCGCCATTCCATCCAAGGGGCGGGGCAACTACCTGCCGTGAGCGCTGTGAACGACCTCATCATCGCGTGTTTGCGTGAGTACCCAGGTATTTACGACAAAATTCCTGCGGCGCAAAATATTACTGCTACACGCTGACCAACCGACTCGACTCGTCCGCGCGACATCCACCCAATCTGGCCATTCCTGCATGAACTCGCAACCATCGGTTTCGACCAGTTCCCTCGAAACGAATTTTTCCGACCGCATCAAGTTGCTTATCCAGCGCATCGGCAGCGTCACCCGGATCGCCCGTATGTGCGGCTTTTCCGAAGGCGTGGTGCGCAGTTGGCGCGATGGCAACACCGATCCCTCACGTGCACGCTGCGTCACTCTTGCGCGCACGCTGGGTATCTCGCTGATGTGGCTGGTTGCTGGCGAAGGTTCCATCCTGATCGATCCCGCCGCAAGCACGCCGGACGACCAACGCAGCGCCTTGTCCTCTTCCTCACACGCACGCACCCGCCTGCTGCCGGATGCCAGCCACGTGGCATCGGTACCCAATAGCGGTGTGGACACCCAACGCCTCAATGCTGCGATGCGTTTGTTGCAATCGGAGCTGGCACTGACGAACAGTGGCATGAGCCTGGCGGAAAACACCGACATGCTCACCGAGCTGTACGAGATTCTCGGCCCCACCGGTGCACAAGCGGACGCGACCGCCATCGTGGAGTTCAACCACCGCCTGGCGCGGCGCATCCAGCACACCGAGCCCACGGTCTGAGTCGGCCGCCACCAAGCACGCACGTCCGCATCGGCTGACGGGCAAGTTGGTGCGCTCTGGCCACATGGCCACGGCGCACGCTACAGCAGTGCGATATCGGCTACGGTGGCAAATTGCGCCTTCAGCTGGGCCAGCAAGGCCAGCCGGTTGGCACGTACGGCCGGATCTTCCGCGTTGACCAGCACATTCTCGAAAAACACATCCACGGGCGACTGCAACTGCGCCAGTCGCGTCAGTACCGCGGCGTAATCACCCGCGGCCAGCGCGTCGCCGGTAGCGTGCCGGGCGGATTCCAGCGCTGCGGCCAGATCACGTTCGGCATCCGCCTCAAAACGTTCCGGGTCGACTTGTCGTGGCGCCACGACCCCAGTCTCTTCGGCTTGCTTGCGCAGGATGTTCGCCACGCGTTTGTTTGCCGCCGCAAGATTGATGGCCTCGGGTAGCCGACCAAATGCGGCCACCGCACGCAGACGACGATCGAAATCCACCAGGCTTTCCGGCTGCACGGCCAACACGGCCTCGAACTGCGCGTAGTCGAAACCCTTTTCCGCGTAGTAGCTGCGCAAGCGGTCCAGCACGAAGGCCAGCAATTCGTCGAGCAGGATCGCCCGCCGCTGGGCGACCTGCAGCGGCGGACGCTTCCCGTCCTTGCCAGGCTTGATGCCTGCAACCAGCGCCGCATCCGGCAACAGCTCCAGGGCTTCGATGAAGCTGCTGCGCAAGTCCAGCTCCAGCGCAGCCTCGATCAAGGTCCGCGCCAGGCCCAACGCCACGCGACGCAGTGCAAAGGGATCCTTGCTGCCACTCGGCTTCATGCCCACGGCGAAAATGCCGGCCAGCGTGTCCAGGCGTTCGGCCACCGACAGCACTTGGCCAAGCCGGTCGGCGGCTATCGCATCACCGCCGAAACGCGGCTGATAGTAGCTGTCCAGCGCGGTGGCGACTGCCGCGGATTCGCCGCTGCGGGCGGCGTAATACCGACCCATCACCCCCTGCAACTCGGGAAATTCACCGACCATGCGCGTCAACAGGTCACATTTGCACAAGCTGGCCGCGCGCGTGATGTCACCGCCATCCACGCCCACGCGGTTGGCGATTACCCGCCCCAACTCGGCTACGCGATAACTCTTGTCCCACAAGCTGCCAAGCGCATGCTGATAAGTGACATCCTTGAGCTGCTCCCGGCAATCCGCCAACGGCGTTTTCAGGTCGGCATCCCAGAAAAACTTCGCATCGGCAAAGCGTGGCCGGATTACCCGCTCGTAGCCCTTGCGGATTTCGCCGGGCTGCGTGCTTTCGATATTGGCGATACCGATAAAGTGTTCGGTAAGTTGGCCATCGGCGGCAAATACCGGCACGAATTTCTGGTTGGCCACCATGGTGGTCACCAGCGCCTCCGGTGGTACGGTCAGGAATGCGTGATCAAAGGTGCAGGCAACCGCCACCGGCCACTCGGTGAGGTTGGCCAACTCATCCAGCAACGCGTCGTCCAGGCGCGGCACGCCACCGGTGGCCTTTGCCGCCAGGGCGACCTGCGCGTGAATGCGCTCACGGCGCTCGTGCGGATCGGCCAGCACATTCGCTGCGCGCATCGCATCCAGCCAGCCATCGGCGTCGGCCACGTGCACCGGCTGCGGATGCATGAAGCGGTGACCGCGCGACTTGCGTCCACTGCGCAGACCCAGCACTTCGCCATCGACGATCGCATCGCCATGCAGGATCACCAGCCAGTGCGCGGGACGCACGAAGCTGTGTTCATGATCCGCCCAGCGCATCGGGCGCGGGACTGGCAGGCTTTTGAGCGCAGCGTCGATAATGCCCGGTAACAGCACAGCCACCGGCTGACCCGGATGGACCGCGCGCGAGACAAACCACGCGCCCTTGTCGGTCTCGAGCTTTTCCAGTTGCGCGACGTCGACACCGCACGAGTGGGCAAAGCCGAGCAACGCGCGTGATGGCTGTCCGCTGGCATCCAGTGCTGCTGCCAGCGCCGGGCCGCGTCGCTCCAATGTTTGCGCCGGCTGCATCAGCGCGACGGCGGGAATGTACACGGCCAGACGGCGTGGCGTGGCATACGCATGTGCCGCGTCATAGTCGGCGCTGATCCCCGCCTTGGCCAGTTCATCGCACATGCCACGTCGAAACGCGCCCGCGAGTTCGTCCAGCGCGTGCGGCGGAAGCTCTTCGGTACCCAGCTCGACCAGCAGCGGCTTGTGCTCAGCCATGCGCCTGCTCCTTCACCTGTGGCAGACCCGGAAATCCGAGTTTTTCGCGCTGCGCGACATAGGTTTCCGCCACTGACCGCGACAGCGTGCGCATGCGCAGGATGTAGCGTTGGCGCTCGGTGACACTGATGGCACGCCGCGCATCCAGCAGATTGAAGGTATGACTGGCCTTCATCACCTGCTCATACGCCGGCAGCGGCAGATTGACGGCAATCAACTGGTTGGCGGTGGCCTCGCACACATCGAACCAGTGACTCAACTCCGGCACATTGGCGTATTCAAAATTGTACGTACTCTGCTCAACTTCGTTCTGATGGAAGACATCGCCGTAGGTCACGCGACCGCGTGGGCCATCCGTCCACACCAGGTCGTACACGCTGTCGACGTTTTGCAGATACATCGCCAGGCGTTCCAGACCGTAAGTGATCTCGCCGGTCACCGGGCGGCATTCCAGCCCGCCAGCTTGCTGGAAGTAGGTGAACTGGCT
>DATCWU010000488.1:0-18937 GCA_036566165.1 Rhodanobacter sp. | reverse complement strand
CGGCACTCGGTCCCCCGCCGGAACTGGAAGTACGCGACCTCGGGGTGCTCGCAACCTGGCTCGACGCCATGCCCGACACCTTGTAGGTTGCGCCCGGGTCGGGCCTTGCACCCAGCACCGGGCGCCCACCAGAGCACCAATTCCGTTCCTGGCGGCCCGCCGAAGCGCAGGCAGCACCTACCCCGGCCGCTATGGGCAAGGCGACAGCAAGCGTGCATTATTGACGGTTTGCCACGCTGCCCACGGAAAGTCATGCCTGTGCTGATCGAACACCAAGCCCGCGACCGCCACACGATCGCCATCGAAACCACGGACCCCGCCCACCTCGCCGCTACGCGCCGACGGCTCAATGCCGCGCAGCGCCGCTGCCTGAGCGAGGCCGGGTTCGATGCCGCAGCAGGCACGTACGCATTGCTGCATGATGCCAACGGCAAACTGGTACGCGTACTGGCTGGTGTGGACACGCATGCGCCGCTGGGCGCGCTCGCCGCGTTGTCGACAACGCTGCCGGTCGGCACCTATTACCTGGCTGCCGAGAGTGTGCTGAGCGATCACCGCGCCGCCGCCCTCGGTTGGGCGCTGGGCGCTTACCAGTTCACCCGCTACCGCGCCGCCACGCGCGCGCCGGCCACCCTTGCCGTCCCGCCCGCGGACCTTGTCCCGTTGCAGCAGCTGATCGACGCCACGGCCCTGGTGCGCGACCTGGTCAACACGCCCACCGAAGATCTTGGTCCGGAACAACTCGCCGACGCGGTGAAGCGCGTGGCCAAAGCCGGGCGCGCGAAACTGCGTGAGTGGGTCGGCGACGCTTTGCTCGACGCCAACTTTCCCACCATCCACGCGGTGGGCCGGGCCAGCCACCGTGCGCCGCGCCTGGTGGAGCTGCAATGGGGCAAGGCCAGTGATCCCAAACTGGTACTGGTGGGCAAGGGCGTGTGTTTTGACACCGGTGGCCTCAACCTGAAGACCGGCGAAGGCATGCGCTGGATGAAAAAGGACATGGGTGGCGCGGCGCATGCCCTGGCGCTGGCGCAACTGGTCATGCAAGCGAAGCTTCCCGTGCGCCTGACACTGCTGATCCCGACCGTGGAAAATTCCGTGGCCGGCAGCGCCATCCGGCCGGGGGACGTGATCACTACGCGGGCCGGGCTGCGAGTGGAAATCGACAACACGGACGCCGAGGGGCGGCTGATCCTGTGCGACGCGCTGGCTTACGCGAGCGAGCAGCAACCGGAGCTGATCATCGACTTTGCCACGCTCACCGGCGCCGCCCGCGTGGCGCTTGGTGCCGATCTGCCGGCGCTGTTTGCCAACCAGGACGAACTTGCCGAACAACTGCTCGCCGCCGGGCGCAACGTGGACGATCCGCTGTGGCGCCTGCCGCTGTGGCAGCCGTACCGCCAGCTGCTGGATTCGTACCTGGCGGACTTTGCCAATACCGGTGCATCCCACCAGGCCGGCGCCATTACCGCGGCGTTGTATCTGGAGCGCTTCGTTGCCGCACCCATCGCATGGCTGCATCTGGACACCTACGCCTGGAATGACGTCGATCGCCCCGGGCGTCCGCGTGGCGGTGAGGCCATGGGCCTGCGCGCCGTGTTCAGGCTGCTGCAAAGCCGCTACGCGCGCTGAGCGCCACGGCCCGGCTGGCTGCGCCGCAGACCGGACGCGGCACGCCGGCAGCGACTGCGACGCGGCTTGCACCACCGCCTGATCGCGTTCCTATACTCACGGGGTACGTTCAACGGCGGGTTTACTGATGAGCAAACCGACAACTGCCACCCCCGCAAGCTGCCGCGAGCAGGCGCTTGCCGGATTGGAGCGCGGCGACCTGGCGTTGGCGGAGCAGGCATTCTCGCACCTGCTGGAAGTCCAGCCGGACGACGTCGAAGCGCTGCAGTTCCTGGCCACCCGTCAGCTGGGCCGCGGCAACACGACCCGCGCCATCGAGTTGTTGCTCACGGCACAACACGCCCAACCGCAGGACGCGACCATCCTGCACCGGCTGGGCGAGGCGCAGATGCTGGCCGGGGATCTGGACGCCGCCGCGGACAGCTTGCGCAAGGGTCTGGCGATTGCGCCCGGCATGTTCGTGGCGCGCCTGCGCCTGGGCCGCGTGCTCGAACAGCAGGGACATCGGCATGCCGCCATGCTGGCTTATTTCTGCGCCATTGATGTCGCGCAAGCGCATGGGCGGTGGCTCAGCGACGCCACCACCGCGCCAGGCATGCGCGCTGCGGTAAAGCATGCCGCCCGCTACGTGGCAGCCGGTCGGCGCGAACTCTTCGAAGCGGTGATGGAACCGTTGCGACAGCGCTACGGACGCTCGGAACTGGCCCGCGTCGACCAGTGTCTGGCGATCTATCTCCACGAGCAACCGGCGCCCTTGCCGGACCCGCGCCAGCGGCCCAAGTTCCTGTATTTCCCGGGCATCCCCAGCCAGACCTTCTACCCGCGTGCGCGCTTCCCGGCGCAGGCACGACTGGAAGCTGCGGTTGACGCGATCCGCGAGGAACTGCGTGCCGTGCTGGCGCACGCGCAAGACATCCTCGTGCCGTTTCTGGGCACCAATTCCACCGCGGCCGTGGCGGCACATCTATTGGGGGCATCCGGTACGCAAGACGCAGCATGGGATGCGTTTTTCTTCTACCGGCACGGGGTACGCCATGACGCCAACTGCGCGCAGTGTCCGTACACCAGTGAAGTGCTGGACTCGCTACCGCTGGTGCGGGTGCGTGACCACGCGCCGGAAACGTTGTACTCGGTGCTGCGCCCGGGCACGCACATCCTGCCGCACCGCGGGGTCACCAACACGCGTCTGGTCACGCATCTGCCACTCATCGTGCCGCCGGATTGCGCGCTGCGCGTGGGCGGCGAAACCCATGTGTGGGAGGCGGGCCGATGCGTCACCTTCGATGACACGTTCGAGCACGAAGCGTGGAACCACAGTGACCAGACACGCGTGGTATTGATTCTGGACAGCTGGAATCCGGATCTCAGCCTGGCGGAACAGGCAGCGGTGACCGACCTGGTTGCCGCCATCGGTGACTTCAACCGGTCCACCGAATCCGCCGTGTCGTCACTGCGCTAGGCGCCCGGGCGGGCACCAGCGACCGGTGGCGGAGCGGCTTTGCAATGCGCGGCCATGGCAGTGGTGCGCGGGACTGGTTCCAGAGTAACCTCTCACCTGCAGGACCAATAACAATGGATGCTTGTGGCGCGGTGGTCGAAGGCGCGGCAAGCGGCCCGAAGGACACACACAGTAATACCAACATTTACCGGGGAGACCAAATGAAATACGACATGAATCACTTGTCGCTGGCTGTGCGTCTCGCGTTGACCGCAGGCATCTTCACCGTCGCAGGCGTGGTGCAAGCGCAAGAGGCGACGACAGATAGTGCACAGGCAACGGATCAGGCCACGCCGCCGCCAGCGACCGAGAGCAAGGCGCAAACCCTGAAGGCGGTCGTCGTCACCGGCTCGCTGATCCGGCGCGTCGACACCGAAACGGCCAGCCCAGTGGTGACGCTGGATCGCGCCACCCTCACCAATTCCGGCAAACCTGTCCTGGGCGACGTGTTGCAACAGCTGCCCAGCATCTCGGGCAACGCGACCAACCCCGCCAACAACAGCAACGGCGGCGGCGTCGCCAGTCCATTGCTGGAAGCCGGCGGTGGCGCGTCGCGCGTATCGTTGCGCGGCTTGGGCATCAACCGCACGCTGGTGCTGGTCAACGGCCAGCGCATGGCCAACGCGGACATCAACCTGATCCCGCCGGACATGATTGAGCGGGTCGACGTGTTGGCCGAAGGTGCGTCCACGGTGTACGGCTCCGACGCCATTGGCGGCGTCGTCAACTTCATCCTGCGCAAGGACTACAAAGGCGTCCAGTTCAGCCTGAACGATGGCATCTCCAGCCATGGCGACGCCCAGCGCCGCGGCTTCACCCTGAGCGCGGGTGCGGTGGGTGAAAAGTACAGCATCGCCGGCGGCCTCGATTACAACAAGTACGACGCAGTGCTTGGGTCCAGGCGCGATTTCTCCAAGCAGCAGTTGTACCTGTACAGCGGCTCGGTCATAGAGGCCGGTTCCAGCTCGATCCCGACTGGCAGAATCACGCTGCCGGCGTCGGTGGCCAACCAATATGGCTGCGCGATCAATTCAAGCGGCACCGCCCAGGTGACCCTGGCCCAGGGTGATGGTTCGAGCCTCGGTGACTACCGTTGCCGCCTCGGCTCCGACACCTACAACTACGCCGCGCTCAACTACATCCAGACCGCGCAGAAGCGTACCAACGGCTTTGTCCTGGGCACCTATCAGCTGACCGACAACGTCACCGCATTCGTCGACGCGTTCTACAACCAGACCAAATCCAGCGGCCAGGACGCACCTTCACCGGTCGGCAGCGGCGACGGCTTGATCATTCCGTCCAGCAATCCCATCAACCCGTTTGGCGTCACGTTCAGCCAGAACCCCATCCCCGGCGACCCGAACAGCGGCTTTGGTTTCCAGACTCGCCTTACCGGCGCTGGCACGCGCGTGCACAGTTACAAAACCGACACCGGGCAAATCAATGCCGGGTTGCGTGGCAATTTCGGCCAGGACAGCAGCTGGATCTGGGACGCATCCGTCAACTACAGCCATACCAAGCGTGACCAGCGCGACACCAACGAGGTGGACATACCGGCGTTGCAAGCCGCCGTCGACAACGGCGCGAACATCTTCAACCAGGGTGATCCGGCCGTCGGCGCGCTGCTGCGGGCGGGCGTGCAGACCCCGGTCTACGTCCTGACCCAGGCCACGAAGCAGGCGCAGTTCGATGCCAGCGGCGACCTGTGGCAATTGCCGGCGGGCACGATGCAGCTTTCCGCTGGCGCGTTGTACCGCCAACAATCCATGAACTACACGGTGAGCCCGTTCGCGGTCCTGGACCCGGTGACCACCACTTGCCAGATCCTGCAGGAAGCCTGCGGTTCGCCGGGCGGTGGCAGCTTCAACGTCAAGGAGCTGTATGCCGAGACGCTGATCCCGTTGCTGTCCAACCAGCCGGGGGCGTATTCGCTGAACCTCAACCTGGGCATCCGGACGTCCGACTACAGCACCACCGGCACGACCACGAACAAGAAGATCGCCATCGAGTGGCGGCCCATTGCCGACCTGCTGCTGCGTGGCACCGTGTCCGAGGTGTTCCGCGCGCCGAACCTCAACGAACTCTACGACGGTCGCACCCTGGTCCAACCGACCCTGAACGACCCGTGCGTCAGGCTCACCGCGGCCGAACTCGCGCAACACCCCGTAGCCTGCCAGTTCGTACCGCCAAACTGGCCGGGCAATTCGCCGGCGCAGGTCAACACCTTCTACTCCGGTGCCGCGACCGTGGGTTCGACGCTCAAGCCGGAACAGGGCAAATCCATCGACTTCGGTCTGGTTTACGATCCAGAGTGGATACCTGGTTTGTCCACCAGTCTCGACTTCTGGCATATCTTCCTGTCCAACACGCTGACGGCAATTCAAGGTGACACGGTAGTCAGTTCCTGCTTCAACAACTCCGCCAGCCCGTATTGCTCGTTTATCACGCGCGAAGACAACACCAGTCGACAGCCCGGCCAGGTGTTCCTGATCAACACCCCGGTGGTGAATCTGGGCAACTTGAGCACCAGTGGTATCGACTACACGCTGCGCTACAAGATCCCGCATTTCAACCTGGGCAGCATGGATCCAGGCAACTTCCGGGCCGGCCTCAGCACGTCCTACACCTCCACCTACAAGAACAGCGCCACGCCCGGCGCACCGGGCGCCGAGTCGATCGACTACGCTGGCACCTACAACCAGCAATTCGGCAACATCTCACGCTGGCGCGGCACGGTCACGTTGAACTGGGAAAAGGGCAACTGGAACGCGCAATGGCAGTCGCGCTACATCCACTCGCTGACCACGCTCAACGCCGACTCGGTCATCGCCGGCGTAAATATCCCGCTGGCTTCGGTGATCTACCACTCCATCCAGCTGGGTTACGCGGTACCGGCGATCCACACCCGGTTCGACATTGGCGTGGACAATATCGGCGACAAGGCACCACCACTGGTTTATCAGAACAGCGGGAATTACAACGTGGACACCTCCACGTACGACGTGCTTGGGCGTTATTACTGGGCCCGGGCAACAGTCACGTTCTGACGCTGGCGGGGTAAACGTCATCCGGAAGTTCCGGAGCAGGCAAGAGGGCCGCGAGCAACTTCGCGGCCCTCTTGCATAATGCGCTGTGGAAAACGATTGATCGAGGACGCATGCCCACACCAACCACGGATTTTGCCAAGGCCATGGCCGACGCCTGGAACGCCGGGGCGGTGCAGCGGGTGATCGCCCTTGCGGCGCAGGCCCGTGCGGCGCATGCGGAAAACGCCGGCGTGCTGCTGCTGCTTGGTTTGGCGCAGCAGGCAAGCGCTTGCTACCCACAAGCCGTGGCGACGTTCCGCGAGTTGGCGCAGATGCACCCGGAGGTTTCCGCCTACTGGAACAACCTGGCGGTCACCTGCCGGCAAGCCGGCGATCTGGTCGGCGCCGAGCAGGCGCTGGAAAAGGCACTGTCACTGGCACCGGCGGATGCCGATGTGCACTACAACCTCGGCTTGCTTTACACCCAGCAACAGCGCTGGCCGCTGGCCCGACAAGCATTGCTGGACGCGGTGCAATTGTCCCCGAATTTCATTGAAGCCCGGCTGCAGGCGGCCTACGCGTGTTACGTCTGCGGCGACAGTACCAGCCAGGAGGCCATGCTGAGCGGAGCCATCGACTGGCCAGCGCAGCCTGCCGAGCAAGCGCTGGTGCTGGCGTCGATGCTGTCCGTCCAGGGTGATCTGGACGCAGCACTGCACACCCTGGCTCAAGCGCAATTGCCCGGCGCACCGGCGGCTGCGGCGCTGCGCTTGCGCATCGCCGCGCAGCGAGCGCTGCTGTACGAAAGGAACAACCTGGTCGACGCCGCGCAGCTCGAACTACGCAAGCTGCCACCCAGCGTGCTGGACGCACTGGCGCCGGACGCGCAACAAGCCCGCGTCCACGGTTGGCGCGCGCACGCTGCCCTGGCGATGCGCACCGGCGCATACGCCAACGCCGAGACGTTGTTCCGCCGCGTCCTTGCCCTCGCCACTGATGACGAAACCCGGGCCGGTGCCAGTTTCGGCCTGGCCTCCGCCGCCGACCGTCTCGGGCGCCACGGTGCAGCTTGGCAGGCCTTGCAACACGCGCATGCAGCACAACTCAACATCGCCCGGAACGTGGTGCCGGAACTGCTGGCAGCAGACACCCCATCGCTGCAAAGGACGAGCGGCGGCGAGCAAATCAATTACGCCGACTGGACGCCGCTGTCTTCGCCCGGCACGCAGCGCAGCCCCGTCTTCGTGGTCGGCTTCCCCCGTTCTGGCACCACGTTGCTGGAGCAAATGCTCGATGCGCACCCGGATTTCCAGTCC
The DNA here is from genome assembly GCA_036566165.1 of Rhodanobacter sp. Classification (GTDB taxonomy): domain Bacteria; phylum Pseudomonadota; class Gammaproteobacteria; order Xanthomonadales; family Rhodanobacteraceae; genus Rhodanobacter. The sequence continues at coordinate 11,465 of DATCWU010000488.1, read as the reverse complement.
ATGGACGAACGCGCCTACATCCACGATCTGATCGAAGGCATGCAGCTGGTGGGTCAACGCTATCCGCAGGATCTGGCGAACCTGAGCCAGGAGGACGCCGATCAGCTGCGCAACACCTATTGGCGCCTGGTCGGCCGCGTACTGCCCGACTTGGGTGAGCGTCGCCTGGTAGACAAAAATCCACTCAACATGCGCTGCCTGCCGATGATCATGCGGCTGTTTCCACACGCACGCGTCATCCTGTGCCTGCGCCACCCGTGTGACGTGCTGCTCAGCTGCAGCATGCAACCATTTCGCTCACCGGCCTTCATGGTGCTGTGCTCGGCGCTGCCACGTCTGGCGCAGGGCTACGCGCAAGCCTTCGAACAGTGGTATCGCGATGTCGAAGCCTTTGCGCCACATGTGTTGGAGTGGCGCTACGAATCCGTGGTCAGCCAGTTTGACGACCAGGTCACGCGCCTGGGGCAATTCCTCGAAATCGCCGATCCATCAGCCATGACCCGCTTTGCCGAACATGCCCGGGACAAGCGTTTCATCAGTACGCCCAGTTATGCGCAAGTCACCGAAGGCGTGCATCGCAAGGCAGTCGGCCGCTGGCAGCACTATCGCGAACAGTTCGCGCCCGTACTCCCCGTGCTGCAGCCGTGGCTCGATCGCCTCGGCTACAGCGCATGACGGAGGCAGTGCCCGGCACTGCCTCCCTGCGCCGCCCAATCCAGCTCAATGCTGCGGCGATACCGCAGGCACCGTCGGGCCGGTACTCACGTTGGCCGTGGTGAACTTGCCGCCATAGGGCAACACTTCGGCGGCAAGTTGCGGGCTCGCGTTGATGGCCCCAACCGCGTCGAACAGCAGATGCGCGGACTCCTCGAGCACCACGTCCTTGGCCTGCTTGGCGTCCTTCTCCTGCTTGAGCTCGCTTTTCAGGCTGCGCTCATTCGCATTCAAGCCATCGTCCAGCCGAGTTCCGTTATCTTCAGCCAGCGCGGCGTCGCCGTCGATCAGTTTGTGTCGCGCGCGGAAACTGGCCTGCAACGCATCCAGTTGCTTGCGCTCGGCATCACGCGTGGCGAAATTCAACGAAATTGAAGTCTTGTCGCGCATCGATTTGAACTGCGCCAACTCATCCAGCATCAGCTTCCACGCTGCCGACTTCGCCACGCGGGCAGCGTGCAGTTGCTCCAGCTGTGGCAGGTAGGCCGCAAGGTTCGCGACTGGTGTGTACTTGGCCGGTGCAATCTGCGTCCACTCCAATGCATTGTCGTAGGTGGATTCGCCAAAGTCGTTGTCGTCACCGTTTTTCGGGAACGCGATGTCCGGCGTCACTCCCTTGAGCTGAGTGGAACCACCGTTGATGCGGAAGAACTCCGCAATGGTCATCTTCAGTTCGCCAAACTGCGGCTTGTCGCCGCTGCCGTGACCGAAGCGGTCCAGATCCACCAGGTTCTGCACCGTACCCTTGCCGAACGTCGGCTCGCCGATAATCAAACCCCGGTGATAATCCTGAATGGCAGCGGCAAAAATCTCCGAAGCCGAAGCCGAGCCGCGATTGACCAACACCGCCAACGGGCCGCTCCAGGCCATGCCCGCCGTGTCGTCGCCCTGCACCTCGACCTGACCGTTGGCATTGCGCACCTGCACCACCGGACCCTTGTCGATGAACAAGCCGGTCAAGGCATTGGCTTCCGCCAGCGAGCCACCACCGTTGTTGCGCAGATCCACCACCACGCCCTGCACGCCCGCGGCCTTGAGCTCACCGAGCAGTTTGGCCACATCACGCGTGGCGCTCTTGAAGTCCTTGTCGCCATCGCTGCGCGCACCGAAATCGGAATAGAACGTAGGCAGATCGATCACGCCGATCTTGCGCGTGACATTGCCATCCTTGATGTCCACGATCCTTTTCTTGGCCTGCGCATCTTCGAGCGTGACCTTCTTGCGCACCAGCGTGACCACTTCATGCTTGCCATCCAGGCCCGCGTCCGCCGGCAGAATCTCCAGCCGCACCGTCGTGTCTTTCTTGCCGCGGATGCGATTGACCACATCGTCCAGGCGCCAGCCAATGACGTCGGTGATCGGGCCGCTGTCCCCTTGACCGACACCAACAATGCGATCGCCTGATTTGAGCTTGCCGGACTTCAGTGCGGGCCCACCCGGCACCAGGGTGTAAATGACGGTGTAGTCGTCGCGCGCCTGGAGCTGCGCCCCAATGCCTTCCAGCGAAAGCTTCATGGCAATATCGAAATTCTCCGCCGCGCGCGGACCGAGATAATCGGTGTGCGGATCGGTGCTCTCCGCGTAAGCCGTCATGAAACTCTGGAATGCATCGGCGCCGTCCAGCTGGCGGACGCGCTCGATGTAGTTGGCGTAGCGCTTGTCCAGCGTCTTGCGGATGTCGGCGTCGGCCTTGCCGGCAAGCTTCAGGCGCAGCCAGTCGTTCATCGTGCGCTTGCGCCACAAGTCATCCAGCTCCGCCTGATCTTTCGGCAGCGCGGCATCCTTGCGATCGAATGTGTAACTTTCGTCAGTGGAAAAATCAAAACCCTTGACCAGCAGTCCGCGCGCGTAGGTCATGCGCTCAACCGCGCGCTGCACATACAGGTTGAACACGGAAAACGGTCCGGCCAAATCCTGATTCCAGATTGCGTCGTCGAACCGGGTTTTCAGGGGCGCGAACTTGGCCATGTCGGCCTGGGTGAAAAACACCTTTTCGCCATCCAGCAACTTGAAGTACGCCGCGTAGATACGCGCGGACATGGCGTCATCCAGTGGCTGCGCGTCGTAATGGAAGCGGGTCAGGAAACGCGCAGACAGTTGTGCCGCCTGCGCCTCGCTGGATGTGGGCGTGAGTGGCCACACGGAAGCCTTGCGCGTGCTGTCGCCGGCACCAAGGTCGGCAGCGGATTGAGCGAACGTGCAGGTAGCCGCAACGGCAAGCAACAGCGCCAGGATCGGACGAAAAGTCATGGATGCTCTCAAACGGGCTCAAGTGATGCGATCGACACACATGCGCCAATCGACAAGGACGGACGACCACAACGACAAACCGGCAACGAGCAACGGAAAAACCGGTCATGCGCCGACGCTGCGCGGCACACGGCCGCCCTGGTCGAAACGCGCGGGTGACCAGCAGCAAGGTAACGCAGACGCAGGCATCGGGCGATGGTGACGGTCGCGATGTCGGCAACGCGTAAATCCGCGAGCAACAAAGGCACCCCTCGACAAATTGGGGCAGGTTCGAACACCGCGGGTGTATCACTCATGAATCAAGCCTGGGCCAACGACACGTGCCCCGCGTCACGCGCGGGAAGCTCGGGAATAACGGCGGCGACGGTCTGCGCGCAAAACCCGAACTGGCGGCAGAACGCATCGACAAGTACATCCTCAACCTCCGCCAGTGCTGACGGACCACCCAAGTCTAGCATCTGCGTGACCGCCAAACCCCTGTAACCGCAAGGATTGATGCGTTGGAACGGCTCCAGATCCATCGCCACGTTGAACGCCAGACCGTGAAAGCTGCAACCGTGCCGCACGCGCAGCCCAAGTGCACCGATTTTTGCCGCGCCCACATAGACCCCGGGTGCGCCCGGATGGCGCACGCCATCGATCTGCCAATAAGCCAGCGTGTCGATCAATACCTGTTCGATGCCGTGCACCAGATCCCGCACACCCACGCCGACGCGGCGCAGGTCGAACAGCGGATAAGCCACGATCTGGCCCGGCCCGTGATACGTCACCTGGCCGCCCCGATCCACGGGAATGACCGGAATGTCGCCTGGCGCCAGCACGTGTTCCAACTTGCCAGCCTGACCCAGGGTAAATACCGGGTCGTGCTCCAGCAGCCACAACTCATCCACCGTGGTCGCCACGCGATTGTCCGTGAAGGCGCTCATCGCATGCCACACGGGCAGGTAGGGCTGACGACCAAGGCGACGAATATTCAGTGGCAACGACATGACAGATCTGGGTTGGGTAGGGAATGGGAAATGGGAAACTTGCTGGTGCGGGGACAGGCGGCGGGAGGTTTGTGCACTTGCGGCTTGTGGAAAAACAACGTGCCGCGTCCGGTATTCCCGTTCCCCGTTCCCGCACTTCACAACGTGTAGCGAATGTCCGGATGCTCGCGCAGCGCGGCGTGGGCCGCCTCATACTGCGCGCGATCGTCACAATGAAAAGTGACGGTGACCGAGACGAAATTGCCAGCACCGGAGTGGCGGTGGCGTACGCTTTCATGCATCACTTGCAGGCCGGCACGTTCCAGCAACTGCGGCACTCGGGTCGGCAGATCGGCGCTGGCGTTACCCACCGCGGTAATCTCGAACTCGCCGGGAAACTGAAAACCCTTGCCTGCGGCCTGCGCCTGGCTGAAGTCGATCGGACCCATCATTTTTCCGCTGCGGCAACCGGCGTGGTTTCTTGCTTGCTGCTGTGGAACCAGAGCAGGATCGAGTCCCACAACCGCGAGAAGAAGCCACCTTGCGGCGCCGCGTCCAGGGCAATCAGCGGCACGCTTTGCACCGGCTGCCCGGCCAACGTAATGCGCAAGGTTCCCACTTGCTGTCCCTGCTTGAACGGCGCGATCAGCGTCGCCGGAATGTCCATCGTTGCCTTGAGCTTGTCGTACTCGCCACGCTTGACTGTCACCAGCACATCCTCGGCCACACCCAGCGGCAGCGTGTTGCGCGCACCCTTCCACAAGCGTGGCGCGGCCAACGCCTTGCCGGGCGCATACAGCTTGTGCGTCTCGTAGAAGCGGAAGCCGTAGCTGAGCAGCGCCATGGCCGAATCGGCGCGTGCCTTCTCGCCGCTGGCGCCCATGACGATGGCGATCATGCGTGCGTCACCCTGCTTGGCGGACGCCGCCAGGCAATAACCGGCACCGGCGGTGTGGCCAGTCTTGATGCCGTCGACGCTGGGATCGCGCCACAACAGCGTGTTGCGATTGTGCTGCTTGATGCCGTTCCACTCGAAATCCTTGATTGCGGAAATCGCGTAGTCCTCGGGAAAATCGTGGATCAGTGCGCGCGACAGCAGCGCCACGTCGTGCGCCGTCGTGTAGTGATTCGCGATCGGGTAGCCGGAGGCGTTTTCGAAGTTGGAATTGACCATGCCCAACTGCTTGGCGTAAGCGTTCATCAAGCCGGCAAACGCCGGCTCGGAACCGGCCGCGTGTTCAGCCAGCGCAATCGCGGCATCGTTACCGGACTGGATGATCATGCCGTAGAGCAGGTCCTTCAGTGGCACCTGGCTGTTGAGCTTCAGAAAGCTGGTGGAGCCGTCGGTGCCGGCGCCACCGCCACGCCACGCGTTCTCGCTGATGGTGACCGGATCGGTCATGTGGATCTTGCCGTTGGCAACTTCGGCGGAAACCACGTAGTCGGTCATGATCTTGGTGATCGACGCCGGCTCCACGCGCAAATCCGGTTCCTTGCTGGCCAGGATCTGTCCGGTGGCGTAATCCATCAACACCCAGCTCTTGCCGTCGACATCCGGTGGTGGTGGCACGGGCGCTTCGGGCACCACCGGCCGCGGCACCGGCGCCGGACGTGGCGGCGTTTGCGCAACGGCAATACCAGCCAGCAAGGTAGCGGCAGCAACGGGGAGCAAAGTGCGGCGAAGGAAATTCATCGTGATAATCAGTCCGGTCGTCTGGCGTGACGCCGTGGCGTCGCGCGGATGGATGAGGGCGCAATGCGCCAAAAACCCGCTCAGTCTACTGCCACCTGTGGGCGCGGCAGGCCCATGTCTTCGATCCGCGCGCTGACCTCATCGGCCCGGCCCACATCCTGCAGTGGCCCGACCCGCACCCGGCGCATGCGCTGACCGTTGACGCTGGTCTCCAGTACCTGCACCGGCGCAAAGTTGGCCCGGCGCAACTGCGCGGCAACCCGCTGCGCATTACCTGCATCGGAAAACGCACCCACTTGCAGATAAATCCCCGGGTGCGCGGCAGCTGTGACCACGGGGAGCGGCGACAGTTCCTGCGTGCCTCGCGTCGGGTCGATCCCGCGCACTTCGACCAGGCCCGTGCCCTTCGGCCATATGCCGATCTTGACCGCCGCCACATAAGACAGGTCAATGACCCGGTTTTCGTGAAACGGCCCACGATCGTTGACGCGCACGATCACACTCTTGCCATTTTCCAGATTGGTCACGCGCGCATAGCTTGGCAGCGGCAGCGTCTTGCTGGCCGCCGTGAACGCATACATGTCGTAATCCTCCAGGCTCGATGTCTTGTAGCCGTGGAACTTGTTGCCGTAGAACGAGGCAATGCCGCGCTCGTCATACCCGCGGGCGCTGGGCAAGACGGTATAGGTCTGGCCGCGCACGGTGTAGGGCGACTTGTTGCCATACAGTGCGCGCGGTTCAACCTTCGGCACCGGTTCCGCCAGCTTGCTGATATCCGGCGGCGGGCCAGCCGGAACGCTGTCGTTGCGGTCGCGGTAGCGGCTGCTCTGCGGCCGGCTGGTATCGTCGCGGACACCCTGCCGGCTGCTGCCTGCATGACCATTGCTGGATCCGTGCGGCGAGCGCGTGCGGTGGCTGCCGCAACCGGCCAGCAGCACGACCAGGCCAAGGATCAACAAGGTCGTGACGCTCCGCCTCACTGCTGCGCATCCGCAACAGCTACCCCGTCGCTGATGGCCTGTGCCAGCTGATGCACTGCCAGCGCATACAGCGGGCTGCGGTTGTAGCGCGTGATCACGTAGAAATTCTGGAACGTGAACCAGTATTCGTCACCATGCTCACCCTGCAAGGTTTGCAAGGTGGTCATTGCATCCGGTGCCAGTGCCTGTACCGGCGCGTAGCCCCAGGCTTCCAGTTGCTCCAGTGGCCACTGCGGTGTGCTGTCCTTGACGGTGATCCGTTTGGCAGCGGCATCCGGTTGCGCGCGCGCCGCCACCGGAGCGCCACTGACCCAGCCGTGCCGCGCAAAATAATTGGCCACGCTGGCGAAGATATCCGGCAGCGAATTGCGCAGATCAATGCGCCCGTCGTCATCGGCATCCACGGCGAAATCGCGAATGCTGGTGGGCATGAACTGACCCCAGCCCTGCGCACCGGCATAGGAGCCGGTGAGCGTGTCGAGTGGACCGGCCAGGTGGTTGGTCGGCATCGCCAGCAACTCCTTCAACTGTGCGCGAAAAAACTTCGCCCGTGGCGGGTAATACAGGCCCAGCGTCACCAACGCATCGAGCACCTTGTACTTGCCGGTAATGCGGCCATAGTTGGTTTCCACGCCGACAATCGCCACGATGTACTGCGGTGCCACCCCGTACTGCTGGCCAATCTGTTCCAGCAGCGCGCGGTGCTCACGATAAAACGCGATGCCAGCGTCGATCCGTTTGTCGGTGAGGAAGATCGGGCGGTAATCCTTCCATGACTTGCTTTCCGCCGGACGGCTGATGGCGTCGAGAATGCTTTGCTGGCGCACGGCACCATCAAGCAGCGCGTTGAGCGCACCAGGGTCCTTGCCGGTGGCCTGGGCCACTTCGCGCACCAGCGCAGCCTGCCCCGGATGGGTGGCCGCCAACGCCGGCACAGCGCACAGCAACCCCAGCAACAGCACAGCACGAGCGACGACAGCGCGGGCATGGCGCGGCGTGCGGCGTGCGATCAAGGCAGCCATTGAGCGATCCAGTGACGACATCCGCAAAAGCCTAACACGCAGTCCCGGTTGGTCGGACGGCGCCAGCTCATTCATGCACCTTGCGGTTGGCGTGGATGGACATCAGTACACCAAAACCCACCAGCAGCGACACCGCCGATGTGCCGCCGTAACTGATCAGCGGCAATGGCACGCCCACCACTGGCAGCACGCCGGCAATCATTCCACCGTTGACGAAGACGTAGACGAAGAAGCTCATGCCGATCGCGCCCGCCAGCAGGCGCGAGTAGGTGCTGCGTGCCTCCATCGCGATCCACAAACAGCGGCCAATGACAAAAGCGTACAACGCCAGCAACGCCGCAATGCCGACCAGACCAAACTCCTCGGAGAACACCGCAAAGATGAAATCAGTAGTGTGCTCGGGCAGGAAATCCAGCCGCGACTGTGTACTGTGCTGCCAGCCTTTGCCGAAAACTCCGCCCGAACCCACGGCAATCTGCGACTGGATGATGTGCCAGCCGTTACCCAGTGGGTCGGACTCCGGGTTGAGCAAGGTCAGCACACGATCGCGCTGGTACTGATGCAGGAAGTGCCAACCCAGCGGAATCATGCCGCCCGCGGCGCCCAGCACCAGGCCGATGCGCCACCACGCCATGCCGGACAGGAACAACGCAAACATGCCGGCCGCCGCCACCAGCAACGCCGTACCCAGATCCGGCTGCTCGGCAATCAACGCCGCCGGCAGCGCGATAAGCCCGCCTACCATGGCAATATCCTTCCAGCCCGGTGGCAATTGCCGCGGATGCAGGTACCACGCCACCATCATCGGCGTGGTCAGCTTGAGCAGCTCGGATGGCTGGAAGCGCATCACGCCAAGGTCGAGCCAGCGACTGGCGCCACGCCCCTCACCCAGTATGGCCACCACTACCAGCAAGGACGTGCTGACAACATACAACCACGGCGTCCAGCCGCGCAGCACCGTTGGCGGGATGCGCGAGACCACCAGCAACAGCACTGCGCCCAGCACGAAGCGCATCGCCTGACCGCCGACCATCGGCGTGCTGCCATTGCTCGCGCTGTACAGCGTGATCAACCCCACCACCGCCAGCAACAGCAAACCGCAGGCGAGCGGCAGGTCAATGCGCGGACGGCCCAGCATGCGCTGCAGCAGCCGCAGACGACGAGCTTGCAACGAACCGATCATGGCGTCGCCCCGCTGTTCCGCGCCGGCCCGTCTGCGGGCGTGGTTTGGCGATCAACCTCCGGCACGGTGGATGGCACGGGTGGCGTCGCCTGCAACGCGCCCGCCGCCGGTGGCGCCGGCAGGGTTCCCGCCGCAGGTGCGACCGGCGGCGCGATCAGGCGCTGTGCACCAGCAAACACGCCATCATGCGCGGCCAGCCACGTGTCCAGCATCGAGCGCACGATGGGTCCGGCATCGCTGGCGCCCCAGGCCCCGGATTCCAGCAACACCGCAATGGCAATCTGCGGGTTGTCAGCCGGCGCGTAAGCCACAAACCACGCACGATGTCGTGTGGCCAGATAAGCCGTGCTGCGATTGGTATTGTAGGCATCGGACGTGCGCGAAAAGCGTTCTGCCGTGCCGCTCTTGCCCGCAATCAGATAGGGAAAGCCGACCCCCAGTTTGCGGCCGGTGCCACGGTCGCCATAGATCACCATCTGCATGCCCTTGTTGACTGCGTCCCAGTCCGCGGGTGTGCGAATCAGTGACGGGCCACTCGGTGGGTTGGCGAGCGACTGCCGAGCCGAGTTCAGCGCATCGCGGGTGGCCATCAGCAGACGCGGTACGTGCGGCACGCCGTGCCCGGCAAACGTGGCGATGGCATGCGCCAGCTGCAGTGGTGTCACCGCCCAGTAGCCTTGTCCAATGCCGGCGATCACCGTTTCACCGGGGTACCACGGCTCCTTGCTGTGCGCTGCCTTCCACCGTCTGGATGGCAACACACCAGCGGACTCGCCGATCAAGTCAATTCCGGTTGGACGGCCAAACCCGAGCTTGTCCATGTACGCGCTGAGCCGATCGATGCCCATGTCCATCGCCAGCCGATAGAAATAGGTATTCACCGACTGCTCGATGGCCTGGTACAGGTTGACGCGACCACTGCCGCCACGCACGTCGTCGCGATAACCCCGTGACTGCCCCGGCAGGTAAAACACACCGGTGGACAACACGGTGTCCTCGGGGCGACGCAGCCCATATTCCAGCCCAGCCAGGCCCATCAGCGGTTTCACCGTGGATCCGGGCGGGTACACGCCACGCAACGCGCGGTTGTACAACGGTTTGGCCGCATCCCCGGTCAGCGCACGATAGTCGACCTGGCTGATGCCGTTGACGAACAGGTTCGGATCAAACGTCGGCACGCTGACCATGGCCAGCACCTGGCCATTGCGTGGGTCGATCGCCACGGCTGCGCCCACCCGTCCGGCAAAAGCGTCTTCCGCCGCCTTCTGCAACCGCGCATCGATGCTCAGATACAGGCTCTTGCCCGGTGTCGCCGGATGGGTCTCCAATACACGTTGCGTGCGCCCGTCGACGTTCACCTCGACCAGCTGGTACCCCGGCGTGCCATGCAGCAGGTCTTCGTAGGAGCGTTCCACGCCGCTGCGCCCGACGTGACTGGTGCCCTTGTAACGCACCGCGTCCAGTCGCTCCACGTCGTTGGCATCGACCCGTCCCACATAACCGACGACGTGGGCAAACTCCTCGCCCAGGGGATAGTGCCGAATCAGGTATGGCACCACGTCGACACCGGGAAAACGCCAGCGGTTGACTGCGAAGCGCGCAATCTCGTCCTCGGTCAGGTGCATCTTCAGCGGCACGCCCTCAAACCGCGCGCTTTGATGAAGCTGCTTGTTGAACGCCTCCAGATCATCGCTGCCGAGCGGCACGACCGCGCCGAGCGCTGCCAGCAGCGCCGGCATGTCGCGCACCTGCTCGGGCACGACTTCCAGGCGAAACGCCGGCACATTGTCTGCCAGCAATACGCCATTGCGGTCGTAGATCAGGCCGCGTGCCGGCGGGATCGCCACCGGTTTGACCCGATTGTTCTGCGCGCGCGTCGCGAACTCGTCATGCCGAACGATCTGCAAATACGCGAAGCGGCTGAGCAGTGCCAGCAAACCCAACACGATCAGCGCAAAGCCGACCAGCGCACGCCGGCGGAACAACGCGCTTTCGCGCCGGGTGTCCTTGATGGAGCCGCGCAGCCTCATCACTGGATGCGCACACGCGTGCGCAGGTCATCAAGCAGCAGAAACAGGAACGGCCAGAGCGCTGCGCCCACCAGCGGCGACAGCCACCAACTCGCCGGCGGCAAGGACCCACCCGCCAACATGCGCACGATCAACAGCAAGACGCGGTCGTTCAACAGCAGCGCCAGAACGGCAAGCGTTTGCTGCCACATCGGGAAAAAGCGCAAGCGGGAGCGAAAGTGCAGCGCGATGAACACCAGTGCGCACAAGCGCAAAGCCTGCTCACCCAGCACCACACCCACGAGCACATCGGCCGCCAGGCCAACCATGAATGCCAGCCCGAGGCTGACGCGATCCTCCGCCTCCAGCGCCCAATACAGCAGCAGCAGCGCCGGCCAGTAGGGCTTGAGGGGCTCCAGCATTGCCGGCAACGGCACCAGCATGGCTACCAGCGCAAACACCAGCGTGCCTACAAACCACCACGTACCCGCCCGCTGTCGGCTCACGGCTCGCCTCCGGTGACGGCGGCGGGTGCCGGTTGCGCGGATACCGGCGGCGGAGTTGGCGCCGACGACACGCTGCCGGCAGGCGGCGCGGCGCCTGGCGTCGGCGCCAGATCCGCCGGCGGCCCCATGCGGGTGGCAGG
>DATCWU010000482.1:0-3416 GCA_036566165.1 Rhodanobacter sp. | reverse complement strand
TGGTCGAACTGCTGCGCCACCATGTAGGCAAAGCCGCGCGAGGATTGCAGCGCGGTGTACATGTCGGCGACTTTGCCCTGCATGATCTCGAACGTGCCGATCGGGGTATTGAACTGCTTGCGTTCGCGCACATACGGCAAGGTGATGTCGAGCGCGGCCTGCATCAGTCCGAGCGGGCCACCGGACAGCACCAGGCGCTCGGTATCCAGCCCGTTCATCAGCACGCGCACGCCTTCGTTGACCTCGCCAACGATGTTCTCGGCGGGGATCTCGCAGTCCTCGAACACCAGCTCGCAGGTGTTGGAGCCGCGCATGCCGAGCTTGTCCAGCTTTTGTGCCGTGTGGAAACCGGGCATGCCCTTTTCAATGATGAACGCGGTCATGCAACGGCTGCCGGCGGTGCGCGGCGCGGTACGCATGTAGACCAGCAGCACGTTCGCATCCGGGCCGTTGGTGATCCACATCTTGGTGCCGTTGGCGACCCACACGTCACCTTTCAGCTCCGCCTTGCAGGTCATCGAGCCGACCACATCCGAGCCGGCGCCCGGCTCGCTCATGGCCAGTGCGCCGACGTGTTCGCCGCTGCACAACTTGGGCAGATACTTGCGTTGTTGTTCCGGGCTGCCGTTGTGGTAGATGTTGTTGACGCACAAATTGGAATGCGCACCGTAGGACAGGCCCACCGAACCCGAGGCGCGCGAGATTTCCTCCATCGCCACCATGTGCGCGAGGAAACCCATGCCACTGCCGCCAAGTTCTGTCGGCACGGTGACCCCGAGCAAACCCATGTCGCCGAACTTGCGCCACAAATCCGCAGGAAACAGGTTGTCGCGGTCGATGCGATCGGCGCGTGGGGCAATTTCCTTTTCGGCGAATGCGTGCACGCTGTCGCGCAGCAAGTCGATGTCTTCGCCCAGCGGGAAGGGATGCATAAATGACTCCTTGTATACAGGTGGTCATGGTAGCGCAGTCGGGCGTGAGCGCCGGTGGCGAACGGCCCGCTGCCACCCGTCGAAACCGTATCCGGGCATGCCGGGATACGGTCCTGCAATGCACAAAAAAACCGCCAGGCCACGGCGGTTTTTCTGCGCTCAGGGCATGGCTTACTGACCGCGCATGCGACCCTGGAAGCGCGTGCCGTTGTTGCCCATGTGCGGCAGTTTGATCTTGCCGATCGAGCTGATGCGCTCTTCGGCCAGCCGGTCCGCGGCCAGATAGGTCGGGATGTTCTGCGTCTTGGCAATCTCGTAGATACGACCGAGGTTGTAATAGATCGTGCGCATCATGCGCATGGCCCGTTCGCGGTTGTAGCCATCGATCTCCAGCGACACGTTCATCACGCCGCCGGCGTTGACCGCGTAGTCGGGCGCGTACAGCACGCCGCGGCGCTGCAGTTCGGCGCCGATCTCGTCGGTGGACAGCTGGTTGTTGGCCGGACCGCAGATGATCTTGGCCTTGATGCGGTCGATGGTTTGCTCGTTGATGGTGCCACCCAGCGCGCATGGGGAAAACACGTCGGCATCGACGTCGTAAATCGCTTCCGGGTCAACCGCCTCGCAACCCAGCTCGTCCACGCAGCGCTGCACGGCGGCCTTGTTGATGTCGGTGACAAACACCTTGGCACCCTGTTCACGCAGCAGCTTGATGAACTCGCTGCCGACGTGGCCGGCACCCTGTACGGCATAGCTGTACTTGCCGACGTCCTCGTTGCCGAATTTCTCGTGGAGCGTGGCCATCACGCCCTGCAACGCACCAAACGCGGTGAATGGTGACGGATCACCGGAACCACCGTGCACCTGATGCACACCAGTGACGTATTCGGTTTCGCGGAACACGTATTCCATGTCGTTGACGTCGATACCCACGTCCTCGGCGGTGATGTAGCGGCCGTTGAGGGAATTGACGAAACGCCCGAACGCCCGGAACAGTGCCTCGGACTTGTCCTTGGCCGGGTCGCCGATGATCACCGCCTTGCCGCCACCCAGGTTCAACCCGGCCACCGCATTCTTGAACGTCATGCCGCGCGACAAGCGCAGGGCGTCGTTCACCGCTTCCTGCTCGGTCTTGTACGGCCACATGCGCAAGCCGCCAAGCGCGGGCCCGAGCACGGTGTTGTGGATCGCGATGATGGCCTTCAGGCCGGCGTCCTTGTTGTGGCAAAACACGACTTCTTCGTGATCGGTCTTTTCGATGATTTCAAAGATCATTGCAACGGTGACTCCGTGGAATTTGCCGGGTCAGAAGCCCGGGGAAAAGCGCGGCAGGGAGGCATATCCGGCTGCCGGCAGCAAAAAAAGCGAGATGCGACGCCAGCACGGCGCCACTGCGACGCACGGACGTGCGCCAGACAAAGCGGGAAGTTTAGTACGTCCTCCCTGTCATGTCTGCGGCAACGCAACATGCAGTGATCCATGATTACCGGCGCCGCGTCGCCGCGTCAGGTACCAATGTCGGCAGGCGTACCGGTTACAGATGGCACGTTGGCGCGCGCCCACTGCTGCGCGCCCGTTGATATGCCGGCAGCAGTTCCTGTGCCTGCCGCGCCAGGGTCTGTGCGCGGCCGCTGGAGGAGGGATGGGTCGACAGGAACGCCGGTGGCTTGCTGCCGCCTTGCTGCCCCATTTTCTGCCACAGGGTCACCGCCGCGCGTGGGTCGAAACCGGCTTGCGCCATGTAGCGCTGGCCCAGCGTATCGGCCTCGCTTTCCTGGATCCGCGAAAACGGCAGCAGGATGCCGACTTGTGCCCCCAGGCCGAGTGCGGCGGCCGTATAGCCGGCGGTGTCGCCGCGGCTGCCGGCGTAAGCGCTGCCCGCGGCCACGGCCATTTGCGTGGCCAGGTTGTCCGATACCCGTTCGGCGCCGTGGCGTGACACCACGTGGGCCAGCTCGTGCCCCAGTACCACGGCCAGTTGATCCTGGTCGGCGGCAACCTTGAACATGCCCTTGTTCACGCCGATGCGTCCGCCGGGCAGGGCAAACGCGTTGGCGTTGTCATCGCCGACAATCTGCACCTCCCATTGCTGCGTGTTCCACGGCGGCGGCAACACGGCGATCAGGGCGCGGGAGACGCAGGTGGCGTAACTGCGCTCGCGCGGCAGGTCCACGAACTTGCCTTGTTTGCGCATGTCGTTGAATGCGGTCAGCCCCATCTGGCTCATTTGACTGTCCGACACCACCATCAGTTGCGAGCGCCCCGTGGGCGAGGTGACGCAGGCGCTCAGGCCCGATATCAGCAACAGCGAGATCAGCAGGTAAACGCGCATGGCAGCTCCGTGGGCTGGTTTCGCAGTGCAGGATAGCTGCGCATATGCAAGGAAGTCGTGTAGAAGCGGCCTCCGCCTGGCAAGCGTGAGCGCGGCGATGCCACTAGAATCAACAGGTCACGTACGTCCGCTTCTGGAGTTGCTCATGAGTT
>DATCWU010000268.1:0-2687 GCA_036566165.1 Rhodanobacter sp. | reverse complement strand
CGGGCCTACAACTGGATGCTGGCCAACACGGATGCGCTCGGCGCCTACGGCATCCATTACCGGGACCAGGCGACCGGCTGGCCAATCAGCATCCAGAAGCATCCCAACGTCACGACAGCGGCCTGGACCTATGCAAGTGGCGTTGCAAAGCAGGCGCTGGCAGGGTCTGCGGTCCACCAGGAGAAGGTTGCTGCCTACCGGCGTGATCTGCTGCCGACCTGCGTGAACAACACCGTGGTGACGAATTGCACATTGACCTCATATGCGACGGGTAATCCGAATCTGTGGGACAACGCGCACCAGCCGGCGCAATCATACGTGCCATACATGGTGACGGGCTCGTACTACTACATGTCCGAGTTGGCGTTTGCGGCTTCACTCAACGAGATTTGGTCAAACCCGGAGTACCGCGATTATGCAAAGGGGTTGATTGACAGAAGTCATAGTCAGGTGCGTGGCAAGGCATGGACGCTGCGCCAGATGGCGGACGCGGCGTGGTTGTTGCCCGATGGCTACCCGCTGAAGGCCGAGTTCAACGCGGATGTGGAGAACTCGTTGGCGGACTGGAATCAGAAATACACCAACAATCCGAACGCCAATCCGCTGGGACTGTTGGATAGTGGCCACAGCTATAGCGTGCAAGGTGGCACCAGTAACGCGATGGCGCCGTGGATGCACAACTTCTTCACCTGGTCGGCGGGCCATGCGGCGGAGCTGGGTTTCGCGGGAGCCGCAGAGCTGCGCGACTGGTTGGCGAAATTCGAGATCGGTTTGATGACGGACTGGCAGGCCAATCCAACCCAGGGCTATTGCTGGCTGGAAGCCTCCGCTTACACGCTTGTAGTTACCGAGCCCACTGGAAAGACCTACCTGCCCTCGTACAGCGCCATATACGCGGCGACGTTCCCGAGTCTGGTCGGGCTGGCCTGCAATTCGCCGGCCATGGTGACCGCCATGGGAACGCTGGAAAAGAAACCGTGGCAAGCTGGCAAGATGCATGGGTACCCGCAATCGGCAACGGGTTATCCGGCCAATTTGCAGGTTGGGCTGGCCGCCGCTGCCGATAGTGCCGTGCCCAACGCGCACGAGGCATGGAATCTTTTTGAGTCGCGCAGCGTGAAACCCACCGGCACGACCGCCTACAACAACTACCCCAATTTCGCCGTGCTGCCGCGATCTGTCCCGCACTGACATGTGACTGCGCTGCGTCCGCGGCACTACCGTGTAGTCGGCGCATGCACTCTGCTTCAGTGGAGTCGCTCGCCGTTCGTCTCACGCGGTCGGCCTGACTTTCGACGCTGCGGTCGACGGCACATGGTCCTACGCGCGCGATCGATGAAAAAGGAGCCGACCGCTAAAAAAACCGGACCTCAAGCTCGCGCCTGGGGCCACTGCCTGCATTCACAATGCTCACGACGCAGGCCACCTACGTTGGTGTCGCCGGCCTTGCGGTCTCCTTTGTGCGTTGGTCGCGGGCACCCGTAAATCGAAGGGTACAATCCGTCGTCACCCCCGAAAAACCCATCGATGGCTATGGCTATCCGAGACGTCTTCAACGCCGTGCGCCCCAAAGGGTTTTATCGCCCGGACGTCGACGGCGTACGTGCGCTTGCGGTGCTGGCGGTAGTCGCCTACCACTATTCACCCGCAAACTTTCCAGGCGGCTTCATCGGGGTCGACGTTTTCTTCGTCATCAGCGGTTACTTGATCACGGGGATCCTGCTCAAGGCCATCGAGAACAACGAGTTTTCGACATTTCGTGAAATGCTGGTGGATTTCTACCAGCGCCGGATACGCCGCATCTTTCCATCGCTCATCCTGGTACTGATTGCCTGCCTCGTCGTCGGTTGGCTGGTGCTGTTCTCGTCGGAATATGAGCGCCTCGGGAAGTACGTCGCGGCCGGTGCCGGCTATGTGGAGAACTTTACCTTATGGAGTGAAGCCGGCTATTTCGATCATGCATCGATCGACAAAACACTGTTGCACCTGTGGAGTTTGTCGGTAGAGGAGCAGTTCTACATTGCGTGGCCGATGCTTCTGTGGCTTATCACCCGCTGGCGCTGGTCGCTGTTGATGTCCATTGGCTTGATCGCGGCACTGACCTTTGTGTTGAACGTATCACTGGTCTTCAGCGGCCATGCCACACAGGCCTTCTATTCTCCCGTCTCCCGCACCTGGGAACTCATGGTGGGCGCATGGCTCGCAGTAGGGCACCGACACGGTGTGCCCTGGTTGGCCAGGTGGCGCTCTGCGCAATCCTGGGCAGGCATTACTCTCATCATTGCAGCGCTGGCTCTCATCGAGCCCACTAGTGCATTTCCGGGTTTCTGGGCACTACTTCCGGTGCTCGGTACTGCGCTGATCGTCAATGCGGGGTCGAATACGTTTTTGAACCGGCGCGTGCTGAGCTGGCGCCCGGCGGTATGGGTGGGGCTGATCAGTTACCCGCTGTATCTGTGGCACTGGGCATTGCTCTCGCTGGTGGTCATCGTGTTTGGCGACAGCAACCCGACGTTCCGCCACGCATCCAGGCTCGTGCTGGTGGTGGTGTCATTCCTGCTGGCTTGGCTGACCTACCGCTACTTCGAGGACCCAATCCGCAGGAGTCGGCGAGGATATACGGCGCTCGGCCTTACGGTCGCCGTTGCGGCATTGGGTGTGGCGGGTTTGGCCGTTTACGCGGCCTC
>DATCWU010000461.1:0-16791 GCA_036566165.1 Rhodanobacter sp. | reverse complement strand
CAGTGCCGCGAAGTCCAGTAGCTGGCGGTGCGCGAAACGGGCACTGCCGCGGAAGCTGGCGCCGAACCAGTCGTGCATCTGCGCATCGTCGGCGTAGCGCTCGGCCACGCTGGCGTAGTCGGTGCCGTACGCCTGCAGCAGCGCCTCGTAGCCTTCGAGGAAACGCGTGCCGGTAAGCCGGCGCGAATTCCACCAGATGGCGATCAGCCCGTGCGGGCGCAGGATGCGATTGAATTCGCGACGCGCGGCCGCGGCGTCAAACCAATGGAAGGCCTGTGCCACGCTGACCAGGTCCACGCTGGCAGCGGCCAGCCCGGTGGCATCGGCGCTGCCGCCAAGTGCACGGAAACCCGGGTAGGCCTGCAGCCAGCGTTCGGCGGCACTGCGCATCGCGGCATTCGGCTCCACCGCGGTGACGCGATAGCCGGCATCGAGAAACATTTTCGCCGAGATGCCGGTGCCGGCGCCAATGTCGGCAACGTGCCAGTGCGGTGCCACGCCGTGTTCGCGCTGCAGCCAGTCCAGCAGTGCCGGCGGATAGTCGGGGCGATAGCGCACGTAGTCGCCCACGCGGTCGCTGAAACGCTCGGTGGCTTGCATAAGCTCGTTCTCGTCAACCATGGTTTGCGTCGTCGTTGGCCGGCAGCGAACTGCTGTCCAGTGCCACGGCAGTTCGGTACCCGTGAAAATCAATCACTAGCAAAGGTGGCAATCTGGACATGTCGCTCAAAACCAGAGCAGGCCAGCGCCCAGGAACAACACACCAAGAATCACCAGCACCGCGGCCACGCACAACAGCAAGTGCACGTAACCCAGTACCAGGCCGGCAACGGCCATGCCGTCACCCTCCTGCGGTGCATCGGGCGGCGCACGGCGGATTTCACTGCGCGCAAGGTGACCACAAACCACCGCCACCAGCGCGCCGACAAATGGCAGCAGACACCAGGTGAGGATGCCAAACACCAGGCTGACGACTGCGAGCGTACTGGTCCGTGTTGCGGGTTGGTAAGCCGGTTGATAACTCATCGTCGCCGCACTCGTTGTGGGAACCTGGAGGTACCGACTCGCACTGCCAACGCCCACGGACGGCGCACCGTCCGCCGCCGCGCCGACCACCTAGAAATCGAACTTGATCCCTTGCGCCAGCGGCAACGCATCAGAGTAGTTGATGGTATTGGTCTGCCGGCGCATGTACACCTTCCATGCGTCGGAGCCGGATTCCCGGTCGCCGCCGGTGTCCTTCTCGCCGCCAAATGCACCGCCAATTTCCGCACCACTGGTGCCGATGTTGACGTTGGCGATGCCGCAATCGGAACCGGCCGCTGACAGATACTTTTCCGCCGATTTCAGGTTCTGCGTGAAGATCGCCGCCGACAGGCCTTGCGGCACGCTGTTCTGCAGCTCGATTGCCTCGTCCAGGGTCTTGAACGGCATCACGTACAGGATTGGGGCAAACGTCTCGGTTTGCACCACTTCATCGGAGTTCTTCAGCCCGGTGATGATGGTCGGCAACACGAAGTTGCCTTTGCGCTCGGTCAACACCTTGCCGCCAGTACGCACGGTGCCGCCAGCCGCCTTGGCCTTGTCGATCGCGGCGACGTAACCCCGCACGGCATCCTGGCTGTTGAGCGGGCCCA
This sequence comes from Rhodanobacter sp., assembly GCA_036566165.1. Taxonomy (GTDB): domain Bacteria; phylum Pseudomonadota; class Gammaproteobacteria; order Xanthomonadales; family Rhodanobacteraceae; genus Rhodanobacter. The sequence goes on along the minus strand of DATCWU010000461.1, from coordinate 15,154 downwards.
TCAGCGTGGTGGCCAGCGTCGGATCACCAATCCTGCTTTCCACCTGGCCGTACGCCTTGACCAGCGTGGCGACCACGTCATCATGGATGGACTCATGCACCAACAAGCGGCGCGTCGTCGTGCAGCGTTGACCGGCCGTGCCAACCGCACCGAACACAATCGCCGGGATCGCCAATTTCAGCTCGGCGCTTTCGTCCACGATAATGGCGTTGTTGCCGCCCATCTCCAGCAGCGAGCGACCCAGTCGCTTGGCCACGCGCTCGCCAACCGCCCTGCCCACCTTGGTAGAGCCGGTGAAACTGATCAGCGCGATGCGACGGTCATCGACAAACGCCTGCGCCAGGTCAGTGCCGGCATCGTTAAACAGGAAAAACAGATCCGGAAAGCCGCCGGCGTGCAACGCGTCATTGCAGATCCTCATCACCGCAATCGCCGACAACGGGGTCTTCGGCGACGGCTTCCAGATGCAGATGTCACCGCAAACAGTCGCCAGCATGGCGTTCCACGCCCACACCGCCACCGGAAAATTGAACGCACTGATGATGCCGACCAGGCCCAGCGGATGGTACTGGTCGTACATGCGATGCCCCGGACGCTCCGAGTGCATGGTGTAGCCGTACAGCATGCGGCTCTGGCCCACCGCGAAATCGGCGATGTCGATCATCTCCTGCACTTCGCCGTCACCCTCGGGCTTGATCTTGCCCATCTCCAGCGCGACCAGCGAACCAAGCGCATCCTTGTGCTTGCGCAGCGCCTCACCACACAACCGCACAGCCTCGCCACGACGCGGCGCGGGTGTGGCGCGCCACACCTTGAACGCTGCCTGCGCACGCTCCACCAGCTTGGCGTAATCCGCGGCGCTGGAGGCGTGCACCGTGGCAATGACCTCGCCAGTCGCCGGGTTCACCGGCTGCAGCGCACCCGCATCGGTGGTTTTCGACCACTCACCCTGGCCAAGATAAGTGCCCGATTGTTCGGCACCAAGGCCGAGTGCGGAAAGGATTGCGTGCGACATGGTCACTCCTGAACTGCATGTGGTGCCCGCGGGCGCCGGATTGGGTAACGCTCAAAACGCCAATTCTAGCAGGCTGCCTGGTCAGCCCACAGCGCGCACGCGCCAGCTTCCCGACCAAAATCCCGCAGTTGCCCAGCGGTCAGACAAGCTCGCGCCTTTCCGCCGATCCGCCCGCGCCGGGCCGTGCCGGCAGGTGCGGCGAGCTGGTTTGCGCCACCACGATCACGCTGCCCGAGGTGTGTGGCGCACAGGACCTGTCCGCGCGTCGCCAGCGCGACGGCGTCCATGCGCAGTCTCCACCGCGCACTGCGCGCGCTCAATCCGGCAGCGCGGCGAGCACGGTGTCCAACCGCGGATGGGCGGGCAGGCGCAGCAGGAACTCGCGCTCCAGTACCTGGCGAATCTGCGTCGCATCGTGCAACGTACGGCGCTCCGGTTCGCGATCCATGCGACGCACGGTGAACTCGTGATTGCGCAAGCTCAGGCGGCGCTCCGCGTCCGTGCGCGACACCACCAGGTTGGTGACGAACGACGACTCCGGCCAGGTGGAAACATAGTAATTGGCCACGGCGTAATCCACCGGCCAGGTGCGGCGCAGGTCGAACCGGTACAGCGACAGCCATTGGCCATGCACCAGCGACTGCATGCGCCAGTCGCCATCGATCATCATCAGGCGAAACGGTTCGTGCGTCGTCGGCTGCTCGATGCCGGCGCGCAAACGCAGCGCACCAGTCAGCGTCTGGCCACTGAAGCCGACATCCGCCAGCCAGCTTTCTCCTGCCAGCTCGATGCGCAACAGCATGTGCGTATGTGGCGTGATCGTGTCCTCGGCGCGTTTCCACAACACGCGCGCAATCAAGCCGGATACCTCGAACCCCACGGCGCGCAACGCCTCGGCGAACAGCAAATTCTGTTCGAAGCAATAACCCCCACGGTGCGCCTGCACCAGCTTGCGCTCCACCGCCTCGGGCGTCAGTTCCACCGCCTCGCCCAATAGCGGGCTGAGGTTCTCAAACGGAATCGCTGCCACATGTGCCACCGCCAGCGCGCGTAGCGTGGACAGGTCGGGCGCCACCGGCGCGTCGTGGCCGATGCGCTGCAAATACGCTTTCAGGTCAAAGGAGTGAGGCATGCATCGCGCCCATGGATAACGCCCGGAAGATAACATTCGGTCCGCGCCCCTGCCCACCCGGCAGCAAGGCCACATGGCTACGGTGCCGCTACGCAGGACCGGCACCGCGCACCGCTACACCCGCTCGAGTGGCGGCGCAGCAAGTCACGTGTTGACACCCTGCCAGGCTGCGCTTGCCTCGGCGGCATACGGTCTCCATGTCACTATCCTTGCCGCTGCGCAGGCGCAGCCTCGTTCAAGGACCGTCGTGCCACCAACTGCAGCACCGCCATCCACCGAACCGGTCGAGCTGAAGCGCAGCTTCCTCGGCGTGTTCCGTTTCAGCGGGCGCGCACTGGCACTGGTGTGGAGCACCAGCCAGGCGCTGACGATCGCGCTGGCCTTGCTCACGCTCACCGCCGGTTTGTTGCCGGCCGGCATTGCTTACGTGGGCGCGATGATCGTCGACGCGGTGGTCGCGGCCAATCGCCTGTGGGCCAGCAGTGGCCACGCCGCGCTCAGGCCGGTGTTCGAATGGGTGGTGGCAGAAGGCGTGCTGGTGGCGGCACTGGCCGGCGCGCAGCGTGGGCTGTCGTTGTGCCAGTCGTTGCTGCGCGCGCAACTGGGACAACGTGTCAACGTGATGATCCTGGAAAAAGCGCTGACCCTGGAGTTGGCGCAGTTCGAGGATTCGGAGTTTTACGACAAGCTGACCCGCGCGCGACGCGAAGCCTCCAGCCGCCCGCTGTCGCTGGTGACGCGCACCTTCGGGTTGGGCCAGAACGCGATTTCGCTGGTGAGCTACGGCACGTTGCTGTACCAGTTTTCGCCATGGGCCGTGGTGGTGCTGCTGCTGGCCGGCGTACCGGCGTTCATTGCGGAAACGAAATTCTCCGGGGACGCATTCCGCCTGTTCCGCTGGCGCTCGCCGGAGACGCGCATGCAGATGTATCTGGAAACCGTGCTGGCACGCGAGGACCACGCCAAGGAAGTCAAGCTGTACGCACTTGGGCCGCTGTTGCTGCAGCGCTATCGGGACATTTTCAACAAGCTGTATGGCGACGATCGCGATCTGACGGTGCGCCGCGACAGCTGGGGGTTCGGGCTGGGTCTGCTCGGCACGCTGACGCTGTACGGCGCGTACGCGTGGATTGCGATGACGACCGTGGTCGGGCGCATCACCCTGGGGCAGATGACGATGTACCTGATGCTGTTTCGCCAGGGCCAGGCCGCCGTGTCGGCCATGTTGTCCGCCATTGGCGGCATGTACGAGGACAACCTGTATCTGTCCACCTTGTACGAATATCTGGAAACGCCCGTAGCCGCCCCCACCGGTACCGCGACCCGTGGCGCACAGCCGGGTGATGGCGTGCGGTTCGAGCATGTCACCTTTACCTATCCCGACACCGGCACGCCAGCCCTGCACGACATCAGCCTGCACATCCGCCCGGGAGAGTCGCTGGCACTGGTCGGGCAGAACGGCTCGGGCAAGACCACGCTGATCAAGCTGCTGACCGAACTGTATCGGCCCGACAGCGGGCGCATCCTGCTCGACGGCACCGATTTGCGCGAGTGGGACGCGGGCACGCTGCGCCAGCGCGTGGGCGTGATCTTCCAGGATTTTGCGCGCTACCAGATGCGCGTGGGCGAAAACATCGGCGCTGGCGACGTCACGCACTTCACGGACGCCGAGCGTTGGCGCAGCGCCAGCGACATGGGCATGGCCAGCGAGTTCATCGACAACCTTCCCGGCGGGTTCGAGACGCAGCTCGGCAAGTGGTTTCGCTCCGGGCGTGAATTGTCCGGTGGCCAATGGCAAAAGATTGCGCTGGCGCGCGCATTCATGCGTTCGGGTGCCGACATTCTGGTGCTCGACGAACCCACCGCCGCGATGGATGCCGCGGCGGAAGCCACCATTTTCGAGCACTTCCGCGAACTGGCTGGCCAGCGCATCGTGATCCTCATCTCGCACCGCTTCTCCACCGTGCGTATGGCCGACCAGATCATCGTGATCCAGGACGGGCGCATCATCGAGCGTGGCAGCCACGGTGAATTGATGACGTTGGACGGGCACTACGCGCACTTGTTCGCACTGCAGGCGCAAGGCTACCGCTGAATCCGTGTCATCCAGCTTGACCCTGCACGCCTGCGCGCCGCATCCTTCGCTGTCTTGCCTTGATCGAAACCCACGCATGAGCAGTCGTTACGACGCCGCCGATATTGAAGTTCTTTCTGGCCTGGATCCGGTCAAACGCCGCCCTGGCATGTACACCGACACCACCCGCCCCAACCACCTGGTGCAAGAGGTGGTCGACAACTCGGTGGACGAGGCGCTGTCCGGCTACGCCAAGACCATCGACGTGGTGCTGCACACCGACGGTTCGATCGAAGTCAGCGACGACGGTCGCGGCATGCCGGTGGACATCCATCCGGAGGAACACGTTTCCGGTGTCGAGCTGATCATGACCCGGCTGCACGCGGGCGGAAAATTCAGCGGCAAGAATTACAACTTCTCCGGTGGCCTGCATGGTGTCGGCGTGTCCGTGGTCAACGCCCTGTCCGAGCGCGCCGAAGTCACCGTGCGCCGGCACGGCACCGAATATCGCATGGTGTTTGCCCACGGCGACCGGCAAGGCGAGCTGGAAACACTGGGCAGCGTGCCGAAAAAACGCAGCGGCACCACGCTGCACTTCTGGCCGGAAGCGAAATACTTCGACTCGCCGAAAATTTCCGTACCCAAACTCAAACACCTGCTGCGCGCCAAGGCCGTGTTGTGTGCCGGGCTGACCATGACGCTCACCAACCAGGCCGACGGCGAAACTTGCCAGTGGTACTACGAAGACGGTTTACGCGACTACCTGCGCGGCGAACTGGATGGGTTCGAGGCGCTGCCGAACGACTTGTTCATCCACCAGACCGCGCGTGACAGCGAAGGTCTGGAAGTGGCGCTGGCATGGGTGCCGGAAGGCGAACTGGTGCAGGAAAGTTACGTCAACCTGATTCCAACCTTGCAAGGCGGCACCCACGTCAATGGCCTGCGTACCGGCCTGACCACCACCGTGCGCGAGTTTTGCGACATCCACAACCTGCTGCCACGCGGCGTGAAGCTCGCGCCCGAGGATGTCTGGGAACGCCTGTCGTTTGTGTTGTCGGCACGCTTGCGGGACCCGCAGTTTGCGGGCCAGATCAAGGAGCGCCTGTCCTCGCGCAACGCGGCCGGGATGGTGGAAAACATCATCCATGATGCCTTCAGCATCTGGCTCAACCAGCATGTCGAAATTGGCGAGCGCATCGCCCAACTTGCCATCGAACGCGCCACGGTGCGGCTGAAGGCCTCCCGGCAAGTCGTGCGCAAGAAGATCACCCAGGGCCCGGCCCTGCCCGGCAAGCTGGCCGACTGCACCGCCACCGACCTCAGCCGCACGGAACTGTTCCTGGTGGAAGGCGACTCCGCCGGCGGCAGCGCCAAGCAGGCGCGCGACCGCGAATTCCAGGCGATCCTGCCGTTGCGTGGCAAGATCCTCAATACGTGGGAAGTGGAATCCACCCAGGTGCTCGCCTCCGAGGAAGTGCACAACCTGGCTGTGGCGATCGGCTGCGATCCGGGCACCAACGATCTGTCCGGCCTGCGCTACGGCAAGATCATCGTGCTGGCCGATGCCGACTCCGATGGCCTGCACATCGCCACCCTGCTGGCCGCGCTGTTCCTCAGGCACTTCCCCAAACTGGTCAGCGAAGGCCACGTCTTCATCGCCATGCCACCGCTGTTCCGCGTCGACGTCGGCAAGCAGGTTTTCTATTGCCTGGACGAAAGCGAGAAGCAGGCCATGCTGCAACGGATCGAGCGCGAAAAAATGAAAGGCGCGGTCAGCACCACCCGCTTCAAGGGTCTGGGCGAAATGAACCCGCCGCAATTGCGTGAGTCGACGATCCATCCCGATACCCGGCGCCTGGTGCAACTGACCACCACCGACGACCTTACCGATACCAGCACGGCAAAACTGATGGACATGCTGCTGTCCAAGAAACGCGCTGGTGATCGCAAGGTGTGGCTGGAGGAAAAAGGCGACCTGGCCACACTGGAGGTGTGAGCCCGGCTGGCAACAACGCGTCTGGCCGCGCGGGCAACTGACGCCGTCGGACAGCATATGGGCGCGGTGATCAACTGCGACCAGACCTCATGCACCTGGGCAGGCAGGCGTTGGTGCGGCTTTTTTTGCGCTGGCATGGGCGCTAATGTGCCTTATTGATTCCACACGAGTGACCGTCATGGCCTTGCTGCCGCCGCTCAACCTGCAACGCTGGATCGATGAACATCGACACTTGCTGAAGCCCCCCGTGGGCAACAAGTGCATCGTCGATGGCGACTTCATCATCATGATTGTCGGCGGCCCGAATGCGCGCACCGACTACCACTACGACGAAGGCCCGGAATTTTTCTACCAGATCGAAGGCGACATCACGCTGAAGGTGCAGGACGCCGGCGTGGCGCGGGACATTCCGTTGCGTGCCGGCGAAATCTTCTATCTGCCGCCACGCGTGCCGCACTCGCCAAACCGCCAGGCGGGATCGATCGGACTGGTGATTGAACGCCGCCGCGTCGCTGGCGAACAGGATGGCTTGCTGTGGTTTTGCCAGCACTGCAACCAGAAACTGTATGAGGAGTACTTCGTGCTCGACAGCATCGAGCACGACTTTCCGCCGGTATTCGAGCGCTTCTACCGCTCACGTGAAGCCCGCACTTGCAGCGCCTGCGGGCAGGTGCACCCCGCACCCGACAAATACCGGTAGGAGCGCCCAGGGCGCAATGGCGGGTCGGATCGCACGACAGGTTCGACCAGGCACACGGCACAAGCTGGCCGACCACCGGCAACCATGCTGCCACCGTGATCCAGCCGGCCACGCGGCCGCGGTCACGAACTCCGTGCCAGCCATTTGCGGGCCATGCGCCGCAGCGAGCCGTCGAGGTCGATGTCATCCGCCACTTCACCCACGGATCGCCACGCCAGCGCGCGCGATTCGGCGTTGCGCGTGAAACGTTCATCCGCACCGGCGCGCACCACGTAGCGCACGTCATAGTGCCAGTGTTCCTGCTCCGCGCCGCGCGCCGGGATGCGATGCCGATCGATATCGAAGACGCCGCCTTCGACGCGCAATCCAGTCACACCCGTCTCTTCTTCCGCTTCACGCAATGCCACCCGCGCCAGATCCGCATCGCCATCGGCATGCCCACCCGGTTGCAGCCAACGGCCGAGCTTGTGATGGTGCATCAGCAACACGCGCTGGCCATCGGCGCTCACCAGCCACGCCGAGCCCGTGCAGTGGCCATCCGCGTGCCGGCGCTCGAACACGTCTGCGTGGCTACGCAGGAAACGTTCGAACAGGGCCACCGTCGCCGCCTCCCCCGGCCACGAGCTGCGGTAGCGCCGAAGTGCGTCGATCAAGGTGACGAAAGTCTGTTGCACGAAGGTGCCGAAGAGTGGTGACGGAACATCGCGGCCGGTTCGCGACAAGGCCTTGATGAAGCTTGTACTCATTTTACCGCTAGGCTATGTTGGCACGCTGCTGCTGGATCTGTATTGCGGTCATTGTTGCCGCGCGGAAACAGGCACGACCACTTGAAGGGGAGCTTGATGATCCGAGACCTGTTTGCCACCCATTCCATTGAAGCCATGCCGCGGGTCGATGCGGGCGAGCCCGTCGAGGGCGGACCCGAGGGCGAAGCTACCCTGAAACGGGCATTGACGGCCAAACATCTGGTCATGCTCGGGATCGGCGCAGTGATCGGTGCCGGCATTTTCGTGCTTACCGGAACTGCTGCAGCACAGTTTGCCGGCCCGGCCCTGGTGCTCAGTTTCATCATGGCCGGTATCGCCTGCGGCCTGGCGGGACTGTGCTACGCCGAGTTCGCCGCCATGCTGCCGGTATCCGGCAGTGCTTATTCATATTCGTATGCGACGCTTGGCGAAGTGGTGGCCTGGTTCGTCGGCTGGAACCTGGTACTCGAATACTTGTTCGCAGCGTCGACCGTGGCGGTTGGCTGGTCCGGCTATTTCAATGAAATGTTGAGCATGCTGACCGCCGCCACCGGCATGAACTTCAACTTGCCGGCAGCACTGTCGTCCGCACCTTTCGCATTCGACGCGACTCACCACATGGTGACCACCGGCACGTTCATCAACGTACCCGCCATTGCGATCGTCGCCGCCATCAGCTGGTTGTGCTACCTCGGCATCACGCAATCGGCGTCGGTCAACGCGATCATCGTGGCGATCAAGGTCATCGTGATCCTGCTGTTCCTGATCGTCACCTACCACTTCATCAACCCGGAACTCTGGCACCCGTTCATACCTGCCAATGAAGGTGGCCCGAAGTACGGCTGGAGCGGGGTGATCCGTGGCGCCACCCTGGTGTTCTTCGCGTACATCGGTTTCGACGCGGTATCCACCGCCGCCGGCGAAGCGAAAAACCCGCAGCGTGACATGCCGATCGGCATCCTCGGCTCGCTGCTGATCTGCACGGTGTTGTACATCGCGATGGCCGCGGCATTGACCGGGCTGGCGCCATTCCGCGAACTCGACACGCCCGAGCCGGTGGCCACCGCGCTCAACTACGTGCTCGGTAACGTAGCCGCTGGCAGCACCGCGAGCTACGTGTTGAGCTCGATGAAAATCCTGGTGGTGTTTGCCGCGCTGGCTGGCTTGAGCTCGGTGGTCCTGGTGATGCTGATGGGCCAACCGCGTATTTTCTACGCAATGTCGCACGACGGCCTGATGCCAAAAGTGTTCGGCAAAGTGCACCCGAAGCACCGCACGCCATACATCGGCACAATCATCGTTGGCCTGATCGCGGCCATCCTGGCCGGACTGTTTCCGGTGGGCGTGCTCGGCGATCTGGTTTCCATGGGCACACTGCTGGCGTTCACCACCGTATGTGTTGGCGTTTTCGTGTTGCGGCATACGCGCCCCGAGATTCCGCGTGCGTTTCGCGTGCCGCTGTACTGGCTGGTTTGCCCACTGGGCGCACTGACCTGTCTGTTCCTGTTCTGGCAGGCCTTCAAGACACTCTGGCCGCTGCTGATTGGATGGACCGTGATCGGTTTCGCGATCTACGGCTTCTACGGCTATCGACACAGCAGGTTGCGTCGAAACCCAGCCTGACAGTCGACGGCCGGCGTCAACCACGCCGGCCGTTGCTTGTGCACGCCTGAAACACGATGCCCCTGGTCCCAGGCCGAACCGCTCCACGAAGACTCAAACTCATGCTCAAGCAGTTGCTCGCCCGCAAAACCGATTTCACCAGCGAGGATGACGTGCACGGCCCGACCCTGCGCCGCACGCTGGGGCCATGGGGGTTGACCGCCATCGGTATCGGTGCGGTGATCGGCGGCGGCATTTTCGTGATTTCCGGGCAGGCTGCGGCCGACTTTGCCGGGCCGGCGGTCATCATGTCGTTTTTGCTGGCCGCCATCTGCAGCACGTTCACTGCGCTGTGCTACGCCGAATTTGCCACGCTGATCCCGCTCTCCGGCAGCGCCTATTCCTACGCTTACGCCACTCTCGGCGAGCTGATGGCCTGGTTCATCGGCTGGAACCTGGTGCTTGAATACGGGGTTTCCGCCTCTGCCGTGGCGGTCAGCTGGACTGGCTATCTGCTCAGCCTGCTTGAGCACATCGGCGCCACCTTCAACATGGACCTGAGCCTGCCGGCAGCGCTGACGAACGCTCCATTGCAATTTACTCCCGACCATCAATTGATCGCCACTGGTGCCCTGTTCAATCTGCCGGCGGTAGCGCTGATCCTGCTGCTGACCTGGATCTGCTACGTCGGTATCCGCGAATCGAGCCTGGCCAACGCCGCCATGGTCGTAGTCAAGGTTGGATTGGTCGTGCTGGTGATCGTGGTCGGCTGGCGCTACGTCGACCCATCCAACTGGACGCCATTCGTGCCGGAGTCGCAAGGCAACTACAAGTACGGCTGGAGCGGCGTCATGCGCGGCGCTGCAATGGTGTTCTTCGCCTATATCGGCTTCGAAGCCACTTCCGTCGCGGCGCAGGAGGCACGCAATCCGCAGCGTGATTTGCCGATCGGCATCCTCGCCTCGCTGGCGATCTGCACCGTGTTGTACATCGCCATGGCGGCGGTCATGACCGGTCTTACCTCTTACGCCTTGCTGGGCACCGACCAGCCCGTGGTTACCGCGTTGCAAGGACATCCGCAACTGAGCTGGTTGCGCTGGATCGTCGAAGCCGGTGCGTTGCTTGGCCTGGCCTCGGTCGTGTTGGTGATGATCATCGCGCAGCCGCGCATCTTCATGATCATGGGTCGCGACGGCATGCTGCCGAAAATCTTCACGCGTATCCACCCACGTCATCGCACGCCACATCTCAACACGCTGATCACCGGTGCTGCCATCGCGCTGCTCGCGGCCATCTTCCCGCTGGACGTGCTCGCCGACCTGGTGTCGATGGGCACGCTGATCGCGTTTATCGCGGTCTGCGCCGGAGTCTGGATATTGCGCCACACGCACCCCGAACTACCCCGCACTTTCCGCGTGCCCTGGGCGCCAATGATCTGCTCGCTCGGCATCCTGAGCTGCCTCGCGCTGCTGTCGACCATGGCCTGGTACAACTGGACCCTGATGGTGCTGTGGACGGTCGCAGGTCTGGCAATCTATTTCCTGTACGGATACCGGCATAGCCATTTGCGGAAACTTCCGCAAGTAACGGAATAAGCGTTGAAACGTCGCCAAAGACACGCGAAAATCTCTTAACTTCTTCAAATGGCTACATATGGCAGAAAGCTGGCGAAGTGCCACTTCAGCCGTGGTTTTCACGCCTACTATCTAGTGCAAGTGGCTGTTTTTAAAGTATTTAACGAGATTTTTTCAAGAGAAATTTGCCGCGGGCGCGCCCTTTCGGCAAACGCGGGAGTATCATCATCGGACCGCGGGATTTTCACTTGGCAGTGGGCCCTCGGATCGCTGCCCGGCGCGTCAGGTGACTCAGCTCCTCAACCTGTCGTGTTCCGGGCAGCACTTTGTCCGCAGCGACCACCGCCTGTGCCAGCCCCACCGCCCGCGCATTACCACCCCCCGAAAAGACCTCCTGGCTGGCATCCACAAGCCATTGCTGCGCATACGCAAAAGGCCGGCTAACGCCGGCCTTCGCGGATCGGGAAGCAGCTTTGCTCAGGCGGCTTTTGTCACATGCCCGGCACACCAGCCCTTCGCATTGACTGACTTGCCCGGAAACAACTGACAGGAACCACGGCCAGTCGGACCACCAGCGTAAAACTGGCAGTTCGCGCAATCATCGCCGGCCTTGTGCTTTGCGTTCGTCGACTTGGTAGCGTCCTCGACGTAGCTCAATGCTTTTGCCGCCGGATCGCTTTCAGCCAGCGCGGGCATGTCGGCCGCACGCGAAAACCTCGGCAAACTACCCATCACTACTGCCGCCACCGTCGTACCAGCAGCAACCTTGAGGAACCGGCGACGCGATTCGATATCTGTTTCATTGGACATGGTGCAACCTCCGTCGTGGACATTCGGTCCACGCGCCTTGCGCTGGACTGCCGTTATCCTAACCCGCGTCGGCAAACCATTCCTGACTTGCGAGAATGGCTCTCATTACCACCACTGAACAGACGTGCGCATGATATAGTTTCCGCCCGTTTGGACGTCCAAAGCCCATGAACCAAACCAGACCCGTCGAGATTGCCGACAACGCGTTCGCAGCCTGCGCAGATACGGTAGCGCGCACCGCCTGTGAACTGGCAGCACGGGGCTGGGCCCCGGCGACCAGCGGCAACTTCTCCATGCGCGCGGGCGCGGCACGGGCGGCCATCACCATCTCCGGGCGCGACAAGCGCAACATCGGGCCCGACGACATCATGTTGATCGACCTCGATGGCCAACCGGTGAACACCACCGCGCGGCCAAGTGCCGAGACCGCGCTGCACACCCAGCTGTATCGGCGTTTTGCCGACGTCACCGCGGTGCTGCACACGCATTCGCACACGCAAAGCGTCGCATCACGCCTGTTTGCGGCCGCTGGCGCCGTACGCCTGCAAGGCTGGGAATTGCAAAAGGCACTCAGCGGCTACGCCACCCACACCGACGTGCTGGAGATCCCCATATTTCCCAACACCCAGCACATGCCAGAATTGGTGGCGCGAGTGGACGCCTGGCTTGACGCCGGCAAGCCATTGCGCGCGTACCTGATTGACGGCCACGGCATGTATACCTGGGGTCGCGACATGCCCGAGGCGCGCCGCCATCTGGAGGCGCTGGAATTTCTGCTCGGCTGCGAGCTGGACTTGAGGAGGTTGCAAGGATCATGAGCCGACTACGAATTTTCGACGAGGCACGCCCTGACGTACCGTTGCAGGTCGTGACCGAACGCACTGCCATCAGCCACGCCTTGCACGAGGTGGGCGTGCGCTTCGAGCAATGGGCGGCGAAACAACCGATCAAGCCTGGCGCGGCGCAGGACGAAGTGATCGCCGCCTACCGCACGGACATTGACCGGTTGATGCGCAGCGAAGGCTATCAGGCGGTCGATGTCATCAGTCTCACCCCCGATCACCCGGACCGCGCCGCGCTGCGCGAGAAATTTCTTCACGAACACAGCCACAGCGAGGACGAGGTACGGTTCTTTGTCGCCGGCTCCGGCCAGTTCACCCTGCACATCGGCGACAAGGTCTACGACGTGCTGTGCGAGCAAGGCGACCTGATTGGCGTGCCGGACGGCACGCGTCACTGGTTCGACATGAGCGAAGCGCCCTACTTCGTGGCCATCCGCCTGTTTACCAACAAGGACGGCTGGGTGGCGCAGCCCAGCGGCGACGACATTGCCAGCCGCTTCCCGCGCATGACACCGCAGGAAGCCACGCACCCGGCATAGTGGCACCGGCCCACCGCACCGCCATGGAGGGGCGCCGTCGCGCATGCGACATGCCGCCGCCAACGCCCGCGACAACGCTTCGTCCATGCTGGAAGCTTCACCAAAGGCCATCGCCATGACCCGGATCCGCGCCATCGTCACCGATATCGAGGGCACGACCAGCTCCATCAGCTTCGTGCACGACGTGTTGTTCCCTTACGCGCGCAAACGCTTGCCGGCCTTTGTCGAAACCCATGGCGACCAGCCCGAAGTGCAGCACTGGCTGCACGAGGCGGCGCGTGAAGCCGGGCTGATCGAGGCCAGCCGCCAGGACATCATCGAGATGCTGCTGCGCTGGATCGACGCGGATCGCAAGTCCACCGCGCTCAAGGCCCTGCAAGGCATGATCTGGAAGGACGGCTACGCTGCCGGCGAATATCGCGCGCACGTCTACCCCGAAGTCGCCGCACGGTTGCGCGAGTGGCGCGCAGATGGCTTGCGCCTGTACGTTTACTCGTCCGGTTCCATCGTCGCGCAGCAATTGTTTTTCCATTACAGCGCGGCCGGCGATCTCACCCCGCTGTTCGCCGGCTATTTCGATACCACGACCGGCCACAAGCGCGAGTCAGCGTCATACCGGCGCATCGCCGAAGCTGTGGGCGAGCAGCCAGAGCACCTCCTGTTCCTGTCCGATATCGTCGAGGAACTTGACGCTGCGCGGACCGCCGGTTGGCAGACGGCCTGGCTGGTACGCGAGCCAATGCCGCTGCCCACGGCTGCGCGACACCCGGTGTTTCGTGATTTCAACGCTGTCACCCTGTGAGGCCCGTGGAAGATGCGCAGCATTCTGCTTGTCCTGCTCGCGTTCACCGTCGGCGTACTGCTGATACTGGCGATTGACGGCAAGCCGCTGCAGCTTGCGAACAACAACGCCATGACACCGGCGGGCAATGGCACGCTCACGCTCGGTGGTGAACCGGCGCCAACATCGACCGTGGACGACGGCACGAACGCCGATACGGACAGCGACTGGCCGAGTACCGGGCCATCGCCCGAGCAAGTGCTCTACGCGCAACCGCGCATGGTGCGTGACGCGTTGACCAGACTCACGCCGCGCGTCTCCGGCACGCCCAATCTGTACGTACTGGCATTTGCCGGTGATGGCAGCGAAGACGTGTTCCGCAACGAGGTGGAGTACGCGGATCCGCTGTTCACGCAGCGCTTCGGTGCCACGACCCACACCGTGATACTGGAGAACAACCCGGCCAGCCTGTTTACCCGTCCGCTCGCCAACTGGAGCAACCTGGACGCCACGCTCCATGGCCTGGCCGAGGTGATGCGCCCCGAGCAAGACATCCTGCTGCTGTACATCACCACGCACGGCGACGAAGACCACAACCTGTTGATCGACATGAACCCGTTCCCGCTGGACCAGATTGGCGCGGCCGACCTTGCCGGCATCCTCGGCCAGCATGCGTTCAAGTGGAAAGTCGTGGTGATCAACGCGTGCTATTCCGGCGGCTTCATACCGCCCCTGCGTGGCGCAGGCACCCTCGTACTCACATCCGCCCGCACCGACCGTAGCTCATTCGGTTGCGGCAGCGCCTCGGACATCACCTATTTCGGCAAGGCGTGGCTGGTGGACGGCCTGAACCGGACGCCGGATTTCATCGAGGCGTTCCAGCAGGCGAGCCGGGAAATCGCCACCTGGGAGCGGCAGGACAACCTCATCGCCTCCGAACCGCAGCTATCCGTTGGCCCCGGCATCGCGGCGCAGCTCGCACGGTGGCGCAAGGGCATCACGCCCGGCCCGGCCGTGCCGTTCAAACCAGCCGCGCCAGCGAATGCGGGGATGACGGCACAATAAGCGCGCAGGCGCACCTGACACCACCAGGTCAAACCAGACCCGTCGTCGGCACCAGGCGAATAGAGCAACTGCGTTTTGCACGGTCATTGTCCGCCGGCAACGTCGGAACGTCTCAGCGCCCACCTGGGCACGCGCAGGGCACGGGTGACTGGCCAGTTGGCCCGTTACTCCCCGCCTTCGGCCGGCAACGCGTAGATGCCCGGCAGGTTGCGGCCCTGTTCGTGGTAGTCCATGCCAAAACCGAACACGTAGCGATCGGGTAACACCACACCGTTGAA
>DATCWU010000448.1:0-6528 GCA_036566165.1 Rhodanobacter sp. | reverse complement strand
TCAAGGTCCGCAATCTCGGCGATCAGCGCTTCCGGTGACAGCACCACGCCATTGCCGATCAGACATAGCGCGTCGTCGCGCAGGATGCCCGAGGGGATCAGGTGCAACACGGTTTTCTTGCCCTTGATCACCAGCGTGTGGCCGGCGTTGTGACCGCCCTGGAAGCGGGCGACCGCGCTGACGCGCTCGGTCAGCAGATCGACGATCTTGCCCTTGCCTTCGTCGCCCCACTGCGCGCCGAGAATTACAACTGACTTGCCCATGATGTGCTCGCTCGCTATGTATTGTTGTGGACGGCGCAGCCGCTGCGCTTGCGACCCGCCGCGCCCCGGTTGGCGCCAGTGCCCTCAGCGCGTCAACTGCAAGACCAGCAGGCCGACCGCAACCGCCACGGCGCCAAAGACGCGCAACGTGCGTGCCGGCAGCTTCAACGCCTCACGCACCATGTTCTGCCATTGTCGTGGCGCCACCAGCAATAGCAGGCCCTCGATCACCAGCAGCAGGCACAGCGCGGCGGCGAGATCATGCGGCATGCGCGATGATGCTACCTGGGCGCTGCGGTGTTGAAGTACTTGAGAAACTCCGAATCGGGCTTGAGCACCAGGATGCCCTTGCCGTCCGTAAATGATTTGCGATAGGCAGCCATGCCGCGGTAGAACGCGAAGAACTCCGGGTCCTGACTATACGCGGCAGCGTAGATGGTCGCCGCCTGCGCATCACCTTCACCGCGAATCTTCGCGGCATCACGCGCGGCATCGGCGCGCAACACCTGACCCTGGCGGTCGGCATCGGCCTGAATCTTTTCGCCGGCCTCCTGGCCCGTGAAACGCAATTCGTTGGCCAGTTGCAGGCGCTCGGCCCGCATGCGCTTGTACACCGATTCGCTCACTTCATCGGGCAGATCGATGCGCTTGATGCGCACATCGACCACGGCAATACCAAGATTCTTGCGCACGGACGTATCCGTGATCTTGCGCACGCGATCAGTGATGTCGGTGCGCCCGCCGGAAATCAGGTCCTGCAGGGTGCGCGCGTTGAACTCGAAGCGCAGCGCATCCTTGACGACAGGCGTGAGGCGCTGCGCTGCCTGCAGCTGATCCCCACCGGTCGCGCGGTAGTACATCGCGTTGTCGGCAATGCGCCACTTGACGTAAAAATCGACATTGACGCTTTTCTTTTCCGAAGTGAAGTAACGCTCCGGTTGGGCATCCAGCGACAAAATGCGGTTATCGAAGTGCATCACCTGTTGCACCACGGGAATCTTGAAGTGCAAGCCCGGTTTGTAGTCGGTACGCACGATGCGACCAAACTGCAGCAACAACGCGTTCTGGCCTTCACTGACCACAAACATGCTGTTGAGGCCAAGCAACACCAGGATCACGGCGACTATGGCGGAAGCGGTCTTGATCATGGCTGCTGCCCCTTGTCACTTGCGCCACTGCTTGGCGGTGCCACGATGGCGGTGGTGGTCGCCTGGCTGCTGCCGCTGGACGGAGCAGCAGATGCACCCGCCTGGCCCGACGGCAGGTTGATGATGTTGCGGCCACCGGTGCTGTCGATCACCTTTTGATTGTCAGCCATGACCTGCTCCATCGTCTCCAGCCACAAGCGCCGGCGGGTAACTTCCGGCGCGGCCTTGTACTCGGTCAACAGCAGATTGAATTTTGCCGTGTCACCCTGTGCCCGCGCGATGCGTTCGGCTTTGTAACCAGCAGCCTCGGCAGCAATGCGTGACGCATCGCCGCGCGCCACCGGTACTACCTTGTTGGCATACGCCAGCGCGGCATTTTCCGTGCTTTGCTTGTCTTCGCGCGCGTTGTTGACGTCGTCGAACGCGGACCTGACCTCTTTGGGTGGCGATACGTTCTGGAAGCTGACTTCGGTGATGCGCAGACCGGAGTTGTAGCCGTCCATGGTGTTTTGCAGCACCTTCTGCGCCTGGCTGACCAGTGTCGCGCCCTCGCCGGACAAAACCTGGTCCATGCTGCTGCTGCCGATCACCGCGCGCACCGCCGCCTCGGCTGCCGCGTGCGTGGTCTCATCCGGTTCGTTCAGCGAGAACAGATACTTGCGCGCATCGTCCACCTGGTACTGCACGGTGAAATCCACCGCAAGAATATTCTCGTCACGCGTCAGCAGGATCACATTGTCGGTTACCGAGCGCACGCGCGTGGCGTCAACCTTGGTCACCGACTCAATCGGCAGCGGCAGCTTGAGATGGAAGCCGGGCGGCAACGTGCGCGAGTACTGACCAAAGCGCAGTACCACACCCGCCTGACGTGCATTGACGATCGTGTAACTGCTGAGCAGCAACCCGAGCGCCAGGAGCACCAGCACGATGATCGCGATGTTGCCTGGCCCACGGCCAAGCCTGTTGAAGCGGTTCTGCAGATCCTTGAGCAGCTTGTCCAGCGACGGCATGCCGCCGGAAGAGCGGTTCTTTGACCACGGATCACGTTGCCCGTTGCCGGGTTCATTCCAAGCCAATGTCAGTCTCCTGGAGGCCGCCGGCAGGCCGGCAGCAAACGCCGGAACAACACGGTAAGCGGGATGACACACGATACGGATGCCGCATGATCACGGCGATGAGGCCATGCCATTACGAGCAGCCGCGCAAACAAGTGGATTCTAGCAGACGCTTGCGCGGGGTTTGCTGCCACCAAGCGTCAGCGTGCCGGCGCAAGCAGCTCGCGCAGCAGCTGCGTTTCCACCGGATTGCCGGCAGCAAGCGGAGCAATGACACTGCGTGGGGCGTCAATCTGCAGCCGCCAGCCGTGTTCGTCCACACTTTCCCCGGCAATCGCACCGGCAGCTTTCAGCCGCGCATGCAAACGCCCTGCCGTCAGCGGCAGGTGCAACATCGACTGCAGCCGATCCCCGCCCAACAGCTCACCCAGTGCCTGACGCAACAATTCGACGCCCGCACCGCTGGCTGCGGACAACCATACCCGCTGCGGACGCCCATCCGCACCACGATCCAGGCGCGGCTCGATTCCCGCCAGATCGATCTTGTTCATGATCAGCAACTGCGGCACACCGCCTGCATCAATTTCGTCCAGCACGTCGTCCACCACAAGCTGCAGACGATCACGATCCGCGTCGGAGGCATCACTGACGTGCAGCAGCAAATCCGCGTCGCGGGCCTCGGCCAACGTCGCGCGAAACGCTGCAACCAGGTCATGTGGCAACTCGCGAATGAAACCGACGGTGTCGGCCAGCACGGCCGGGCCACACGCAAGGCCTGCAACTTTGCGTACGGTCGGATCGAGCGTCGCAAACAACAGATCGGCGGCAAACACCTGGCCGGCCGTCATCGCATTGAACAACGTCGACTTGCCGGCGTTGGTATAACCCACCAGCGCCACGCGTGGCACGGTGTTGCGCAAGCGCGAGCGCCGCTGTTGGCCGCGCTGGGTCCGCACCTTTTCCAGGCGTTTGCCCAGTACCTTGACGCGTATCCCGAGCAGGCGACGGTCGGTTTCCAACTGCGTTTCGCCCGGGCCGCGATTGCCGATGGCACCGCCGCGCTGGGCATCGAGATGGGTCCAGCCGCGCACCAGGCGCGTGGCCAGATGCTTGAGTTGCGCGAGCTCCACTTCCAGCTTGCCTTCGGCCGAACGTGCGCGCTGGGCGAAGATGTCCAGGATCAACCCGGCACGGTCAATCACGCGCACGTTGATCAATTTCTCCAGATTGCGTTCCTGCACCGGCGACAGCAGGCGGTCGACCAGGACCACGTCAGCCGCCAGCGCCTGCGCCGCCTGAGTCACTTCATCGGCCTTGCCACTGCCTACGTAATAGCGCGGGCCCGGCTCCTTGACCGCTGCCGCGATGACCCCGGCCACCTCGGCGCCAGCGGATCTCGCCAGTTCGGCAAACTCCTCCGTGCGCCGCACGGCGTCGCCGTCACCATGGGTGTGCGGCACCAGCAGCAACGCACGCTCACCTTTCTGCTTTCGATCAAACACGGGGAATGGTGTGCCTCACAACGTCAACCCACTTCATGCGGGCCAAACCCCGAGTATCAAGCGTCCGCCTCGGGCATGGCGTCGGACCCGTCTGCCGTCGCCGCCTCATCATGGTTGGTACCAACCCGCACATTGCGGCTCGGCACCACGGTGGAGATCGCATGCTTGTACACCATCTGACTCACCTGGTTGCGCAACAGCACCACGAACTGATCAAACGATTCCACCGTACCCTGCAGCTTGATGCCGTTGACCAGATAGATGGCTACCGGCACACGCTCGCGGCGCAGAGCATTGAGAAACGGATCCTGCAGCGATTGTCCTTTGGACATTTTCTTCTCCCCTTGCACGAACCTGGCCGGAGGAAAAAACGCCTGCGGCGCCCCGGCACAACCGACTGGATGGTAACCGCTTTCAAATGCTTGATGATAGGAGAATTTCAGGTTCCTACCGACGGCATCTACGGCTGCCAACGTGAAGCTCACGTGCCAGCCGGGTTGACATGACCCACGGCGTCCCGCCCCGCCAGGAACAATGCCACGGCGGCAATGATCTGCGCGCTCACATCGGCGCGCTCCGATTCGAACACACGCAGCGACGGATCACTGCGCAACCAGGTGATCTGGCGCTTTGCCAACTGCCGGGTGGCGAAGATGGCACGATCGCGAAACTCGCTGGCAGGCGTCAGCCCCTGCAAGTGCTCCCACGCTTGCCGATAGCCGACGGCACGCATTGCCGGCAAGTCAGCATGCAGGTCAGCGCGCGTGCACAGCTCCCCGACCTCCTGCAGCAAGCCGGCGGTCAGCATCGCGTCGAAGCGCCGCGCAATCCGTGCATGCAACACCCGGCGATCAGCCGGCAGCAGCGCCAGCTTGAGCACGCGCCAGGGGAAAGTCGTGGCGCTGGACGTGCCTTGCAACGTGGACAATGGCTGACCGGTCAGCTCAATCACTTCAAGCGCACGTTGTATGCGCTGCGCATCGTGCGCATCGATACGCAGCGCAGCAGCCGGATCGAGCCGTGCCAGCCTTGCGTGCAGGGCCGCCCAGCCCTCACGGGCCGCAGTTTCCGCCAATTGCATGCGCAGCGCGGGATCCGCCGCCGGTAGCGCGGACAATCCTTGCTGCAGCGCGCGGAAATACAGCCCGGTGCCCCCTACCAGCAGCGGCACTCCGCCGCGCGCACTGACCTGGCGCATCACCGTGCGTGCATCCACACAGAAATCCGCCGCCGAATACGGTTGTGCCGGATCACGGATATCGATCAACGCATGCGGATGGCGCGCCAGCGTGGCCGCATCCGGCTTTGCCGTACCGATGTCCATGCCGCGGTACACCAACGCCGAGTCCACACTGACCAGATCCAGCGCAAAGCGCTCGTGCAGCGTGCACGCCAGCGCTGTCTTGCCGGAGGCGGTCGGGCCCATCAGAAAGATGGCAAGCGGGCGGTGGTCGATCGGCATGGGATTTAGTGTAAGCGCACGCCAACGTCAGGCACCCACTGACGCACAGACACCGCCCGCGCAATCCGTACGGGACACTGCTCAGGTTGTGGTGCAGGCATGGCACGCCGGCCGCGAAAGCGCCGCGTGCTGCCTACTTCTTCTTCGGGCCGATCATCATGGTCATCTGGCGCCCTTCCAGCCGCGGGTAGGACTCGACCTGGGCCACGTCAGCGACGTCTTCCTGAATCTTCTGCACCAGTGTCCGGCCCAGATCCTGATGCGACATCTCGCGGCCGCGAAAGCGGATGGTGACCTTGACCTTGTCGCCATCCTCAAGGAAACGCAGCATGTTGCGCAGCTTGATCTGGTAGTCGCCCACGTCCGTGACCGGACGGAACTTCACTTCCTTGATCTCGACCTGCTTCTGCTTTTTCTTTGCTGCCTGCTGCTTCTTCTGGGCTTCGAACTTGAACTTGCCGTAATCCATGATGCGGCAGACGGGTGGATCCCCGTTTGGCTGGATTTCGACCAGGTCCATCCCGGCATCGTGCGCCAATGCCAACGCTTCATCACGCGTGAGAATGCCGAGCTGTTCGGCATCAGCTCCGATCACACGAACCCGCGGCACACGGATTTCCAGGTTGCGACGATTGCCCTTGCTGTCAGTGGTTGCGATACCACGATCCTCCAGAAGAAGTGATGAAACCGACCGACCGGCGTCTATTGCCGGATCTCGGTCTCCAACCGTTCGACGAAGGTAGCCAGCGGCATGCTGCCCAGATCTTCACCGGCACGGGTACGCACGGCAATAGTGTCAGTTTCTTTCTCACGATCACCGACAACGAGAAGATACGGCACTTTCTGCATAGTGTGTTCGCGGATTTTATAGCCGACCTTTTCATTGCGCAAATCGGCTTGCACGCGGAAACCCTTGTCGGCAAGGGCTTGCGTCACCCGCTGGGCGTAATCAGCCTGGGCATCGGTGATATTCAGCGTTACCGCCTGAATCGGCGCCAGCCACGTCGGCAACGCCCCGGCATGATGCTCGATCAGAATGCCGATGAAGCGCTCCATGGAACCGACAATCGCCCGGTGCAGCATGACCGGGTGCTGTTT
>DATCWU010000432.1:0-1895 GCA_036566165.1 Rhodanobacter sp. | reverse complement strand
GCTGCGTTGCTGCAGCCGCCCGCTGCAGCAACGCAGCCGGCGAACGTGACACCCGCTGGAGGGGTGGGCAATTCAATCGGGTTGGCGGCCGTGCTGGATGCCGTGCAGCTCCATGTCGCAGATGACACGCAGACATCTGCTGCGTCGTCGCCGGCAGGCATCGGTACGGCGTCGTTGCCGTTGGTCGATGCAGGTGCCCGCGTGCCGGTCGTGTTTGTGGCAACCCCGGTCGGCACACCTGCGTTTGGTCAGGAGTTTGGCCGCCAGATCACTTGGCTGGCCACGCAGGACCTCAAGCAGGCGCACGTCAGGCTGCACCCGGAAGAGCTCGGTCAGGTTGACCTGAAGATCAACGTCACCGATGGCCGCGTGGACGTGGCATTCAGTGTGCAACATCCTGGTGCCGCGCAAGCAGTGCAGCAAAGCCTGCCACAGTTGGACCAGATGTTGGCGCAACAAGGCCTGTCGCTCGGCCACACCGAAGTGGGTCAGCACGGCAGTGACGGTTCTTCGTCGTCACACCGGCATGGTGTGAGTGCGGTGGAAGTGGAAGATGGTGGAGAGCTCCACGCGGTGACTTCGCTGACCGCCGCACGCCCATCCAGTCTGCTGGATGCGTTTGCCTGAGCAGGCGTGGCCGAGATGTCGCCGTGCGGGCAGTTGGCTGACCCGGCCGCAGTGAGTGCGGCTGCGAAGCGCCGGCGCTCCCTGGTGCACTCCTTGAATCGCCCCGTGGGCAACTCGACTGCCCGCCAGGTCTGATGGGCGCTCTCCGCGGAGCAATGTCGGTGCGCCAACCGACGTCGGCTTGTGCATCACTTTTTTCCGCCGCTTGTATGGCAACAACTTGCCGTGCGTCAAGAAAGCGCCGCACAGGTATCCCGCTCGTGGCGGCTCAAGGCGCCGAGCTCAACGCCAGCAACGAATCTCCGTCATGGCACGGCGATTGCTTCAGGCCAGATGGAAGCCCGCAAACGGGCATCGCTACACGCATTGCAGAGTCGGGGTCGAGCATGGTCGAGGAAGAAGAAGAGCAGGTTGCGGAGGAAGCTCCGCCCGCACCGCGCAGGAAGCGTCGCCTGCCATGGTTGATCGGTGTGGTTGTGGTGCTGCTGCTCGCCGGGGTTGGTGGCTACGTGCTGTTTGCCCAGCGCGCCGCGCAAAGCAAGGCGCACGCGGCGAAGAGTGGCACGGCTCAAGTCTCCAAGGTGGAGCTGTATCTCCCACTGGAACCAGCGTTCGTGGTGAATTTTCGCGACGATGATTCGCTGCGTTTCCTGCAGGTTGGCATCACCTTGATGGCGCATGACCAGGCGGCGATCGACACGGCCAGGGCTGCCGATCCCGTGCTCCGTGATGCGATGGTGTCGCTGCTCAGCAGTCAGGACTACACGGTCATCGGTAGTGCTGCCGGGCGGCAGAAGTTGCAGGCGCAAGCTTTGGCGGCAGCGCGGAAGGTGGTGCAGGCACGACTTGGCCGACCGGGTATCAGTGCCCTGTATTTCACCAGCTTCGTGATGCAGTGATGATGAGGAAGCGCGCATGAGCGATCTGCTGTCCCAGGACGAAATTGACGCACTGCTGGACGGTGTGGAAGGTGGCGCGGTGTCCACCGGCAACGATGAGCCACTGCCGCGCGATGCGGTGGCTGCATACGACTTCACCCAGCAGGACCGCATCGTGCGTGGCCGCCTGCCGACGCTGGAAATGGTCAACGAACGCTTTGCGCGGTTCTTTCGCACCGGCATCTTCAACGTGCTGCGCAAGACTTGTGACGTATCGGTGCTGGGCGTGTCGATGGTCAAATTCGCCGAATACGTGCACAGCCTGGCGTTGCCCAGCAACATGAACATGGTGCGCATCAAGCCTTTGCGTGGCACGGCGCTGGTGGTCCT
>DATCWU010000424.1:0-1265 GCA_036566165.1 Rhodanobacter sp. | reverse complement strand
GGAGTATCTGCTCGGGCAGGGTGGTCAGCGTGATCGGTATGTCCTGCAGCAATTCCACGCGCTTTTGGGCGCGCACCGTGATTTCGCTCAGCGTCGTCGCCTGGGTGCTGTCGGCAGCCGTTTGCGCGGGCGTCCCGGTGGCGGGATCCGTCGGCCGTGCAGCTTGCGCCAGCACGCTGGGGATGTGCAGCGCGGCCAGGGCAGTAATGATTGACAGTGCCAACAGCTGTCTGTGGTGAATGCGCAGGCTCATGTTGTTGCTCCCTTCGAGGGCTGATGGTGAGTGGCGGACAGCCCGTATCGAGGCCTACGTGCATGCACGTGATGCGCTGTTCCCCGTGGCTTGGATGCCATGGACCTTGCATGCTGGTGGCGGGGTGGACGTTGCAGGTGGGGTGCGGTGTGCATGCAAGTGGACTCTGCGGAGCTGTGACCGCTGGGTTCTCCTGTGTGGGATGGCACACAGGCGCGTACGCACTGACGTTGGCGCGGACTGGCTGCTGATGAAATCAGCGATATCCAGTCAATAATTTGTACGAACGGATACGCAAGTTCTTGCGACAGCCATCCTAGCGATTGCCGGAATTGAAGGCAATGCCAGGGGAACTGGCGACTTTCCCGATTGCTGGTGCGCACAGCCACCGCGTGGTGTCGCTTGCTGCTGGCGCATTCCTGCCAGCGCACCGGGCTTCGGACGGGTGTCCGGTGCCGGACGCCGCACCTGTTGTCAGCGGCGGCGACTGTCATTTGGAATGGTCAGCACACCCGAACCGTAGGAGCGCACCCTGTGCGCGATTGGGTCTTGGGCAAGGTTGATCCAAAAAGCCGTTCGCGCACAGGGTGCGCTCCTACAAGGCGACAACCCAAAAAACCATTCGGCGCGGCAAGGCGCAACCGTCTCCCGCTGATCAAAAGCCAGGAAGGTACGGTCACGATCAGGTTGTGCTGTCCGTAGTCACGCCGGGGTGCGCATAGTGGCCGGCAGCCCGCTGGCGCCGCGTCCCGCGCGCCAGGCATGTTGGGCCCGCGGTGCCAGTCAGCTCCCGGCCAACATCGGGGCACCCGGCGCGGCGCGCACATGTTCGTGCTTGAAGAACAACGCGAACAGTATGGCCACGACCAGGGAGTAAGCGGCGAACGTGACCCAGATGCCGTGCCAATCCTTGCTGCCGTCGACTTCGGTAAACCAGGCGTCAATGATGATGCCGCTGAGCGAGCTGCCCAGGATCGCGCCGATGCCGTTGGTCATCAGCATGAACAGACCC
>DATCWU010000251.1:0-17142 GCA_036566165.1 Rhodanobacter sp. | reverse complement strand
CACTTGCGCGCGCGCCCCGGCGCCCTGCGACCGCCGCAGGTACAGATCATCGACATGCGTGCCCAACGCCTGCAACACGGCATGTCCCCCGCGCTGCTGACTGCGGTGGCCGACACGCTGGCGCGCGGCGAGCAGGCATTGGTATTCCGCAACCGCCGCGGCTATGCGCCCGTGCTGTTGTGTCACGGCTGCGGCTGGCACGCCGATTGTCCACGCTGCGAACACCCGCTGACCTTGCACGCACGGGCACAGCAACTGATTTGCCATCACTGCGATTTTCACCGGCGCGTACCGGCCGTATGCCCAAGCTGCGGTTCCGCCGAGCTGACCGCACAAGGCCAAGGCACGGAGCGTCTGGAGGAAGCCCTGCACGCCCGGTTCCCGCAAATACCGATCCTGCGGGTAGATCGCGAAACCACACAGCACCGTGACGCGTTCGCCCAACTGCTGGCCACCTTGCGTGACGATCAACCGGCGATCCTGGTGGGCACACAAATGCTGGCCAAGGGCCACGATCTGCCCAATCTCACGCTGGCAGCCATAGTCAGCGTCGACGAAGGTCTGCACAGCGTGGATTTTCGCGCCAGCGAACGTCTGGCGCAGCTCGTCGTGCAGGTCGCCGGACGCGCCGGGCGTGCGCACAAGCCCGGCCTGGTGTTGCTGCAGACCCATCAACCACAACACCCGCTGCTGCGCAATCTGCTCGCGCACGGATACGCCGCCACGGCGCGCGAGTTGCTGGCGGAACGGCGGACGATCCAGCTGCCGCCCTACAGCTACCAGGCGTTGCTGCGCGCCGATGCCGCGCAACGTGCACACGTGGACGCATTTCTCACCGCAGCCCGTGCCGCGCTGCCGGCAAACGACAACCTGCAAAGCGCCGGGCCAATGTCCGCCCCCATGCCGTTGCGCGCTGGCCGACAGCGCGGCCAATTGCTGCTCGAGGCAACCCGGCGTTCGGTACTGCACGCCGCACTGCGCCCCTGGTGGCTGGAGCTGCGCACACTACCATCCGCGGGACGCGTGCACTGGTCACTGGATGTCGATCCCATCGACCTGTATTGAATGCCCGCAAGCGGGCGCGCTCACTGCAATCGTCTGGCAGGCGACGAGACCCGCGACCCGCCACTCCGTAGTCATTTGCCCAACGTGCCTCCGACCCGGCGGCGGGCGGCCAGCGCCCGCCAGTACGTTGGCCTGGCGCGACGGCACGATCTTTCCCTAACCGAACTACAGCCCGCGGGCGCGCAGCTGAGAATGCCAACCCATGTCGACGGGAAACCGCAGCGACCCGATCAAGCGGCGCCAGCAGGCACCTCATCTGCTTTCACGAGCCAGCGCACCGCAAGTATTCCCAGCTCGTAGAGAATGCACATCGGGATCGCCAACATGATCATCGAGGTGATATCCGGCGGTGTGATCAGCGCGGAGATGGCGAATGCCCCGACGATCGCATAGCGTCGACTGCTGCGCAGGCGCGCCACGTCCACGACGCCCATGGCGGCCAGCACCACCACTGCCACCGGCACCTCGAAACACAGCCCGAACGCAAAGAACATCAGCATCACGAAGTCGAGGTATTTCGTGATGTCCGTCATCATCTCCACCCCGTTGGGTGTCACCGCGGTAAGGAAACGGAACGCTGCCGGCAACACCAGAAAATACGCGAACGCGCAACCGAGATAGAACAACACCACCGTGGCAACCAACAGCGGCCGCGCGAGACGTTTTTCCTTCTTGTACAGCCCCGGTCTGACGAATGCCCACAACTGATACAGGATGATTGGCATGCAGATGAACACGGCCGCGTAAATGGCCAATTTCAATGGCGTGATGAACGGGCTTGCGACCTCGGTGGCAATCAGGTGCGCACCTTCCGGCAACCGTGCGACCAGCGGTGCGGCCAACTCCGAATACAGCCGGTTGGCAAACGGCACCAGGGCAACCAGCACCACGAAAACACTGATGGCCGCCTTGAGCAGCCGCGAACGCAGCTCCATCAGGTGCGAGAACAGGCCTTGCTCCAGATCGACCTCGGAGTCGGAATCGGAATCTGGCTCAGACGCTGCCATGTCGCAGCTCCGGTGTCGTGCCCGCTTCCGTATCGCCCGGCGCCGGGGAAGCCTCGGCACTGCTGAACAAATCGCCGGCAAGTGCATCCGTGGCCGTGGTCGCAGCCGCCGGCTCTTCTGCCGCAGCGTCAGGCGCGTGCGCGCCCTGCGCAATGGCGGGTTCATCATGTGCGATTGCCGGTTGCACGGCAGGGCTGCCTGCGGCGACCGCATCAGTGACATCCTGCACTTGTTTCAGTGTCGCGTTCAGTTCCGCTTGCACCTTGTCCTTCTGCGCCACCACCTCACGTGCCGCGCGCCGGATTTCTTCCACCTCCAGTTCGCGCTCCACCTCGGCACGCACAGTGTCCCAGCCGCCGCGCACACGCCGGATCAGGGCGCCGGCAGTCCGTGCTACGGCAGGAAGTTTCTCCGGGCCCAACACAATCAACGCGATCACCGCGAGCACCAGTAACTTAGTGAAGCTGAGCTCGATCATCGCCGCGATTTACTTGCTTTGCGTGTGGTCGCGCTGCGTCTGGGTGGTGCTGTCGGCAGCCGGTGGATCCGCAGACAAGACCTCGGGTGCAGCCGGCTTGGTTGCCGGTACATCCGCCTCATCGCCACTCATGCTTTTCTTGAAGCCCCGGATTGCGGCACCGAGATCGGGACCAATTTTTGCCAACCTGCCGGTGCCAAACACGACAACGACCACCACCAACAGAATGACCAGATGCCAAATACTCATGTCGAACCTCCAAACGAAAGCGTCGGCACAGCCTGTGCGCAGCACGCAATCAGGTTTCTGTATTAGCGCGAAGTGTACTCTTCGAGCTGATCGCGAAACTTCACCACGGCGGTAGGAACATTGCTCACCCCACCCTCGAAAATCCGCCGCGGTGTCACCCCTGCACCATACACTAACTCATTTGCATCATAGTCAATGCGCAGCGCCGAACCATCCAGCGCCACTCCGGCAAACAGGCCGCGAGTGCGCGAATAGGAATAAATCTCCGCTTTCAGGTTGGCATCCGTGGCAGCCGTGGCGGTACGCCCGACCGGACCGGCTGCGGCTGACGCATCCGCGCCCAGCGTGAACTTGCCGCGCACGATGGAATCCACACCGCGCTGGGTGCGAAACACCAGCACCACATCCGTGGACGACACCCCCACCTGGAAGCCCACACTGCCGCCGGTCATGGTGATGAAGCTGGGGTTGGACCAGGTGCCATCCCGGGTCTTGACCGAGATCAGCCCTTCGCCGCGACGCCCACCAAAAATGAAGCCGGCCTTGACCATGTCGGGAATTACCGCGATCGCGCGCGCGTCACGCAGAAGGTCCTGCGGGATCGACTTGTCCGGGGCCTGCATGATCTCATTGAGCACCCGCACTGCATTGTCTGCGCGCACCAGCGGCGGGTCTTCGGCATGCACGGCAAACGTCGGCATCAGCAAAATCAGGGAACCCAGCAACAAACGGTGCAGCGATGTCTTGAACATGGACGTCTCCACGAAGGTCGGTGCTGTTCCTGTCTGGAACAGCGCTTGTGGCAGACTGGCGGTCTTGATTCCGACGCACGCCACGATGCCACGCAACATTCACTATACCGGCGTTGCCGCCGATTCCCACGCACCAGCGGATGCCGGCGTTCAGGCGGCAGTGTTGCTGGTAAACCTGGGCACGCCAACCGCACCGACGGCGGCCGCGTTGCGCCCATATCTGGCGCAGTTTCTCGGCGACGCGCGCGTCATCGATTACCGCCGATGGCTGTGGTGGCTGATCCTGCACGGCGTCATCCTGCGCACCCGACCGGCACGCTCGGCCCGCGCCTACGCAAAAATCTGGACTGCGCAAGGCTCGCCACTGCGGGTCTACAGCGAAGCACTGGCCACGGGACTGCAGGCGGAACTCAACCGGCAGGCACCGGATGCGTTACGGGTGGAATTGGCCATGCGCTACGGCGAGCCTGCGGTGGCATCGACCATCGCCCGGTTGCAACGAGCCGGCATACGCCGGTTGCTGGTATTGCCCTTGTACCCGCAGTACTCGGCAACTTCCACCGGATCGGTGATTGACGCGGTTGCCGATGCACTCAAGGCGCTGCGCTGGCCACCGGAGCTGCGCTTGATCAACGACTATCACGATGATCCGGGCCACATCGAAGCGCTGGCCAGCAGCATCGAGCACTGGTGGGCAGCAAACGGCCGCGGCGACAAATTGTTGCTGTCGTTCCACGGTATTCCCGAGCGCTACGGGCAACTGGGCGACCCGTATCCCGAACATTGCCAGACCACGGCCCGGCTGCTGCGCGAACGCCTGCGCCTGGCCGATACCGAGTTGTTGGTGAGCTTCCAATCGCGCGTGGGGCGTGAACGCTGGTTGCATCCGTACACCGACGTGACCGTGCGTGAGCTCGCGGCCAGTGGCGTGAAAAAGCTTGACGTGGCGTGCCCGGGCTTTGCCGTGGATTGCCTGGAAACGCTGGAGGAAATCGCCATGCAGAATCGGGATTTCTTCCGCGCGGCCGGCGGCGACGCGTTGCGCTACATCCCCGCCCTCAACGCCAGCACCGCACAGGTCGACAGCCTGGCGACACTGATCATGCGCCACCTGCAAGGCTGGCCAGAGCATGCGCCCTGCACCACGACCATATCGTGAGTCAGTCATCCGAACTGCGCATCGAGCTGCCGCACCTCACGCTCGGTGCCCAAGCTTGGGGCGCTACAAGCTCGCCAGCGTTGGTCGCCCTGCATGGCTGGCTGGACAACGCCGGGAGCTTTGCGCTGCTGGCGCCACTGCTGGCCAGGCATTTCCATGTGCTGGCACTGGACCTGCCCGGCCACGGCCACTCTGACCATCTGCCCGCCGGTGCGAGCTACCACTTCATCGATTACGCGCGCGCCGTACTGGCAGCAGTCGACGTGCTGGGCCTTGGCAGCTATACCTTGCTCGGTCACTCACTCGGCGCCGGGGTCGCGTCGCTGGTGGCCGCGGCGACACCACGGCGCATCGGCCAGTTGCTGCTGATTGAAGGGCTCGGGCCGCTGGGTGACGACAGCACCCGCACGCTGCAACGCTTTCGCGACGCGCTCGTGCCGCAGCCCGGCGTACGCCGGCCACTACGGTTATTTCGCAGTGTCGAGCAGGCAATCAGTGCGCGCAGCATCGCCAGCGGCTTGCGCGGTGAGCTGGCGCGGCCGATCGTCGAACGTGGCTTGCGCGAAGTCGATGGTGGCTGGCGCTGGTGCAGCGACTCCCGCTTGACGCGTTCGTCGGCACTGCGCCTGGCCGAAGCACAAATCCGTGCGTTGTTGCACGGCATCGAGTCACCGACTGCCTTGTTGCTGGCACAACCGGAAACACCCTACCTGCCCGGCGCGATGATGCGCGAGCGCGCCGCCTGCGTCGGCAGCATCCGGGTCAGCCACATGGACGGTTGCCACCACCTGCATCTCGAGCACCCGCAAGCCGTCGCCGCCTGGGTCATCGCCGCCGACCGCTCGCACCTCGAGTAGAGCGGGGCAGTGCCCGCCGTCTTCACCATCCTGGTGTTGCCGCGGGTCAGGGCTGGCTCAAACCCAGTACGGCAAGCCCCTGTTCGAAGCGGATATCCACCGGGATATGGGCCTGATCCAGCCGCCGCAAATCCTCAGCCAGCTCGGCATCCACGGCGCCCAACTGATCAGTCAGCTGCCTGGCCGCGGTGTAATCGCCATCACCTTGTATGGTCAGCAGCCTGGCAGACAACGCATTCATGGCCGCCGTCATCTTGTCGAAATTGACCCGATAGCGCCCGGTCTGGTCGTCACGCGTGAACGCGCCCTGCTGCTTGAAGAAGTTGAAGCGCACCATGTTCGCACGGGCGTGTGCGTCGCTCGCGCCAAAGCGCACCGAACGCAGAATGCCAGCCAGGAAGGTGACGTAATTGTTCATCAGCGTCGATTTGTCCAGCTCACCCTTTGCGGCCAGCTTGGTCACCATGTACAGGCCGAGGATGTCCGCCTTGCCTTCCTCGAAACTCGATGCCTGATCCTTCAGCGCCTTGCGCACCGTGCCCTTGCCGCCAAGCACGTGCTTGATGCCCAAGCCATGTGCCACTTCGTGAAACATGGTGTTCTGGAAGAACGCGTCAAACGTGAGGTTGGGTTGCTGATCATCGACAATCAACTCGTGCGCGATGGGCAGCATGATGCGCTCGAACTTCGCCTGCATCACGTTTTCCAGCTGCAGCCGGCGCGTGCCTTTTTGCAGTTGCACCTGCTCGTCGTTGGGCAGATTGATGGCGATGGTCTTGGCACCGACATTCGCATCGCCAGCGTAATAAACCGCAAAGTAGGCGTTCAGATCCGCATCGGACCCGGGCTTTTCCGCCTTGTAGCGATCAGGCACCGGCAGCTCGCGCTGCAGCTCGGGCAGATATTTGGCAAAGCGCGCCAGTTGCTTGCTCCACGCCTGGTCCTTGATCAGCACGTACGACTCGTAGCTGGCCTTGTAACCATACAGCTGATCTTCGTAGGTCTCGATCGGACCGATGACGATGTCGACCGGGTTTTTCTTCATCGCCATCCAGGCGAAATCGCTGGGCTGGTAGTCATCATTGAGCAGCGCGGCGGCACGCAGTGTCAGGTATTTCCTGAAGCCGGCGTCGTGCGCCAGCTTGGCGGCATCGCGCAGCAAACCGGCGGCCTTTTCCAGTTCGACCTTGTAGGCCGCGTGGTACGGCACGCTGATCAACTGGCCTTGCGCGTTGCGGCGCAGCAAGGTGTACAGCGAGGTCTTGTCCTTGAGCGGCGAGCGTTCGAACTCGGCCTTGGTCATGTCCACCGGATAAAACTGTGCGCCGGGTGGCCGTTCACCAATCCCGGCGACAAATGGCTCATCGTTGTCCAGCCGATCCCAGGGACCGTAGTTGACTTGCGCCAGTTCGAGCGTGGCCGGGTCCCGTATGCTGGCCAGCAAGGCGCCCTGATCGCCCCACGCTTGCTGCCAATAAATGGCGTTCATGCTGTCGGCCGCTTCTATCAGCAACGCAAGCATTTTCTTCTGTCTGGCGTCGAACGCCGACAGATCAGCGGTCAATTTTACCGTGGCGTAGGCGGCCAGTCGCTGCTGCGCCGGATTGTCGGACGCCTGCTTCTCGACGACGGCGTCCACACCGCTGGTCACGCCAGCCGGCGCGGTATGCGCGGATGCCGGTGCCAACTCCGCCGACGGCGCAGATTGCGCCGCGGCTGGGGCATCCTGCTGTCCAGACGAACAACCCGCCAGCG
Source organism: Rhodanobacter sp. (assembly GCA_036566165.1). Classification (GTDB taxonomy): domain Bacteria; phylum Pseudomonadota; class Gammaproteobacteria; order Xanthomonadales; family Rhodanobacteraceae; genus Rhodanobacter. Next base: position 9,820 of record DATCWU010000251.1, on the reverse strand, counting down.
CAATCAGTACGGAAACACCGAGCAGTCGTCGCAACATGGGCCATCCCGAGCAAAAGATGCGTCTATCGTATCGCGACCTGCACGCCACCGAACCTGCAGGCGTCGCCGTATGATGCACAGCGGCAATTCGAGCACTGCGTACGGCCAGGAATCTGTCGCCGGCCAGCAGCCTCCCCCATCACCCACGGAGTATGTCCATGACCCTTTCGATGTATCAGGCCAGCGTGCCGGTCCTCTCCCGCGCGCTCACCAACCTGGCCCACGTGCTGAAACAAGGCGCCGCGCACGCCAAGGCCAAGGGCGTCAGCGACGAAGTGTTGCTGCAGACCCGGCTGACGCCAGACATGTTCTCGCTGTTGCGACAGGTGCAAACCGCCACCGACATGGCCAAAGGTGGCGTGGCGCGCCTGGCCGGTGTCGAGCCGATGAAGATCGAGGACAACGAAACCACCCTGGCACAACTGGACGCACGCATCGAACGTGTCATTGGTTACCTGAACTCATTCACGCCGGAGCAGCTCGACGGCAGTGAGGAGCGCGCCATCGTCCTGCACATGCGCAGCGGCGACCACCATTTTCTTGGGCAGCCCTATTTGCTGGAATACGTGTTGCCCAACGTGTTTTTCCACTGCACCACGGCGTACGACATCCTGCGCCAGATCGGCACCGAAATCGGCAAGCGGGATTTTCTCGGCGCCTGAGCGCCCATGCACCTGACTCATTCGCAAGGCCGCCAGCGGCGGCCTTGCGTCCCGATCTCCCTGCCAGCGAGGGACTGGCGTGATCTCCGCCGCAGCGCCGTGCCGACCGTACGCCCTGCAAACATGTCCATCCACTGCCTGGCTGCACACGCATGTTGCGACTGACTGACCTGAGGCTGCCGCTGGATCACTCCACCGCAGCACTCACCGCCGCCATTCTCAAGCGACTGGATATCGATGCCACGGCATTGACCAGCTATGCCATTGCGCGTCGCGGCTACGACGCCCGCAAGCGCGGCGCCATCGCGCTGATCTACGCGCTGGACCTGCACACGACCCAGGACGCCGCGCTCCTGCAGCGCTTCGCCGCCGATCCGCACCTCAAACTTGCGCCAGATACCAGCTACCACTTCGTCACGCCGGCAACACCCGCTGGCCAGCCGCGCCCGATCGTGATCGGTACCGGGCCCTGCGGCTTGTTCGCCGGGCTGATCCTGGCGCAAATGGGCTTGCGCCCACTGCTCCTGGAACGCGGCAAGGCGGTGCGCGAGCGCACTCGGGACACCTGGGACCTGTGGCGCAAACGTGAACTGCACCCGGAATCCAACGTGCAGTTTGGCGAAGGCGGCGCCGGCACGTTTTCCGACGGCAAGCTGCACAGCCAGATTCGCGACCCGCTGCATCACGGCCGCAAGGTGCTGGAAGAGTTCGTCAAAGCCGGTGCGCCGGAGGAAATCCTGTACGTCAGCAAGCCGCATATCGGCACGTTCCGACTGGTGACGATGGTCGAGAACATGCGCGCCACGATCGAAGCGCTCGGTGGCGAAATTCGTTTCAACAGTCGCGTGGACGACCTGTTGCTGGAACCGGCTAGCGACGGCCAGACCCACGTACGCGGCGTGACGCTGGCCGGCGGCGAACAGATGCGCGCCGATCACGTGGTGCTGGCAATCGGGCACAGCGCGCGCGATACCTTCTCGATGCTGCACGCGCGTGGCGTGTATATGGAACCGAAACCGTTTTCCATCGGCTTCCGTATCGAGCACCCGCAGTCCGTCATCGACCATGCGTTGTTCGGGCCGCAAGCAGGCCATCCTGTGCTCGGCGCGGCGGACTATAAATTGGTGCACCACTGCGCGGCCAACGGTGCCGCCCGTGGGCGCACGGTGTACAGCTTCTGCATGTGTCCGGGTGGCACCGTGGTGGCGGCCACCAGCGAACCCGGACGCGTCGTCACCAACGGCATGAGTCAATATTCACGCAACGAGCGCAACGCGAATGCGGCGCTCGTGGTGGGGATCGAGCCAGCGGATTTCGCGCCGTTCGATGCCAGCGGCAGTCCACTGGCCGGCATCGCGCTGCAGCGCGCACTGGAGAGCCGCGCATTCGTACTCGGCGGCGAAGACTACAGTGCGCCGGTACAACGGGTCGGCGACTTCCTGGCGCGGCGTGCATCACAGGCACTTGGCGATGTGCGCCCGTCATACCAGCCAGGCGTCACCTTGGGTGACCTCGAATCCGCGTTACCCGAATACGCGATTACCGCCATCCGCGAGGCACTGCCTGCGTTCGCGCGTCAGCTCAAGGGTTACGCAATGCACGACGCGGTGCTCACCGGCGTGGAAACCCGCACCTCGTCGCCACTGCGGATCACCCGTGATGCAAGCCTGCAAAGCCGCAACACGCGCGGTCTGTATCCCGCCGGTGAAGGTGCCGGTTATGCCGGTGGCATTCTGTCCGCAGCGGTGGACGGCATTCGTGTTGCCGAGTCCATTGCCCGCGCGCTCCACACCAATGTCCCCCTCACCCGCTGACGGCTGCCCCGCCCACCTGCCGAAAACACCGTGACGCTGGAATCAGCCGACGTGCAGGCCGTGTGCAGGCAACGTCACGTCTGGACCCGCGAGTTGCTGTGTCATGCAGGTGCGGAATTCCTGCCACTGCGCCAGCGGTAACGGGCAACCAAGCAGATAACCCTGGCCAAGCTCACAGCCCATGGCGCGCAGGGCATCCTGCTCGTCTTGGGTTTCGATGCCTTCGGCGATCACCTGCATGTTCAGCGCACGGGCCAGCGCAATGATCGTGGCCACCACCGTGGATGAATTTTGATGATCGCGCTCACCCATCGCCTGCACGAATGCGCGGTCGATCTTGAGTAGACATAACGGCAGCGAATGCAGGTAACTCAGCGATGAATAACCGGTACCGAAATCATCCAGTGCCGCGCCAATGCCGTGCTCACGCAACCCCTGCAACACACGACGCACCTGTTCCGGATCGTCCAGCAACGAACCTTCCGTCACTTCGATGACCAACTGGTGGCTGTCCAGGCCGGTGAGCTCCAGCAGTTCCAGCAGGCGCGCGGAGAATCCGGGCCGACCGAGATGCAGCGCAGAAACATTGATGGTGACAAACATGTTGCCCACGAGATAATCCGCCATCGCGCGACAGCTCAACTCGAACATGCGCCAGTCGATCGCCTCGATCAGCCCGCTGTCTTCGGCCACTTTCAGGAAGTCATACGGCAGCAGCAATCCGCGTCGCGGATGATGCCAGCGCAGCAGCGCCTCGACGCCCACCAGTTTGCCGTCAGCCAGACGCCGCAGCGGCTGAAAAAACGGCTCGAACTCATTGTGCTGCAACGCATGGCGCAAGTCCGCTTCCATGCCCAGCACATCCACCACGTTGCGCGCCAACGCCGCGGTGAACAATTCGACGCGGTTGCGCCCTTCGCGCTTGGCGCGATACAGCGCCACGTCAGCATCGCGCAGCAAGTCATCCGCCGTCTGGTAGGTGGCGTCTCCCAGCGCAACGCCAATGCTGGCCGCCGGCAACAGGTCCTCACCGGCCACCCGCAGCGGCATGTTGACGGCCTCCAGCACGCATGCGGCGACCCGCATCGCGTCAGCGGGTGAATCGGTCGAGTCCAGCAGCAGCGCAAACTCGTCGCCGGACAAACGCGCCACCATGTCCGGCTCGTGCACACAACTGAGCAGGCGTTGTGCCACCCCTTTCAGCACCGCGTCGCCGGCCAGATGGCCCAGACTGTCATTGACGACCTTGAAGCGATCGACATCCAAATACAGCAGTGCACAACGGCGCCCGGGTTCGCGCTGCATCAGCTCCAGCAGTTGATCGATGCGCAGGCGCAGGCGCCCGCGATTGGGCAACCCGGTGAGCTGGTCATGCAGTATCTGATGCTTCAGTTGCTGCTGGATCTGTTCGCGCTGGGCAATCTGCTCGCGCAGCTCCCGGGTACGCGCCTCGACCCGCTGCTCCAGTTGTGCGTTTGCCTCGTGCAAGGCAAGTGCGGCATCCCGGCGAAAGATGCTGTTGGCAATCTGCAGCGCGGCAAACGCCAGCAGTTCCTGATCAGCCGCGCCATAGGTCACACCCACTTCATAACTCTGCACGGCAACCAGGCCAATCACTGCGTCATTCACGCGCAACGGCACGCCCAGCCAGGACGCGGAGCGCGGACCGGTGTTGACACTGATTTCGCCGGCCGCCGCAAGCGCATCCACTTGCGCCGACAGCACCAGCAACGGCTTGGCGCTGCGCAACACATATTCGCTCAGCCCGCGACCAAGTACCCGCGTCTTCATCTGCCGCTTGCCGGCATCCACGTAGTACGGGAAATCCAGCCGCGAATGATCCGCTGACAGCAACGCGATAAAGAAATTCTCGGCATTCAGCAAGGTGCCGACCACGGCATGTACGCGTTGATAAAATTCGGTCTGGTCGATGTCGGCCGTAGCCAGTTGCGCCAGCTGGAACAACACCGCCTGCAACTGTTCGGCACGCTGGCGCTCCAGCACCTCCTGCTGCAAGCCCCGATTGGCGTCGGCCAGTTCGCTGGTGCGCTTCAGCACACGCTGTTCCAGCTCATCCTTGTCCTGTTTGCGTTCCAGCGCCGTCAACACATGATTGGCAACAAATTCCAGCAGCGAGCGATCTTCCGCCGAATACGTCAACCCGGCGCCATACGTCTGCACCACCAGCGCGCCGTGTACCTGACCATCGCGCAACATGGGCACACCGAGCCAGTCCGTACTGGACGGGCCGATTGTCACCAACTCGCCGTTGGTCTGCGCGACCAGTTGGGCGTAGTCGCCCATCAATGGGCGACCTTTGGTCAACACATGCCATGTGGCCGATCCACGCAGATCTTCCAGCACTTCCTCGGACGCGGTTTCGTCCGCCTGTTCATCCCGCTCATCGGCGTAATAGAGAAAGCGCAGCGTGCCGCGCGCGATATCGCAGCGCACGATGAAAAAATTCTCCGCGTACATCAGCGTGCTGATCACGCGATGAATGCCCTTCAGCATCTGCGGCATGTCGAGCGCCGAACCGGCCAGATCGGAAATCGCAAACAGCGCGCGCTGCAGGTGCTCGGACCGCTCCAGTTGCCGGTGCGAATCATGCAGATCGAGCAGTTTGGTCGCGTGATAAAACCGGCGCACACCCAGCGGCAGTGTTGTCCCCAGTGCATCGAGCAGCGACTGGGCTTCCAGGCCTTCCGGCAACTTCAACAACAGCACTACACGCTCGCGCTCCAGCAGACGCACTGCCGTCATGCGACCGGCCCGCGCCGTGCCGTCCGCCGCCCGCAAGGCAGCCTGCACCAGGGGCGGCGCCCATGCCTGGGGGACATCATCGGCAGTCGACTGAAACATGTCGGAACGACTGCTCGGCCAGAACAACGCGGCCTCGACGCCATGGCACGACCCTTCCACCAGTCCCACAATCAGCGCACCCACCTGCTCCGGCGTCGTGGCCTCCACCAGATGGGTGAACCAGGCCGTTTGCCCGGGCTCATCCAGAGCGGTTATTGCAATGTGGTGAAGGCTGTCCATGGCAAGTGGTGATTGTCCCCGATGAGCGAAAGGCATTATTGACACGACGAGTGACCGGCGGTCGCCGGCTCGTCCACCGGAGTTTTCAAGCAAAAAGTCGGCCAATCGCCGGCAAAGCTGACCCCAGATCCCCTGCCCCCTCGCGCAGCCCGGTTAGAATCACGCGTCCACTACGCTGTAGCCATGCTCGCCGATATTACCAAGGACGCCATCCGTGCCGCGTACGCCTGCCTGAAAGCCGGCCTGCCGGGTTTTCGCGCACGCGCGGCCCAGGGCCGGATGATCGCCGAAGTGGCCAAAGCCCTCGCCCGCAACGGCGGGGTGGCGGCGATCGAAGCCCCGACCGGCACCGGCAAATCCATGGCCTACCTGATCGCGGGTGTCGCGGTGGCACGCTTCCAGAAGAAAAAGCTGTTGATCGCCACTGCCACCGTGGCGCTGCAGGAACAATTGGTACGCAGCGATATCCCGCTGTACCTGCAACTGAACGGGATCGAGGCCCGCGTGGCGCTGGCCAAGGGCCGGGGGCGCTACCTGTGTCCACGCAATTTGACCATGGCCATGCACAGCATGGACGACGCCGGACAGCTCGGACTGGCCGGCTTCGACGCGGACCTGGCCCTGTGGGCCAAACCGCCGCAACCGCGGGACAAGCAGGCGCTGGCGAAACTCGCCAGTGCATTTGCCGGCGGCGAGTGGGACGGTGACATGGACAGCGCGCCGGAGCCGGTCAGTGACCTTCTGCGACCGATGGTGACCACCAGCGCCGGTGGCTGCACCGGGCGCAAGTGCGCGTACTTCGCCAAATGCCCGTTCTTCGCCGCGCGCCGGGCGGTAGACGACGCCGAGATCATCGTGGCGAATCAGGACCTGGTGCTGGCCGATCTCACCATGCCCGGCGAGAAGGAAGGCTGGGGCGGCGTGATCCTGCCACCGCCGAGTGAGACGCTGTATGTCTTCGACGAAGGCCACCACCTCGCGGACAAGGCCATCGCGCGCGGTGCGGCCGAGGTCTACATGGGTGCCAACGTGCGCCAGTTGAGTCGCCTCGGCCGGCAAATCCACGCGGCATACTCGCTGACCGACAAGGAAACACTGGGCAAGCTGCGCCTCGATCAAGGCGACGCAAAACTGCAGGAGCTGGGTGCTGCACTGGAGGCGCTGGAGCAGGCAATCCGCCTCAGCTGGGTGCCCGATGCCAACGCCAGGGAACCCATGTATCGCGGCTCACTCGGCCAACTTCCAGCGCCATGGGTCGACCACGCACGGGCACTGAGCCTGAGCACCGGCGAGGTACTGCGCTGGCTTACTGCGATACGCCGCGCCGTGGTCGAAATGACCCATGGCGGCCCCGCGCAAGAAGCGCTGTCCCGGGAACTCGGCATGGCGCTGGAACGCATCGGCAGGCAGGCAACGTGCTGGCGTGCCTGGGCCAGCGTTGATCCCGACGACGCGCCGCCACTGGCGCGCTGGGTCACGTTGAGCGGCGACCAGCAACTGGTCTGCCATGCTTCAGCGGTATCCGCCGGTGGCCTGTTGCGCAGCGTGCTGTGGGATAACGCCAGCGGCGTCGTCCTGACCTCCGCCACCCTCAGCGCCGGCGGCAACTTCCGTGGCTTCGCCGACGCGGTCGGCTTGCCCGACGATGCGGTGACACTGAGCCTGCCTTCGCCATTTGATCTGGCCGGGCAGGCCCGACTCGAGGTTCCGGCCATGCGCACGGTGCCGGATGCGCGCGAGGCCCACGCTGACGAAATCAGTACGTGGCTGGCGGCAAACCTGGACTGGGACACCGGCAACCTGGTGCTGTTCACCTCGCGCGCGAAACTTGAACGGGTGCTGCAGAAACTGCCCATCGCGCAAGTGCGCAAGGTGCGCGCGCAGGGCGCGCTGGGCAAATCGCAACTGGTCGCCGAACACTGTGCGGACATCGAGGCTGGCAAGGGCAGCACGTTGTTTGGTCTGGCCTCCTTCGGTGAGGGTCTGGACCTGCCGGGCAAGCTGTGCGAAACCGTGGTGATCACGCAGCTGCCATTTGCGGTGCCCACCGACCCGGTCGGCGCGACCTATGCCGAATGGCTGGAATCATGCGGCCGCAACCCGTTCATCGAGGTGAGCGTGCCCGACGCCACACGTCTGCTCACCCAATATTGCGGGCGCCTGATCCGGAACGAAACCGATCATGGGCGCATCGTGCTGCTGGATCGCCGCGTGGTGACGAAACGCTACGGCAGCGGCATGTTGCGGGCACTGCCACCATTCCGGCAGGTGATCGAGAAAACGGCATGATCATCCACCTGACTGACTGCCCGTCCCGGCCGTGGAAAAACGGCCTGGGCCAGACACGCGAGATAGCCGTCCAGCCGTCCACTGACGACAGCACCGGCTTCCTGTGGCGAGTGAGCATTGCCGAGGTGACCAGTGCCGCACCTTTCTCGGCATTTCCCGGCATCGACCGCGTGATTGCGCTGCTTGCAGGCGCCGGCTTCAGCATGACGCTGGACGCCAGCCGCGTGCATGCGCTGACCACACCGTTCGCACCGTTCGCGTTTCCCGGTGAAGCTGCCGTCGACGTGCAACTGGCCGGCGGCCCCACCCGGGACTTCAACCTGATGGTGCGTCGCGCGCTGGCACGCGGCGAGCTGCAGGTGTGGCGCGAACCTGCAGTGCACGTAGCCGACCCCGCAGTCGTGCTCATCTACTGCGCGCATGGCGTCATCGACACCGTCGACGGTGTGCTGCATGCCGGTGATGCCTGGCGGCCGGTCGACCCGCGTACGGGCGAGGTCACCGTGCATCCGGACACGGTGGCGCTCGTCGCGCGCGTCGTGCCCCACGCCTCCTGAAAAGGTGGCGAAGGGCACCTGCGCGCGGTGCCGGGCTTGGGTTACAGTGCGGCGCATCTCCATCGACCTGAGGGCGCACGCATGGCCGGCTTCCTGTTGTGGCTGTTGCTGCTCGTGTTCTGCTGGCCGCTGGCGCTGCTGGCGCTGGTGCTGTACCCGATCATCTGGCTGCTCGCCTTGCCGCTGCGGCTGGTCGGTATCACCGTGGGCGCCGTATTCGCCTTGCTGCACGCAGTGCTGATGCTGCCGGCGCGCGTGTTGCGCGGCCGACCAGCATGAGGCGCACGCACTTTCGGCCATGACGAGCAAACCCCGCAGCGCTGCCTGCGAGCGCAATCGCGAACCCATTCTCAACGTGCTGCGCGTGCACTTTGCCGACCGCCACCAAGTGCTGGAAATTGGCAGTGGCAGCGGCCAGCACGCAGTACATTTTGCCGCCGCCTTGCCACACCTGGTCTGGCAGACTTCGGATCGGGCGCAAAACCTTCCAGGCATCCGGGCCTGGCTGCACGCTGCAGCACTGCCCAATACGCCGGCACCGCTGACCCTGGATGTCGGCACCGGACCATGGCCGACGACACCATTCGACGCGATCTTCAGCGCCAACACGCTGCACATCATGGCGTGGCCCGAGGTGGAACAGCTTTTCTCCCACCTGCCGACGCTTACCAGCGCCGGCGCAAAGCTCGTCATCTACGGCCCGTTCAACGTCCGGGGGCATTACACCAGCGACAGCAACGCAGCGTTCGACCGCTCACTGCGCGCGGCCGATCCACACATGGGCATCCGCGACACGGCGGCGGTCGACGCACTGGCCAGCCGCGCCGGCTTCACTTTGCGCACTGACATCGCGATGCCGGCCAACAACCTTTGTCGCGTGTGGCAGCGCCGCGCATGAACCACTCCCCGCGGCGTCGCTGGCGCGCTGCCATTGCACACTCCCACCAAGCCCCACCACACCGCCCCGGGTGGACCAGGTGCACGTGAAGTCCGCTGATACCTTGCCGCCGTGCCCGTGCGGAAATTCCACCGGGTACCAGCGTTGCTGCGGGCCGCTGCATGCCGGTGCCGCCGCGGCCACCGCCGAAGCGCTGCTGCGCTCGCGTTACAGCGCCTATGTCATGCAACGCGAGGATTATCTGCTGGCCACGTGGCACCCCGACACGCGACCCAACGCGCTGTCGCTGGCCGCACAGCACCCGGCGCCCACCTGGCTCGGCCTTGAAATTCGCACCCGGCACGTCATCGATGCCGGGCACGTGACCGTGGAGTTTGTCGCCCGCTATCGCCTCGGTGGCGGTCGTGCCCAGCGCCAGCACGAGATCAGCCGTTTCGTGCGCGAAGGTGCGCGTTGGTACTACGTCGACGGCGAACTCAAGAGCTGATTGGTCGCGCGTGATCGCGCACCGGACCGGTG
>DATCWU010000383.1:0-2286 GCA_036566165.1 Rhodanobacter sp. | reverse complement strand
ACGCACATGGATTTCGCCACCTCGTATTCGAACGCGATCATCGCCAGCGAAAGGGCGAAGGGCGCGAGCGCCGAGGCGCTGGCGAAGCTGACTGCCGACATGGAGACGTTCAAGGTCCAGTACGCCGACCCGATGTTCCGCCTGCCGATGACCTTCGCGGAGATCTTCCCGGTCGGCGTGCTGGTGTCGCTGGTCTCGGCGGGCCTGCTGCGCAACAGCCGCTTCCTGCCCGCGCGGCGGGGTTGAAGCGTCTTGCGAGCGCCGGCGGGTCGGGTGGCGCGCTGCCCGGGGTCAAAGCATGCAGGCTTTATCTGCGAGGGACTGCTCCCGACCCGTCGCTGACGGTGACGAACGGCTGCTTTCGGCTAGGCGGGCTGCCTATGACGGGCGACTCCAGCGGATCTCGCGCATGCCAGCCTCGTCCGCCAACCGGCCCGGCCGTGCTGCGGCGGGCCGGCGCTATACTCGCCGAGGCTGGGGACCGGGGGCCATGCGGTGGAAGAATTCTTCGCACGACTGAAAGAACACAAGCTGGTGCAATGGCTGCTGGGCTATGCGGCGGTGGCCGTAGCTTTGATACCCGTGCTGGATATCGTTGCGGCGCAGTTTGGTTGGCCGGAGAGTTTGCGTCGCGGTATTACGCTGGTGCTGATCATGGGTTTCTTCGTGGTGCTGGTGCTGGCCTGGTATCACGGTGAGCGCGGGGCCCAGAAAATGCCGCGCTCGGAGAAGTTGATTTTGGTGGGGTTGATTGTCGTGAGTGGTGTGCTGTTGTGGCGCTTGGCGCCGCCTGCGCAGCAAGCCATGGCGGTGGACAGCAGCGCGGCAAACACCGTTGACGCCAAGGCCATTGCCGCCAAGCCCCCGGCGAAAAATTCGATCGCCGTGATGCCGTTTGCCGACCTCAGCGTAGCGCAGGACCAGGCACTGTTCTCCGAAGGCATGGCCGAGGAAATCCTCAACGCGCTTACCCGGATCAAGAGCCTGCGCGTGCTCGGTCGTAGTTCGTCATTCCAGTTCCAGGGCAAGGACATCCCACCGCAAACAGTTGGCCAGCAACTCGGCGTGGCCCATGTGTTGACTGGCTCGGTGCGCAAGCAGGGCAATGAACTGCGCATCACGGTGGAGTTGGTGCGCACCAGTGACGGCGTGCAGCAGTGGTCGAACCAGTACGACGGCAACCTGGCCGACGTGTTCAAGCTGCAAGACGCCTGCGCACGAGACGTGGCCAGCGAGCTGGATATCACCCTTAGCGATGCCGGTGCCCGAAGTTTGGTCGACAAGGTGACCAACAATTCGCAGGCCTATGCGAAGTTCATCGAGGCGCAGGAACTGGTGACGAAACGGGTGGGTGACAGCCTGCCGCGAGCGATCGCCCTTCTGGATGAAGCGACCGGGCTGGACCCGCATTTCGCACGTGCCTGGTCGACGCTGGCCGTGGCCTACGCCGTGCTTCCCCAATACAGCAACGCCGACTGGCAGACGAGCTGGCTGGCATCTGATCAAGCAGCACAGCGCGCGCTCGCGCTCAATCCGAATGATGCGGATGCTTACGCCGCCCTGAGCTACAACCAGTTCTCGCAGCGGCACTACAGCTCCATGGTGGAACCGATGCAGCGCGCGCTGGAACTGGCTCCAGAGAATTCCGCAGTGAGTTACTGGGCGGCGAACGAGCTGGCCGCAATGGGCCGTACCCGCGATGCCGAAACACGGCTTGATGCCGCGCTGGCCAACGACCCCGCCAACCCCCTGTTGTTGTTTTACAAGAGCATGCTTCGCTGGCGCGAAGGCGACCAAGCGGGCGCACTCGATTTCATCCACCGTAGCGGGACGGCCGACTCTCCATTCGGCGAACTGATGCTCGGGTATTACGATGCGGCTCACGGTGACAAAGAGGGAGCCAAGCGGAACTTCGCAAGTTCCGCCGCCCGCATGGGCTCAAAAATCCCTGAGCAGGAATTGCAGGTGATCTATCTCGGCACGTTTGGCACCGTCAGCCAAAAACAAATGGCGCTGAAGATCGTCGGTGCGCACACGGACGATGAGTGGGCACCCACCTTGCTGTTGCAACTGGGCGCAGCGGGGCGCTCGTTCGACCTGTACGAGCACGGCCATAGCGGCTTGTCCGATGCCTACCTCAACTGGTTGTGGCAGCCGGAGCCGTGGTCGCGCAAGGCGCGTCAGGATGTCGCCTTCCAGGGCTTCGCCAAGCGGCTGGGCATGGTCGACTACTGGAAGCGCAACGGCTGGCCGGACCTGTGCAAGCCGGCCCCAAGCGCAGGCGAG
>DATCWU010000381.1:0-5049 GCA_036566165.1 Rhodanobacter sp. | reverse complement strand
CCACGTGCAAAGGAAATACGAACATGTCGATTTCACTGCTGGTGGTCATCATCCTCATTCTGCTGCTGATTGGTGCGTTGCCGACCTGGGGATACAGCCGTTCCTGGGGCTATGGTCCGACCGGAGGAATCGGCGTCATTCTGCTGATCGTCCTGGTGCTGTGGTTGCTGGGCGTATTCCGCTGACGCTGCCGACCGTGCCGTGATTGCGCTGGCGAAACCCGTCGCCTACGTGCCGGCGGGCAGCTTGGCGACGCTGCGCCACAAGGCAACGGGATGTCGGGACTGCCCGCTGTGGCGCCATGCCACCCATACCGTATTTGGCCAAGGTCCGGCCCACGCGCAGGCCATGCTGATCGGCGAACAACCCGGCGCGCAGGAAGACCTGGCTGGCGAACCCTTTGTTGGACCCGCAGGCCAATTGCTTGATCGGGCGCTGGCGGAAGCGGGACTGGAACGCCGCGATCTCTACCTCACCAACACCGTCAAGCATTTCAAGTACGAGACACGTGGCAAGGCGCGGCTGCACAAACGCGCGAATGCCGCGGAACAAGCCGCATGCCGACAGTGGCTGGCAGCGGAATTGGCGCGGGTGCAACCACGGCTGCTCGTGGGCCTTGGCGCGATGGCCGCGCAAACGCTGTTCGGCAATGCTTTTCGCATCAGCACGCAGCGCGGCCAATGGCGCGATCTGGGCCCGCAGGCACGCGGGCTCGCGACCTGGCATCCGTCGGCAGTGCTGCGCATGCCCCGCGCCGAACGTCGTCGCCAGGTTTACCGCGACATGGTGGCGGACCTGCACGAGGTGGCGCTCGCGCTGGCCACCCTTGCGCACAAACCGGAACGACGCGGCAGGTCGGCAACGCCCGACGTTCCCGGTGCTGCCGCTCGCGTTGGTCGCACTGGCAGCGGGGTACTGGCTCGGCCTCACCGATCAGCAGCCGCGTCCCGGAGATGACGGTTCGTCGGCGCTGAGCAACCAAACTGAACTGCGATGCAGCCGCGTGACTTCACCGCAGGAAGCGCAGCACCCGCTGTTCCAGTTGGCGTGGATGGGTGGCCGTGGCGGGTGGAACGGCCCGTTGCAGGCTGCCGTCAAGCCAACCTGCGAGCACGCGGGGGTGGATGTAGGAACCACGACACACGGCCGGGGTATTGCCGAGGATGGCAGCGACTTCGCCCACGGCTTGCGCCAGCGCGCTGCGACGCGCCTGCTCGCCGCCCCTGTGCGGCCGCGGCGTGCAGGCGAGGATGCGGGCCGCATGCACCGTGCCGCCCCAGGTACGGAAATCCTTGGCGCTGAACTCGTGCGGCTGGCCGTTGCTGCAGGCTGCCTGCAAGTACTCGTTGACCATCCCCGAATCAACCGGCTGGCGCTGGCCAGCGTCATCGATGTACTGGAACAGTCGCTGCCCGGGCAGTTGCTGCACGCGCCGCACGATCCGCACCAGCCGCCTATCGTCCAACTCCACCTCGCGCTCCTGCCCACTCTTGCCACGAAAGGTGAAGCGCAACCGCCCGCGTTGCGCGCGCACATGGCGGACACGCAGGGTGGTGAGTCCGTAGCTGCGGTTGTCGCGGGCATAGCAGTCGTTGCCGATGCGGATCAGCGTGTTGTCGAGCAGGCGTACCAGCAGCGCCAGCAGCTTGTCGCGCGGCAGTCCGTCGAGGGCGAGATCCCGCTGCACGCGTCGGCGCAGCGCAGGCAGCGCCTTGCCGAACGCCACGATGCGATCGAATTTCCCCAGGTCGCGATATTCGCGCCAGCGCGGGTGATAACGGTATTGCTTGCGGCCGCGCGCGTCGTAGCCGGTGGCCTGCAGATGTCCGTGCGGATTGCGGCAGATCCATACCCGGGTGTAGGCCGGCGGAATCGCCAGCGCGCGGATGCGCTCCAGTTCCTCGCGATCCGTTATCGGCCGACCATCGACATCGCGGTAACTGAAGCCCTTGCCGCGGCGCAACCGACTCAGGCCCGGCTGCGTATCGCTGACATGGACCAGCCCCATCGCGCGCGTCTCGCTGCGCGGGTCCGGGGCGTTTCCATGCGCAGGGTTGCTGGCCATTCGCGCCGAGTATGCGTAACCCAGGTCAACGACAGGTGAGCCGCGACGCTCCATACCGCAACCGATGCCAGCCGAAAGTAGCGACTGCCGCGGTCGCCGTTTGCCAGCGCTGCAGATGACCAATGGCGCCAAGTGATCTCTGCGCCTTACCCCGCCGCGCTCACACCGGCTCGATGTGGCGCAGCAGCAGGCGCGCACTTTCGCGGCCCTGCCATTCGTTGACCGTCAACTCATACGCGGCACGCAGCTGCGGCGGTGGTGTCTGCAGCGGATCGACATTGAACATCACCGCATCCCGCATGGCGCCATCGCGCGGGTCGCGCAGTTGCAAACGCCAATGGGCGGCGCCCATGCGCTTCCAGCCCACACACGCAAACACATTGTCGAACAGGGGCGCCGGAAACGCCTGACCCCACGGTCCGCCATCGCGCAACTGGCGTGCGAGTGCCAGCGAACAGGCAGCCATCGGCAGTTCGCCGTCGGTGTACAGGACATCCTGCAACTGTTCGGCCGTAAGCCACTCCCGTGCCACCGCGTCAAACGCGGCAGCAAAGCGCGCGAAATCGGAGCGCCGCAAGCTCAGCCCAGCCGCCATGGCGTGCCCCCCAAAGCGCTCGATCAAGCCGGGGTGACGTGCATCGACTGCAGCCAATGCATCGCGGATATGGAAGCCGGCGATCGAGCGCGCCGAACCGCGCAGATCATCGGGGGCGTCCGCGCTGACCGGGGCGAAAGCAATCGCCGGTCGATGCAACCGATCCTTCACTTTGGACGCCACCAGACCAATCACGCCCGGATGCCAGCCCGGCTCGTACAACACGACGCCCACGGCGTCGGTGTACTGCACTGTCGCCACCATCAGCTCAGCCTCGGCCACCATCGAGCTTTGCAGGTCGCGGCGCTCACGATTGATCGCGTTGAGCTGCTCGGCATAGCGATACGCCTGCCCCGCGTCATCGCTGAGCAGGCATTCCACGCCAACGCGCATGTCCTCCAGCCGCCCCGCGGCGTTCAAGCGCGGGCCGATGGCAAACCCCAGGTCACTGGCGCACAGCGTCACCACGCTGCGCTTGGCGACGTCGATCAAGGCGTTGATACCGGCGCAGGCGCGACCACTGCGGATGCGCTGCAACCCGGCGGTGACCAGCACGCGATTGTTGAAATCCAGTGGCACCAGATCGGCCACCGTACCCAGCGCCACCAGGTCGAGCAGCGTCGACAAATCCGGACGGGAACCGCCTTGCTGGCTGCGACCGGGAATAGCCGTGGCTTGACCTGCGTGATCAGGAACATCGCCAGGGTACAACCGCGCCCGCAACGCCAGCAGCAGGTAAAACATCACGCCGACACCGGCCAGCGCCTTGCTGGGAAACGCGTCACCGCTCAGGTTGGGATTCACCAGCGCATCCACCGCCGGCAGTTGCGTGCCTGGCAGATGGTGATCAGTGACGATCACGCGGATACCCAACGCCTTGGCCGCGGCCACGCCGGCCACGCTGGCCACGCCGTTGTCGACGGTAACGATCAATTGCGGCACTGGTTGCAGCGAGGCCACCAGCGCCGGCGTCAAGCCGTAGCCATGAATGAAGCGATTGGGCACGGCATAGGTCACGTGTTTCGCGCCGAGCATGCGCAGCCCGCGCACGGCGACGGTGGTGCCGGTCGCCCCATCGCAATCGTAATCGCCGGCAATCAGGATCGACCAATCCTCGCGGATGGCCGTGACCAGCAAATCCACTGCCTGCGGCACGCCGCCCAGCGTCGCTGGTGACAGCAAGCGCAGCAATCGATGTTCCACCTGCGCCGGGCCAAACACACCGCGCGCAGCGTAGACCTGCTGCAGCACCGGATGCACCGAGTCCGGCCACCCGCTGGGTGTGCCCTGGCCGCTTCGGCGGCGCAACTGCAGCACGCTCAACGCGGTGCCCGCCGCCATAGGCGCCAGCGATGCCACGGCCGACGCAGCCAGCGTTCACCACTGGCGAAATTCAAGGCCAGCGGTTGCCGCGTCGCCAGCGGCTCCAGTATCGACCACCATTGCGCCTCGACGTCACCCGCCGCCACGTCCTGCAGATCGATCAGCCAGCCGGCGCTGGCGCGACCGATGTTTGCCGACGTACGCGACTGCGGCTCGAGCCCGGCGCGTTGCGCCACGGCACTCAGCAATACATCGTCGCTGATCACACCGCGCAACTCCGTGCGCACCGGTTTCGGCAAGCGTCCGCCGCCCCACAACCACAACGTGTTGACCGGCACCATCCGACGCGCATGGCGTGCGGCATTCAGCGGGTTCTGGTGCAGCGCGACCTGGACCTCATTCAGCAACAACCGCCAGCGCTTGCCGGCCGGGCCCTGCGGCATGTGTTGTGACAAGTCTTCGCCCATGGCCTGCTCGGGCGCGGAAAATTCCGGCAGCACGGTGTCCGCCGGCAGGCGCACATGCCAATGTTCGGGCGTGGAAACCTGCAGCTGCATGCCGGCCTCGGCAAATAGCGGCAACAGCGGCGCAGCCAATGCCTGTGCCTGGGCCATGTCCAGCTGCAGGTGACCACACGCCATCAGGCGAATGCCATTGATGTCTGGCCGCGCCCACGCCGGGTCGGCGGCAAGCCAGAGTGCGTCACCGGCGTCATGCGCAACGAACTGGCGGGTCAGGGCGCCAGCCGGCAACGATGTGTCGATATCCGGGAAATACTCCCGCAAGCCGGCGAGGAAACCGCTGGCACCATCGGGCAGCTGATCAGCGCGCAGCAACAGCGCGCGTACCGGGCCAGTGGCGGCAAAGTGGGCCAGCGCCGGTAACCACAATTGCACTGCCTGCTCGCGTTTCAGCGTCATCAACCTCAGGCCTCCAGGCGTTCCACCAGTTGCAACCACTCGGTGTCCAGCGTGTCTTTCTCGTGACGCAACCGCGCTTGCTGCTGGCTCAGCTGCATCAGTTCCTGCGTCGGACCGTTGTAGGTTTGTGGATCGGCCAGGCGGGC
>DATCWU010000372.1:0-1912 GCA_036566165.1 Rhodanobacter sp. | reverse complement strand
GGTTGTCGTGCGCCAGGTAGTCGCCGTCGCTGTCCAGCACGAAGGCATAGGCGCCCTCGGGCTTGGCCAGGCTGCCGAGTATCTGGTGCAGCCAGTCGAGCGTGACGTCGGCGTTGATGATGCCGGCCGGGTGCCCGTCGCGACTGATCGCCACCGAGTAGTTGATCAGCTGGCGGTGCCGGGACTGCGAAAAGAACGCTCGCTGCCAGCAGCCGTTGCCGCAGCCCAGTCCGCCGAGAAACCAATTGCTGTTCCAGTAGGGGCTGGCGTCGCGCGCGAGGTCGCGGCTGGTCAGGGTGCCGTTGCCCAGCCGGCTCACGAACGGCGAGTACGGCGGGGCGTCGGCTGGATTCGGCGAGGGCCTGAATACCGCGGCCAGCCCGTCCATGTCCAGGTTCGCAGCCAGGGTGTCGCGCAGCAGCGGTTCGGCGTCGTCCTGGCGGGTGGCGATAATCGCGGCGAGCATCCGTGCCGAAACCGCGACACGGTCGATCCGGGCCTGGATCTGGCTGCCGGCGTTGGCCGCCAGGGCCGCTGCCTCATGGTGGGTGTGTTCGAGGATCTGCGTGCGGGTCAGGCTGAGCAACAGGGCACCAATGGCTGCCAGCACCAGGGTGGAGCCGACCAGGACCCACAGCGCCGTCCGTGATGCAATGCTGCGCAAGACCAATGGATGGCTCCCCCTGCTTCCCTGACCCCCATCTAGCCATGAAGCGGGGCGGGCCGCAAGGATGGTGCGCCGACGCGGGCAAGTGCGTGCGCTCAGGCATAATCCCGGCTTCGGATTTCGCCTACGAGACGTCAGCCCCATGTCCGGAAAACAGCACGAAGTGACGTTCCGCTTCCTCGCTCAGCCCACCGACGTCAATTTTGGCGGCAAGGTGCACGGCGGCATGGCAATGAAATGGATCGACCAGGCCGGCTACGCCTGCGCGGTGGGCTGGAGCGGGGCGTACTGCGTCACTGCCTCGGTCAGCGGGATCCAGTTCGTGGCGCCAATCCTGATCGGCGACCTGGTCACGGTGCGGGCGCGCCTGATCCACACCGGCACCAGCAGCATGCACCTGGCGGTCGACGTGCTGGCGCGTGACCTGCGCAAGGACGAGCAGCGCCTGGCGACCAGCTGCGTGATGGTATTCGTGGCGCTGGACAGCCCGGACGGCAAGCCAACCCCGGTGCCGCGCTGGGAGCCGCGCGACGACAACGAGCGCCGGCTGCAGACGCAGGCGAAACAGCTGCTGGAGTTGTCCAAGGGCATGGAGCAGTTGGTCGATCTGCGCGCGGCTTCGCTGGACTGAGGACACCCGCGAAAAATCGCTTCCGCATGCGGAAGCGACGCTGCAAGGTGTTGACAGCTCGGGGTCCGATCCACACAATACGCGTTCTTTGTTGGAGGGATACCCAAGCGGCCAACGGGGGCAGACTGTAAATCTGCTGGCTTACGCCTTCGGTGGTTCGAATCCACCTCCCTCCACCAGCAAGAGTTCCGCGCAGGGCGGGAGTAGTTCAATGGTAGAACATCAGTTTTCCAAACTGATTACGCGGGTTCGATTCCCGCCTTCCGCTCCATTGGGTACTTCACTTTTTTGGAAAGTCCGGCAGGACGCCGGACTTGTCTTCGCCGTCATGGAGGATGGCTGAAATTTCCGCTCATGTAGCTCAGTCGGTAGAGCACTTCCTTGGTAAGGAAGAGGTCACAGGTTCGATTCCTGTCATGAGCACCACTCATTCGGCCGTCATGGTCAGCCCCGAAACGGGCAGTTTTCTCCAGTTCATTGACTCCATCGGGGTTTAGCGCGCATGGCAAAGGGTAAATTCGAACGCACCAAGCCGCACGTCAACGTCGGCACGATTGGTCACGTGGATCACGGCAAGACGACGCTGACGGCGGCGCTGACGAAGGTCGGTGCGG
>DATCWU010000351.1:0-3468 GCA_036566165.1 Rhodanobacter sp. | reverse complement strand
GCGCTCGCCGGCATCGGCGCCGGTCGCGCGAACCAGCTGGTTGCGTTCTTCGGCTGTCCCGAGGTGTGCGCGCAAGCCGCGCGCCTGCATGCGGCCGGCGTGCAGGGTTTTTGAGCGTCAGCTCTTCAGTTCGCCGTCGAGGTAATACCAGCGGCCGTCCACACGCACGAAGCGGCTGGTCTCGTGCTGGCGTTGTGCGCGGCCGCCGCCGAGGCGGTAGCGGGCAACGAACTCCACGATGGCGTGATTGTCGTCGACAGTTTGCTGGCGACGCACTTCCAGTCCCAGCCAGGTCGGCGGCGGCTGCTGCGCGGCCAGCCGCAGCGAGGCTGGCCGGCTGTCGGCATGCCAGCTGGCCAGCAGGTAATCCTCGCGCTTGAGCACGTAGGCGCTGTAGCGCGAACGCATCAGTTGTTCGGCCGTGGCGGCGATGGCGCCGTCGTGCAACGGCCCGCAGCATTGGCTGTAACCGGTCGGGTTGCCGCAGGGGCAGGGGGTCAGCGTGTCGATCGACTTCATGCTGCCTTTGTACCCGGTTCGGCGCAATCGTGCAGGCCTGCCGCGCAGGCGGGTACTCAGCCGAGCATGCGCCGCCACACGCGGCAGCGATTGTTGGCCGGCATCGCAATGTCGGCGAGCAGGCGAAAGCCGGCGGCATCGGCCAAGGCGTCGACGGCTTCGGCATCGCGGATCGCCATGTGTGCGCTGCGTGCCTTGAGCCATTGGTCGAACGCGGCATTGCTCTCGCTGCTGTAGCGACCCTGGTTGTTGAACGGGCCGTAGATGATCAGGACCGCGTCGTCGGTGGTGACCGCGGGCAATTGCGCGAACAGCCGCTGCACCTCGGGCCAGGCCATGATGTGCAGGGTGTTGGCACTGAACACGGCGTCGAACGGCCCCGCCGGCCAGCGGCCGTTGACGTCGAACTCCAGCGGTGCCGGCGTGTTCGGCAGTGCTGCCTCATCCAGCCAGGCGCGGATGCCGGGCAGGTTCTCTGCACGATCGGAGCTTTGCCAGGTCAGCCGGGGCAGTGCCGCCGCGAAATGCACCGCGTGCTGGCCGGTGCCGCTGCCGATCTCCAGCACATTCCGGCGATCGGAAAAATACTCGCGCAGCACGCCGAGGATCGGTTCGCGATTGCGCTCGCACGAAGGCGAGTGAGGTTTGACGGCCATGGTCAGGGCAACGGGAGTTGATCGCTTTCCGCATCGCGAGCGACTTCCGCTCGACGAATCATCTGTTGAACTGCGGGAACCGCGTGCATCGGAACGAGGGTGACATCGGGGTGGTCGTGCGCAAAGACACGGAACACTTCATCCGCAAAGGCCTGGCCGATGCTGGTTACCGCTTCGAAGTCGAGTACCACGGTGCGGAATCGCTCTACCCGTTGCATCAGGCGCTTGGCTTGCGAGCGCGAGATCAGGTTCTCGTCACCAACCTTGGCCAGCCTGACCGGAACAACTGTCTTGGCGAAGGTGTAATCGTCCGGCCCGCTGGAGAATTGGTCGAAAATTTCCTTGGCCGTCCTGGTGGTGTCGGTCCTGATTTCCATAAGTACCGTCGTGCCATGGCGGACCTGGCGCATGTCAATGTCGAAAAGCAGGTCGTCGCCCGCTCCATCGTCATGGTCGAAGACCAGATCGCCGGAAGCGATCTGGAAACGGTCGAACATGCGCGAAGTGAAAAACACGCCTTCGCCGGAATGGCGCCTTGGATCGGTGGTCAACTTTCCCTTTGAAAGCTCAAGCAGTGCCAGCCGCTCGTCGGGAAGATCCAGTGCGCGAGTGATCTTGCGGAAAATGCCGACTCCATCGTCCGCCACCATCATGGCAACCTGGCGGTCATTGCGATCCAGGAGAACCCTGAGGTGTTTCCCTTCGGAGTGATCGATGGCGTTGTTGACCATTTCGGTCAAACCGTGGTGGCTGATGTCGACGATGTTTGCCGGCAGGCCTTTCAGCAGTGGCGCGATATCACGTGCCCATACGCGATCCTCAGCGAGACCGTGCAGCAGATGGCGAAAAGTGGCGCGACGGGAGGTGCCGGGACGGTAGGTTGGTCGCGTTGTTCCAACCTTGGCCAGATAGCCTTGACCGATCAGCGCGCGCGCGCGCGTGGCTACGGCGGCGCGGCTGAGCCCCAATGTGTCGGCGACGACGCGCACCAGATCGTTGGGGTGGCTCTGGACCTGGGCCAACAACGAGGCATCAATTTCCGGGGAACGACTGGGTCGGGCCATGCGTGCACCATAAAGTATGCGGTGCTTATTGGATAGTTATCCAGCCCCATTGTAAAGTTATGAAGGGCCTTGGCCCCTTCAAACCAGCGAGACACCGGCGTAAAGGGCGGAGCCGGTGTCACACCGGATGGCCGCGCAATACGCGTGCGGGCAGCATCAGCAGGGCGCCGAGGAAGGCGAACACGGCGCTTACGGTGATGCCGACCAGGCGCAGCGGCAGCAACAGCAGCCACACGATCGGGTACAGCACCAGCGCCAGCAGCGCGAGCGGCCAGCAGAACACCAGCAACAACAACCAGAGCAGGAAACCAGTCATGCGTCGTTCCTCGCGGGTGGGGACAGCGCAGACTCTAGCGCAGGTCGAGGCCTGCGCGCAGGTGACTCCCGACACCCCTCACATCATCGGGCTTACCCCGATCAGCCGCAGGTGCAGCCACAGTGTGAACACGGCCCAGGCCGCGATGCCGACCACCGCGGCCAGCACGTCGCCTTGCAGCGTACCGGCCGGATAGACGGTGCCCGCCGCGCGGTCGCGCCGGCGCGACGCGATGAACAGCACCACCGCCCACAGCAGGAAGGCGCTGAACAACAGCACATCGTGCAGCATGCCGGTGGCCAGCAGATGGCCGAACGCCCACACCTTTACGCCGAGCAGCATCGGGTGGCCGAATTTCGCCTTGAGATGGTTGCGCGGGACATAGGCGGCAGCCACCAGCACGAACGCGACCAGGGTGAACAGCGCGTTGGCGTGGCGCAAGGCCAGCGGCGGCACGTACAGCAGCACCGCGTGCTGGCGCGCCAGGCCGAAGCCCCAGCAGATCAGCGCAAAACCGATCAGCGATACCAGCGTGTACAGGCCTTTCCAGCGCAGCTCGCCCAGCCGCGCCAGTTGCCGGTTGCGCCAGCCGTCGGCAAACAGGCGCAGCGAATGCACGCCGAGAAAAATCAGCAGGCCGAGGATCAGGATGGACATGAAGTTCGCCTTGCTCAGGTGGGTGGCCCGAGTATAGGCGAGCGCGGTGACCGATCAGCGGGCGTGGGGCTCGATCCGGACCACCAGCGCCAACGCACCCTCATGCAATGTCAGCGGATCGACCGTGCGCGGCGGCGGTCGCCACGCGTCGCCGACGTGCAGGCGGCCGCCGGCGGTGTCGATCGAACCACGGGCACAGAAGACCAGCACGGTCGCCGGGTCGGGCCTGCGCGTTGCCGGCTCGTGCCACAGCAGC
>DATCWU010000244.1:0-3852 GCA_036566165.1 Rhodanobacter sp. | reverse complement strand
CCAGATGCCGGCTCACCGAGGAATGCGCCATGTGCAGTTCCCGCGCGGCCGCACGGACGCCGCCGTGGGCGTAGACCATGGCAAAAGCGCGCAAGGCATTCAGCGGCAATTCCTTCATGGTCGATATTTTAGACCATAACTACCGCGGCACGCGCCAGTGGCACCACCCATCATGCACGTCGCTCGACCATTGTCGAAGGACGCCAAGGCATGCATCACCTGCTCGTACTGTGCGGCCTGCTCGGTGTGGCCGCCATCACACCAGGCCCCAACAACTTGATTGTGTTGCACGCCGCGGGGCGCGCCGGCGTGCGTGGCGCGATGCCGACGATCGTCGGCATCGTGGCGGGTGGCCTCTTGCTGCTTGCCGTGCTGGCACTGGGCGTGGATGCGGTGTTTGCGGCGCATCCACTGCTGCGGCGGTGGATCGCCGTACTCGGTGGGCTGTACCTCACCTGGCTCGGCATGACGCTGGTGGCGGGAGGCATCGCGCCGCGCCGTACCAACGCAGCTCCACGCAAGTCCACGTTGCCCACCGGCACGCTGGCTCTGCTCGGTTTCCAGTTTCTCAACCCGAAAAGCTGGGTGATGGTGTTGACCGTACTGGCGGCGCTGCCCGTGGCCGATTGGCGTGGCTACCTGACGCTGGCCGGGTTGTTTGTGCTGATCCCCACCCTGTGTCTGCTGCTGTGGGCCGGGCTTGGCGCATACCTCGCCCGCTGGCTGGCGCAACCACGAATTCGCCGCAGCGTCGATGCCGTCATGGGTACCTTGCTGGTTGTCTGCGCGGTCCTGCTGCTGACCGAACCCTGATTCCCTCGCCCACTGGAGATACTCAAAGTGATTTCGTGCATACCGACCCCGACCCGCCGCGTATTGTGTCTCGCCGGCAGTTTGCGCCACGCTTCCTGGAATCGCCGCCTGCTGCGCGCGGCTGCGGAGCAGGCACCGGCGACATTGCAGCTGGACGTCTACCACGCACTGTCCAGTGTTCCTCTGTTCGATGAGGATCTGGAACAGCGCGATCCGACCGGCCCGGTCGGCGTGCAGGCGCTGCGCACGGCGATCGCTGCCGCGGACGGCTTGCTGGTCGCCACACCCGAATACAACCAGTCCATTCCCGGCGTGCTGAAGAACGCGCTGGATTGGCTCTCGCGTGAAAGTCCCGACGGCGACGTCCTGGCGGCTAGGCCGGTGGCCGTGCTCGGTGCCAGCAGCGGCCCCTGGGGCACTCGCCTGGCCCAGGCGTCGCTGCGCCAGGTGCTGCACACCTGCAGCGCGCTGGTGATGCCGGCACCAACCCTGTTCGTGGCGAACGCAGCCAGTCGCTTCGACCCGGACGGCACGTTGACTGACTTCACCACGATCCAGTCGCTGCAGAATTTCATGCTGGCGTTCGAACGCTGGATGGAACGCATGGCGCCGCCAGCCCAGCCAGCAACTCAGTTGGAGCCGGCAACTTGCGCACTGCGCTGACCACGATGTGGGACCACGTCCGCTGCCGCCCATGCCTTTACGCACACTCCCAGGGCAACGCCGCCGGTTAAGCTGGCGACTTTCGCCCACGAGGAAACGCCGTGCGCAAGTCCCTGCAATCCGTCCTGCTGGCTGGCTGTGTGCTCGCCGGCCTCGCTTCCGCCCCGGTCTTTGCCGCCGACACCCAGCAACCGGCGACGCCCGCCGCCAGCACCGACGACTTTCACCTGCCGCCACTGCCGGCTGACGCGCATGTCGCGCAGTCGACCACGGTGGCTGGCAAGACGCTCAAGTACACCGCCACGGTAGGCTCGCTGCCGGTGCGCGATGAAAAAGGCAAGATCACCGGCGAAGTGGTGTTCACCGCCTACACGATGCCGGGCAAGGATCGGCCAGTGACATTCGCGCTGAACGGCGGACCGGGCGCATCGTCGGTGTACCTGAACCTCGGCGCGATTGGGCCGAAGAAAGTCAACTTCGGCGTGGCTGGCGACACCCCGTCAGCACCCCCCATCCTGCGCGACAATCCCGGCACCTGGCTCGGGTTCACCGACCTGGTATTCATCGACCCGATCGGCACCGGTTTCAGCCGCGCGCTGGTCGATGACAAGGAAGCCACCAAGCAGTTCTACAGTACCGACGCCGATATCAAATACCTGTCGCGCGTGATCTACGACTGGTTGCTGAAAAGCGAGCGCATGACTTCGCGCAAATATCTGGTCGGCGAAAGTTACGGCGGCTTCCGTGGCCCGCGCATCACCGCTTATCTGCAGACCCAGCTTGGCGTGGCGATGAACGGCGTGGTGCTGCTGTCGCCGTATCTCGACCCGGCTGCGTCCGACGACCACAATGTGTCACCCCTGCCGTGGATGCTGACGCTGCCGTCGATTGCCGCCGCGCATCTGGAACGTGAGCACAAACTCAGCGACGCCGCGATGGCGCCGATCATCGACTACACCCGTACCACTTACGCCAGCACGCTGCTGAAAGGCCGGTCGGATCCCGCCGCCACGGCGGCGATGATCAAAAAGGTCACGGAACTGACCGGGCTCGATCCGGTATTCGTGCAGCGCTCCGGTGGCCGCATCGAAACCCAGGCGTACCTGCGCGAGGTGTACCGCGCCGAAGGCAAGCTGGGCAGCCGCTACGATTCCAACGTCACCGCCTGGGATCCGTTCCCGAACGCGCCGCGCCAGCAAACCGGCGATCCGATCCTGAACGGCATCATCGCGCCGACCACCAGCGCGATGGTCGACTTCGTCACGCGCACGGTCGGCTGGAAGCACGCCGGTCGCTACAACGCACTGAGTTACGCCGTGAACAAACTGTGGCATGAGGACGACGACGCCAACCTGGGTTCAGTGACGCAACTGCGTGAAGCGGTGGCGAACGATCCGGGGCTGCGCGTATTGATTGCCCATGGGTGGGACGATCTGTCCTGCCCGTTCATGGCCTCGATACTGATCGTCGACCAGATGCCGGCCATGGGCGACGCGACGCGGGTACAGGTAAAAAACTATCCGGGTGGACACATGTTTTACGCCCGCGCGGACAGTCAAGCTGCACTCACGGCGGACGTGCGCGTGTTGTATGGAGCGAAGTAGGCATCGTCAACCACAGATTGCCATGCAGGGCGGACACTGCCCGCCCCGCGCAGTCCAATGATGATGCGGCCAACGCCAGGAGCCGGTCGGGCTTTGGTTGGACGGTCTGCGAACCGTCTGTGCGGTCCATATCGCTGCCGATTGCCGGTCCATGGAACCACTATGGACCGGCAAATCGGCGATCGCTGTCCTCGCGTAGCCGAATTCTCGACGCGGCTACCCGACAGCCTACTGGACGGCGCCACCCGGTACGTCAGCGCGCCCCGTGCCTGCGCGTACCAGGTACTGCACGCTGAACATCCGCTCGGCATCCAGCCACACGCGCTCCACCGCCAATCCCGCCTTGGCGGCCAAGGCGGCAAACTCTTCCAGTGAATACTTGCAACTGTACTCGACCTGGATGGCTTCATCGGCCCGAAACTTGATGCGGGTGCGACCGATACTGACCTGCTGCGCGCGGCGACTGACCAACTGGGTCTCTACCCGGCCGGCCATCGGGTTGTACCGCGCCCGATGAGCGAACGCGGACAGGTCGAAGTTGCTGCCAACCTCGCGGTTCAGGCGCGCCAGGAGGTTAAGCGTGAACTCCGCCGTGACCCCGGCGCGGTCGTTGTACGCCGCCTCGATGCGTGCCGCATCCTTCTTCAGATCCACCCCTATCAGGATGCCCCCGGCTTCGCCCATTTCCTTGCGCATCTTGCGCAGCAGTTCCGCTGCCTCACGGCTCTCGAAGTTGCCAATGGTCGAGCCGGGAAAGTAGATCACCGTGCGC
>DATCWU010000349.1:0-5308 GCA_036566165.1 Rhodanobacter sp. | reverse complement strand
GCGGGCGATGCTTTTGTGAAACCCGAAACCCGAATCCCGAACGAAAAGCATCGCCCGCCAGCGGGCTCCTACGACAGGGGGTGTTCCGGGGCGAGCCAGAAGGCGTTCCAGTAGGGGTAGTCGAGAGTGCTTTTGACAAGTCCGGCGCGAATCGGATTGGCCAGGACGTATCGCGCAGCCTGTCGGACATCTTCATTGGCACGCAAGGCATGGTCGTGAAAACTGCGATCCCGGATCCGCTCGTCCAGCGCGCACGCCGCGTGCAGCGCGCGGGTGACGTTGGCCTTGAAGCGGTTCATGACACGCGCAAGCGGCTCGTTGCCGAGTTGCAGCAGGCCGTGCCAGTGGTCCGGCATCAACACCCACGCGAACAGGTGGGCGTCACCCCAGGTGGAGTCGGCGCGGATAATCCGGCTGGCGACACGCGCACACTCCGGCGCCGCGAACAGGCGCTGGCGATCGCACGTGGTGGTGGTCAGCAAGTAGACCTGTCCGGGGATGGAAACGCGCCCCTCGCGCAGGACGTGGCGACCGGTAGCGGGAAATGTTGGCATGCGTCCATGTTGCTTGGACCCTCCTCCGCAAGCATCACTAGACGGCACTCACCCGTGTCAGCGCCCGACATCTATCCCCGTAGGTGGGGTGGTGGTGGCGTGGAGGGCGGCGATGCGTTGGGCGCGAGGCAGTTTCTTCCACGCGATCTCCAGCCGCAGCGCCGCGCCGTGATCGGCAACCCACACCCAGCCCAGTAGTTGCCGCGGTGGATTGGAGCGGGTGAAGCGCGCGCCTTTGCCGCTGATGTGTTGGGCGTAACGTCGCTCAGGATCGCGCGCGATCCCGGTATAGACGCGACCGTCGGCGCATTCGATCAGATAGACCGCCCAGGCGGCGGTACCGGGCGCATCGCTCACGCACTCACGCCCACTCGACCAGACCCTCGGCGTCGCACACCTGCTTCCACGACGGGCGCGCCTTGAGCTGGTCGGCGAGCGACGAGAGGTTGGCCCAGGTCGTGGCTGGGTGCGGCATGTTGCGCGACCAGCGCATCAGCATCAGCACGTACAGATCAACCACGCTGAACGTGGCGCCAAGCAGGTACGGCCCGTGCGTGGCGAGGTGGTTGTTGATGTGCGACCACGCCGCCTCGATGCCGATGCGGGCCGCCTCCTTGATGTTGTCCGCCGCCGCCGGCAGGTGATCGGTGGGGTAGAACCACTGGCGGAACAGCGGCTGCAAGGTGTTGGCCAGATAGAACATCCACTGCAGGTAATCCGCGCGTGTCGCACTGCCCGGTGCCGGGGCCAGGCCGGCCTCTGCATGGCGCTCGGCCAGCAGCATCGTCAGTGCCGCCGCTTCACCGTGGGGCACGCCATCGATCACCAGTGTCGGCACCACGCCGAGTGGATTGAGCGCGAGATAGGCCGCGCTGCGCTGTTGCCCGGCGTCCAGATCGACACGCTCCAGCGTGTGCGCCAGGCCGAGTTCGAGCAAGGTCAGATGCACCACCAGATTGGCGGAACCGGGGCTGTAGTAAAGCGTGAGCATGGTGGGTCTTCCGCGCAGAGAAAGCCGAATGATACGCGCGTGGCTGGCGGCAAAAGTGCCGCCAGCGGGGTCGCTGGTGTGCCCATTCCCTGGTCGCCAGGAAAACGCCGGGCGTGAGCGGGGCCGCGCGATGCCTGGTTTTCAGCCGTCCAGTTCTGCCCACCGCGCGTAGGCTGCATCCAGCGTGGTTTGCAGTGCCGCCAGCGTTTCGTTCGCGGTGACGATGGCGGTGCTGTCCTGCTGAAAGAATGCCGGCTCGTTCATCGCTTGCGTCCGCCTGGCGATGTCTGCCTCCAGTGCTTCGATCTGGCCGGGCAGTTGCTCCAGCTCGCGCTGCAGTTTGAAGCTGTGCTTGCGTTTGGCGGTGATTGGTGGCGCTGCGGCAGCCGGGGCTGCGGGCGCCGATTTGTCCGTGGCGGACGCAACGTGGTCGTGTTGCGCGCGCTGGCGCAGCCAATCCGTGTAGCCGCCGACGTACTCGCCAATCTGGCCGTGGCCTTCCAGTACCAGCGTGCTGGAGACGACGTTGTCGAGAAACGCGCGGTCATGCGACACCAGCAGCAACGTGCCCTGGTAGTCGGTCAGCAACTCTTCCAGCAGTTCCAGCGTTTCCACGTCCAGGTCGTTGGTTGGCTCGTCCATCACCAGCAGGTTGGACGGTTGGGAAAACAGCTTGGCCAGCAGCAGGCGATTGCGCTCGCCGCCGGACAGCCGGGTGATCGGCGCGCGCGCGCGTTCCGGCGAAAACAGGAAATCCTGCAGGTAGCCGATGATGTGTTTGCGCTGGCCGTTGAGCTCGATGAACTCCAGGCCGCCGGCCACGTTGTCGACCGCGTTGAGCGCGTCGTCCAGTTGCAGGCGGTGCTGATCGAAATACGCGATCTGCGTGCTGGTACCCAGCTCCGCCGTGCCCCGCTGCGGAATCAGTTCGCCGAGCATGATTTTCAGCAGCGTGCTCTTGCCCGCACCGTTCGGGCCGATGATGCCGATACGGTCGCCGCGCAGCACCGTGGTGCTCAGGTCGTCGATCAACGTGCGGCCGTCGAAACCGTGGGTCACATGCTTGAGGTCGATCACCTTCTTGCCGGACGCGTGCGTGCGGCCGAGCGTCATTTTTGCGTTGCCGGTGAGGTTGCGGCGTTTGCCGCGTTCATTGCGCAGCGCCTCCAGCGCGCGCACGCGACCTTCGTTGCGCGTGCGTCGGGCCTTGATGCCCTGGCGAATCCACACTTCCTCCTGCGCCAGCTTCTTGTCGAACAGCGCGTTGGCCTGGTCCTCGGCGTGCAAGCGCTCTTCGCGCCGACGCAGGTAGTTGTCGTAATCGCCCGGCCAGTCGGTGACCGCGCCGCGATCGATCTCCACGATGCGCGTGGCCAGCGCGCGCACGAAGCTGCGGTCATGCGTGACGAAGACGATGCTGCCGGCAAATTGCTTGAGAAACGTTTCCAGCCAGTCGATCGCCTCGATGTCCAGATGATTGGTCGGCTCGTCCAGCAGCAACACATCGGGTTTGCGTACCAGCGCCTGCGCCAGCAGCACGCGGCGCTTCATGCCGCCTGACAGTGCCGAAAAATCCGCGCTACCGGGCAATTCCAGCTGCGTCAGTACTTCGTCTACGCGGCGATCCAGATCCCAGCCGTGTTGTGCTTCGAGCTGCGTCTGCACGTCACCCAGCGCGTCGAAATCACCGAGCGCCAGCAGTTGGTGGTAGCGCGCCAGCAGCCGGCCCAGATCGCCCAGCCCTGCGGCTACCACATCGAATACGCTGCCGGCAGTGTCCTGTGGCACCTCTTGCGCCATGCGCGCGACCACCACGCCGTGCTGCAGGCGCACCTCGCCGTCATCGGCGTGCAGCTCGCCGGTGATCAGCTTCATCAACGTGGATTTGCCCTCGCCGTTGCGGCCGACGATGCAGACGCGTTCGTTCGCCTCGATCGACAAGTTCACCTGTTCGAGCAGGAGCGGGCCGCCGATGCTGAAGTCGACGTGTTGCAATTGGATGAGAGACATCCGCCCATTGTAGCTGGCCGCCGCGTACCGTCTGGTCGACAATTAATCGGCTGATGCGCACTGGCACGGTGCTGTTGCCTCGACAGCGGACCAGGCAGATGGGTCGATTTGCGTCGGCAATGGTTCGCAAAACATGGGTTTGACAGCGATGGTTGATGCGTTACCTGTGGATATTGTCCGAGCTGTGCACTATGGTTTTGGCGCACAGGGTGATGTGGTCGTCCGCACGTGAGGAATCCAGGTTGGCAATCGAGTCGATGAGGGCAGGGTGGTTGCTGCGCCGGTTCCGGTGCATGTCGGCGCTGATCGTGCTGGCTGGTTTTGTGGGTTTCGTCGGCCCGGCGCACGCCGGTTACGCGGCCATCGTCGTCGATGCAACGACCGGCCAGGTGCTGAATGAAGTCAATGCCGACGAGCCGAACCATCCGGCGTCACTGGCCAAGATGATGACGCTGTACCTCGCATTCCGGCAGTTGCAAGCTGGCCGACTCAAGCTGGATCAGCAGTTGCCGGTGTCCGCCTGGGCCGCGGCCAGGGCGCCAACCAAGCTTGGCCTGGTTCCCGGCAAGACGATTTCAGTGGAGGACTGCATTCTGGCCATGGTCACGAAATCGGCCAATGACGCCGCGGCCGTGACCGCAGAAGGCATCGCCGGCTCGAAGGAGCGTTTTGTCGAGATGATGAACGCCCAAGCGCTGCTGCTGGGCATGACCAGCACGCATTTTGACAACGCCTCGGGTTTGCCGGGTCCGCGCGACACGACGACAGCGCGTGATCTGGCGAGGTTGGCGATGGCGTTGTATCGCGACTTTCCGCAGGACGCGGCGTATTTCGCCACGCGCCAGTTCACGTTCCAGGGGCAGGTGGTGCGCGGGCACAATCGCCTGATGGATCGCTATCCCGGCATGGATGGGTTGAAGACCGGCTACACCAATGCGGCAGGCTTCAACCTGGCTTCGACGGCAGTACGGGATGGCCGTCGCCTGTTTGCCGTGGTCATGGGCGGGCGCACGGCGGTGGCCCGTGACAATCTGATGGCGCGCTTGCTGGATGACAGCTTCGAACATCAGCAGACCCCGGAAGTTTTGGTAGCGCAGGCTGGGGTGGTCCGCAGCAGCAAGGTGGGCCAGGCGCTGGCCGCGTTGTCGCCGATCAAGAGCGCCACGGCGGATACCCTGCCGGCACAACCGCGCCACCACCGTCATCGCGGCAAGCGTGTCGCGACAGCGCATAACACGTGTCAGCCACGCCGTGGTGCCACTTGCGTTCGCCGCAAGCATGCGGCCCATACGCCGCGCACGGCGGCCAAACTCGTGCGGCGCGGCGTCAAGCAGCCAACGGTTGTGGCGTCGCGTACGCACGACGGCGGCTAGTTGACAGCAGAGCTGCCCGCCGTGTGTGCCGGTGTCTGCGGCAACAAAAAACCCCGCACTGTATGGCGGGGTTTTTGTTCAGCGCGATGACCGCCGCAGCATTGGCTTACTTCAGCTTTGCGGCCTTGCGCAATGCCTCGGCCTTGTCGGTCTTCTCCCACGAGAACGCGGTAAACGTGTTGCCGTTGGCGTCCTTCATCTCGTATGGGGTGCGGCCAAAGTGACCGTAGCTGGCGGTTTGCTGATACATCGGGTGGATCAGGTCGAGCATCTGCAGGATGCCGTACGGGCGCAGGTCGAAGTTGCCGCGAATCAGCTTCTCGATTTCATCGTCGCTGATCTTGCCGGTACCGAACGTGGTGACGGAGATCGACGTCGGC
>DATCWU010000339.1:0-3101 GCA_036566165.1 Rhodanobacter sp. | reverse complement strand
CTGGGTGTGCATGACGCGCTGGGTTATCTGGATGGCCAGCACCATTTCCATTGGAACAGCGTTGACGCGATCGATACAGACCGTCTCGCCCTGGTGGCGTCCGTGCTCGAGACCATGGTGCTGGATGGCGCAGTACCCGGGGTTCACGCCACGCTGGACACCCGCACGTTTTTTTCCACCACGGGTGCGCGCCACAAGCTCGGTCTCGGCTCAAGCGCCGCATTGACCGTGGCCCTTGCCGGCGCGATTCGGGCCCACGCCGGACGCAGTGCACCGTCGGCCGGGCGCCTGATTGTCGCACATCGGCGCATGCAGGGCGGACGCGGCAGCGGGCTGGATGTTGCCGCGAGTTTGACCGGTGGTGCGATCGGCTATCGATTGCGCGCCGGGCAGCCGCAGATCACGCCTGTGGCCTGGCCGACTGGCCTGCTGTTTGCCTGCGCCTGGTCAGGGAAAGCGGCGTCCACTGGAGTATTCTTGCGCCAGCTTGCGGCGTGGCGGGAACAGGTGCCAGCGCGCTATACCACGTTGATGCGTGAGCTGGCGCGGTGCGCCGAGGCGGCGGCTGCGGCGTTTGCGGACAACGTGGTCAGCACACTGCTGGAAGCCATCACGGCATACGCGGCTGGTCTGGCGCGACTGGGCGCAGCCAGTGGCCTGGACATCGTGAGCGCCGAGCATCGCGTGCTGGCTGCCATCGCCGCGGAATGTGGCGTGGTGTACAAGACCTGCGGGGCAGGTGGCGGTGACATCGGCATCGCGCTGACGGTCGACGCCGAACGTCTCCAGGCGTTTCGCCAACGCGTTGCGCAAGCCGGCCTGCAGACACTCGATGTGCAGCTTGAACCGCATGGTTTGCAGGTGAACTGAAGCAACGGGAAACAGAAAAATCATGGATCAGTCGCAAGCGCCGGACCAACCGCGCGCAGACCATCCCGCGCGCATGCCGGGTTTCTACAAATTGTCAGTGAGCGAGCGCGTGCAACTGGCGCATGAACGCGGTTTGCTGTCGCGTCAGGACTGTCGTGCCTGGCTCAGTGGCGAACACACGCTCGGGGTCGCGCTCGCCGACAAGATGATCGAGAACGTCGTCGGGGTCATGGGTTTGCCGGTTGGTCTGGGGCTCAACTTCCTGATCAACGACAAGGATTACGTGATACCGCTGGTGGTGGAGGAGCCGTCCATCGTCGCCGCACTGAGCTCCGCCGCCAAACTGGTGCGCAGCGCCGGTGGCTTCGTCACGCGCAGTACCAAGCCCGTGCTGATTGGCCAGGTGCAGGTGGTGGATGCGCCGCACTCCGGGCAGGCGCGCATCGCGCTGTTGCAGCACAAGGACGAGATTCTCAACCTCGCGAACAGTCTGCACCCGAAGATGGTGGCGCGCGGCGGTGGCGCACAGGACATGGAAGTGGTGATCCACACGGCGCCAAACGGTGGCAGCGACATGGTGGTGTTGCACCTGCTGGTCGATACCTGCGATGCCATGGGTGCGAATCTGGTCAACTCGATGTGCGAAGGCGTGGCGTCGCTGGTGGAGTCCATCACTGGCGGGCGCGTGTTTTTGCGCATCCTGTCCAATCTGACCGATCGCGCGCTGGTGTGGGCCAAAGCGGTGATCCCGACGGCGCTGCTGGCGGCCAAGGGCCGCGATGGTGCAGAAGTGCGCGATGGCATCATTCTCGCCAATGATCTGGCGATCGTGGATCCGTATCGCGCGGCCACGCACAACAAGGGCGTGATGAACGGGGTCGATGCGGTGGCGCTGGCTACCGGCAACGACTGGCGCGCGCTGGAAGCAGCGGCGCACGCCTATGCGGCACGCGGCAAGAGCTATACCGCGCTCACCAGTTGGTCGAAGGACGCCGAAGGCAACCTCGTGGGCAGCATTGAAATGCCGATGAAGGTGGGGATTGTCGGCGGCCCGTTGCAATCCAATCCGACGGTTGCGCTCAACCATCGTTTGCTGAATATCCACGGTGCGCGGGAGCTGGCGGAAGTGATGGGCGCGGTCGGCCTGGCACAGAATTTTTCCGCGTTGCGCGCGCTGGTCACGGAAGGCATCCAACTCGGGCACATGAGTCTGCACGCGCGCAGCGTTGCCATCGCCGCTGGCGCCACTGCGGAGATCTTTGATGCCGTGGTCAGGCGACTGCTGGCGGACGGCGAGATCAAGATCTGGAGGGCGCAGGAGATTGTGGCGGAGTTGCGTGAGCAGGCCACACCCAGGCCGCATGCACGCAACCGCAAGCAGGTGACCGAGGAAGAGTTTTCGGCCGGGCATGGCAAGGTCATCCTGCTTGGCGAACATGCCGTGGTGTATGGCCGCCACGCCATTGCCGGGCCGGTGCCGCTGGCCATTCGTGCCCGCGTCGAGGATGCGCGCGCAGGCATCACCTTGATGATTCCGCGCTGGGGTATCGAACAGCGCGTGCAGCAGGACGTGGCCAGTCCCGGTTCGTTCCAGCAATCCCTGGTAATGATTCTGGACAAGCTGGGTATTTCCGATCGCCCGCTGCAAATCGAGGCGTATCCGTGCGTGCCGCGGGCGATGGGGCTGGGCGGTTCCGCCGCGCTGGCGGTGGCGGTCATTCGTGCCCTGGACAGCCACTGCAAGCTCAACATGAGTGACGAGGCGATCTGCGAGCTGGCGTTTGCATGCGAGAAGATCGCGCATGGCACGCCGTCGGGCATCGACAATACCGTGGCGACGTATGGCCGTCCGTTGCTGTATCAGCGCGGAACACCACCGCTGGTGCACACGCTCACTTTGCGGGAGCCGTTGCCCCTGGTCATTGGCATGAGTGGTACGGAGAGTCTCACCGCACGCATGGTCGCGCGCGTGCACCAGGCGTGGGAACGCAACCATGCCTTGTACGAGCGCATTTTCGATGAAATCGACACGTTGACCCTGCACGCGCTCGCCGCACTGGAGGCGCACGATGTGGCGCAACTCGGCGAGCTGATGAATATCTGCCAGGGCCAGTTGAACGCGCTGCAGGTATCCAGTTCGCAGATCGAGGAACTGGTGCAGCTGGCTCGCGACAACGGCGCCGTCGGTGCCAAGCTCACCGGCGGTGGTGGCGGGGGCTCGGTGATTGCGT
>DATCWU010000242.1:0-2715 GCA_036566165.1 Rhodanobacter sp. | reverse complement strand
CAGCTGGCGCAGCAACAACCATGGCAGCAGTGCGGCCAGCGAACCGCAGGTGCCTTGCGCGATGGGTGCCAGGCCCGAGCCAAAACCGCACGCCAGCCAACCTGCCGGCGTCGCCAGCAAGGCGCGACGCTGGTCCGCGCTCAGCGTGGTTTTGGCGCTCATGCGAAATGCTCCCAGCCCTGCATCTTCGGCGTCAGCCACTGTCCCTGCGCATCGCGCACCCGTACGCCGTCGCCCACGACGATGCGCCCAATCCGGGTGGCCCCGCAGCCGACTCGACCAAGATCGGCCAGCACCTGTGCCACCTGCGCCGGCGGGACGGTGAAACACAGCTCATAGTTGTCGCCGCCGCCGAGCGCAAACTCCAGCGATTGCGCTTCACCATGCAGTTCGCGCAACGCCGGCGAACGCGGCAGCAATGGCGCGTCAAGTTCCGCCCCCACCCCGCTGGCCACGCAGATATGCCCAAGGTCGGCGAGCAGCCCATCGGAAATATCGATGCAGGCGCTGGCCAGTCCGCGCAACGCGATACCGGCCGCCACGCGCGGCACGGGACGCGTCAGGCGCTCGATCAATCCTGCCCGCAGCGCGGCGCGCGGCGGATCGTCATGCGGTGGATCGCGCAGCGCATACAGACCGGCAAGCGCGTCGCCCAGCGTGCCGGTGACCATGACGACATCGCCCGCCTGCGCGCCGGCACGTTGCAGCGCGACACCCGGGGGCACCAAACCATGCACCGCAACGCTGATGCTCAATGGTCCGCTGGTGGTATCGCCACCCACCAGGGCTACGCCATGGCGCTGGGCCAGTTGCGCGAAGCCGTCAGCAAAATCGCGGACAAATGCCGCATCGGCGCGCGGCATGGTCAGCGCCAGCAAGGCCCACGCTGGCGTGGCGCCCATCGCGGCCAGGTCCGACAAATTGACTGCCAGCGCTTTCCAGCCAAGATCCGCAGCCGCGGTGCCAGGCAGGAAATGCACGCCCTCGACCATCGTATCGATCGCCGCCACCAGTTCCTGCCCCGCCGGTACGCGCAACACGGCACCGTCGTCACCAATGCCGACCGGCACGTCGTCGCGCACTGCACGCGTACGCGCGCGGATCATGTCAATCAGGGAGAATTCCATACCCATGGCGTGCTGCGGTAGCCGTCCTGCTCAGCGGATGAAAACCAGCGTGGCATCACCGTGATAGGTGGCGCTTTGCCATTGTCGAAAGCCGGCTTTTTCAGCGACCCGGATCGAGGCGAGGTTGTCCGGAGCGATGATGCACGCCAAGCGCGGTGCATCCAGGTTTGCCTGCGCCCAGGACATGATCGCCAGCAACGCTTCAGTCGCGTAACCCCGGCCGTGCGCGTGCGGCGCCAGGGCCCAGCCGCACTCCAGCATGCCGTCGAGCATGGGGAGCTGGTCGCGTTTGAAGTCGGCACAGCCGATATCACCAATGTAACGACCGCTGGTCTTCTCCTCGACCGCCCAGTAGCCATAGCCGAGCAGGCTCCACAGCCCGGCATAGTGCAGTAGTCGTTTCCACGCTTCTTCGCGGCTGGCTGGCCGACCGCCAATGTACCGGGTGACTTCCGGGTCGGACCAGATCGCCAGGCAGCCGGCGTGATCGTCGGCGCGATGGGCGCGCAGCCGCAGACGCTCGGTCTCGAGCAACGGCGCGTCGGAAAATCCAGTGCCGGCCATCGGGATCAACTGCCTTTTTCGAGCGCGCGCAAATCGCCAGCAAGCTTGTCCAGCACACCGTTGACGTAGGTGTGACCGTGATCGGCACCGAACCGCTTGGTAACCTCGATGGCTTCGTTGAGCACCACGCGATACGGCACATCCGGGCGAAACTTCAGTTCGTAGGCGGCCAGCCGCAATACGGCGCGCTCGATCGGATCCACCTGCTCGACCTCGCGGTCAAGGTGCGGGCGCAAGGCGGCATCTAGCGCCGCAACGTTATGCTCCACACCGTGCAGCAGGTCCTCGAAATAATCGAGGTCCGCCACGTCCATATCCTGTTCGTGCTGAAACTGGGCGATCACCGCCGTCATCGCGCTGCCGCTCATCTGCCACGCGTACAACGCCTGCAACGCGCGCCGCCGCGAGCGCGAGCGGGCCGCCAGATCCAATCCCTGTGGACGCTGGTTCATCCCAATTTGCCATACAGGCTGACCATTTCCAGTGCAGCCATGGCGGCGTCGGCACCCTTGTTGCCGGCTTTGGTGCCGGCGCGCTCGATCGCCTGCTCGATGCTGTCGGTGGTCAGCACGCCGAATGCCACCGGTACCCCGGAGGCTAGCGCCGCCTGGGCCAGGCCCTTGGCACATTCGCCGGCCACGAAATCGAAATGCGGCGTGGCGCCACGAATCACCGCGCCCAGCGCAACGATCGCCACGTATTTGCCCGACGCGGCCAACTTGCTGGCAGCCAGCGCAATCTCCCACGCCCCCGGCACGCGGATCAGGTCGATCGCTGCGTCCTGCACGCCGTGGCGCACCAGCACATCGCGCGCACCCGCCACCAGCGACTCGACGACGAAGCCGTTGAAGCGCCCGGCAATGATGGCAAAACGGCCCTTCGGCGTGGCGAAGTCGCCTTCGATGATCTTCATTGACCTATTCCTCGACGGGCATCGCCCGTGCTGACCCGGCATTTTACGGGTTTGCCCGCTGGCTTGCTCGCGACGGCTCGCCGGCAAGCACGGCAGGAACGATCCCGCCCT
>DATCWU010000311.1:0-1484 GCA_036566165.1 Rhodanobacter sp. | reverse complement strand
TCGGCGGATTCCTTGATGGCCCGACGCTCGACCTGGGTCGATCCACACGGCACGCACACCAGTACGCGCGGGCTCGGTCGCAGGAAGCGCGACTTGTGCACCTGCTTGATGAAGTGCTGCAGCATCGCTTCGGTCATCGTGAAGTCAGCGATCACCCCATCCTTCATGGGGCGAATGGTGGCGATGTTGCCAGGCGTGCGCCCGAGCATGCGCTTCGCGTCAGCACCCACCGCCGCAATCGTGCGCGGACCACCGGGGCCGCGATCCTGGCGAATGGCAACCACCGACGGCTCATTCAGCACGATGCCCTGACCACGCACATAAATCAGCGTGTTGGCCGTGCCGAGGTCGATGGAGATGTCGTTGGAAAAGATCCCGCGAAACTTCTTGAACATGGGTCCGCCGTGGGTCGGCCTGGCTGAAAAGTAGCTGGCCAGTCTAGTCAGCGCAGCCACTGCGCGCAAGGACGATGACGTTAAGAAACCCTTTTACAACACGCAGATATGCGTGATTTGTGCGCCTGTCGTTGAACTCCGCCTGGCCCACGCGTGTCGCGAAAAAACACGTCACGCGCTACGATAACGGTCTTTGACTGCATGAACCGGTGCAGCCCGGCGCGACCACCAAGCGCTGCCTCCTCAACACACCACGGGCCAACTGCATACCATGCCTGCTGTCATCTGCGGATCACTCGCCTACGACACCATCATGGTGTTCCAGGATCAATTCAAGAACCACATCCTGCCGGACCAGATGCACATCCTCAATGTGTCGTTTCTGGTGCCGCGCATGCGTCGCGAGTTTGGTGGCTGTGCCGGCAACATTGCCTACAATCTGAAGCTGCTGGGCGGTGACCCGCTACCCGTGGCCGCCGTAGGTCAGGATTTCGGACCCTATCGCAAGCATCTGGAACAGTGCGGCATCTGTCTGGACGGCGTGCGGGAGTTCGACGAACAGTTCACGCCGCAGTGCTTCATCACCACCGACCTGGACAACAATCAGATCACTGCGTTTCATCCCGGCGCGATGTCCAGTGCGCAGGAAAACCACGTACGCGACATCGCCAACATCAATTTTGCCATCGTGGCACCCGATGGCCGTGAAGCCATGCTGCAACACGTCGACGAGTTTGCGGCGCTGGGCGTGCCATTCATCTTCGACCCGGGCCAAGCGATGCCGCTGTTCAGCGGCGAAGAGTTCCGCGCGATGATCACCAAATCAACCTACGTGATCGTCAACGACTACGAGTCGCAGCTGCTGCAAACCCGCACCGGCTGGACTGCCGACGAAATCACAGCACGCGTGACCGCCTACATCGTCACCCAAGGTCCGCGCGGCTCTCTCATCCACGCAGGCGCCGTGACCCACCAGATTCCACCTGCGCACGAGCGCGCCATGGTGGATCCAACTGGCTGCGGCGACGCGTACCGTGCGGGCATGATCTTCGGCATCATGCGCGGCAAGGACTGGCCAACTGTTGGCCG
>DATCWU010000275.1:0-7539 GCA_036566165.1 Rhodanobacter sp. | reverse complement strand
GACTCGCCACGTTGCCCTGCCAGGCGACTTGCAACGCCGCGTAACCAGGCGCCTAGATCATGCCGGTTTCGAGCTTGGCTTCGTCGGACATCATCTCGTATGACCACGGCGGGTCAAACACCAGATCGACATCGGCTTCGGTCAGCGTCGGGATCATCAGCAGTTTGGTACGCGCATCCTCGACCAGAATGTCGCCCATGCCGCAGCCAGGGGCGGTCAACGTGAGCTTGACGTACACCTTGCGCTCACCATTGGCGAGCTGCTCCATGCTGAGGTCGTAGACCAGGCCAAGGTCAACGACATTGACCGGGATTTCTGGGTCGAACACGGCGTGGAGTTGCTCCCACGCCAGCCTTTCAACATCGGCATTGGTGGCATTCGGCGGCAATTCGAGCGGCGGCGGTGGTTCCTTGCCCAAGGCATCGGCATCGGCGCCGGCGATGCGGAACAGGTTGCCTTCCACATAGACGGTAAAGCTGCCGCCCAGGGCCTGGGTGATGTAACCAATCTGCCCTGCCGGCAACACCACTTCGTCGCCCTGCGGCACCATGACCGCATCGCAATCGCGCACCAGGGTAAAAGGTTCGCTGTTCAGACTGAAACCACTCATACCATTGCCAACCGGAATTGTTCGCGCGACACAACGTCGAGCTGGGACGCTCCATTATGCCGTCGATACCCGGCGCGTGCTTGTCGCAGATCAGCCCACCCACGTGCGCCCGGCCAGGCCACTGCCTGGCGTCACGCTATGATGGCGGCTTTGTCCGGGGAGACTCCATGTCCGCTCGCACTGCGCAATACACATGCTGATGGGCCTGCGCACGTTCATCGTGAACGCATTCGCCGCGCTCGGCGCCACCACTCTGGGTATCGCCACAGGCGTGGTATGGATGGTGGTCACGCTGTACCTGCGCCAACCCACGCCCTGGTTTGCCCTACCGGCAGGCGTGCTGCTGGCGTGGGTGTTGCGTACGGGGATACATGCACCAGGCGTGGTGTGTGCCGGCCTCGCCGCACTGGCGACGATAGTGGCGGTGTTGTCGGTCAATGTGCTGCTGGCCGGCGTGCAGCTGGCGGGCTTCATGGGGCTGGACCTGACCGACGCGCTGCAGACCGCTGGCAGCGGCCTGCTCTGGCAACTCGCGCGCATGGCCACGCCGCCAGCGGATATCCTCTGGTACGGCATCGGCGCAGCGTTGGCCGCGACCATCGCGCTACGCCGCACGCAGCGTTGACTGCTGGCGCCGAAACGGCCGCGATTCAGTCGTCCAGCGCTTTCAACTCGGTTACCAGTTGCCCGGCTGCGGCCTGACCGTCGCCATACAACATGCGTGTATTGTCCGCGTAAAACAGCGCGTTCTCGATGCCGGCAAAACCGGTACCCTTGCCGCGCTTGATCACGATGACATGCCCGGCCTTGCCCACATCCAGAATTGGCATGCCATAAATCGGTGACGCCGGATCGGTCTTGGCCAGCGGATTGACCACGTCGTTGGCGCCAATCACCAGCGCCACATCGGTGGCCGGAAACTCCGGGTTGATATCGTCCATGTCGGCGATCAAGTCGTAGGGCACGCCGGCCTCGGCCAGCAGCACGTTCATGTGACCGGGCATGCGGCCAGCCACCGGGTGGATCGCAAACTTCACTTTGACCCCGCGCTTGAGCAGCAGCTGCGCAAACTCCCACACCTTGTGCTGCGCCTGGGCCACCGCCATGCCATAGCCGGGCACGATCACCACGCGCTCGGCGTACGCCATCATCACCGCCGCGTCGCTGGCGTCGATTGGTTTCTGCGCGCCATCGATCGCATGCGCGTCACCACCCGCAGCCGCACCAAAGCTGCCAAACAACACGTTGCCGATGGAGCGATTCATGGCCTTGGCCATCAACTGCGTCAGCAGTGTGCCAGCCGCACCGACGACCATGCCGGCGATGATCATGGCCTCGTTGCCCAGCACGAAACCTTCAAACCCCACGGCCAGCCCGGTGAACGCGTTGTACAGCGAGATCACCACCGGCATGTCCGCGCCGCCGATCGGCAACGTCATCATCAGGCCAAACAACAGTGCCAGCGCGAAGAACAGCGCAATCAGCGGCAAGCTGGCGTGACCGGCGACCAGCAGGATGCCGACCACGACTGTCGCGGCCAGCAGCACCATGTTGATGACGCGCTGCCCCGGAAACACGAAGCGCTTGTCCAACCAGCCCTGCAACTTCGCAAACGCGATCATGGAGCCGGAAAAACTTACCGCGCCAATCAGCGCACCGAGCACGCCCAGACCCAACTCGGTCGGCGTCAACACCGTCACGCCCGGCAACGGCGGCAACGCATTGATGGCCCAACTCTCGGGGCGTAGCGGTGACGTGTCAGGCACACCTGCCGGATACAGCAGCGCCCAGTTGCGCACAAAGCCGATCAGCTCGACCGCGCCAATTGCCGCGGCCGCCCCGCCGCCCATGCCGTTGTACAACGCCACCATCTGCGGCATCGCGGTCATGGCCACGCGCTTGCCGGTCCACCACGCTACGCTCACGCCAAGCACCACCGCGGCAATGATCAAGCCAAGGTTGTGCATGTCCGGCAGAAAGAACGTGGCCAGCACCGCAAACACCATGCCCACGCCCGCCCACACGATGCCGCCGCGCGCCGTGCGCGGCGAGCTCATGCGCTTCAGGCCCAGGATGAACAACACGGCGGCGACGAAATAGCACGCCTTGATCAGTATCGCCAGCCAGGCCATCACTTGTGCTCCTTGCCGGCGCCCGGTTTGCTCGACTTGAACATCTCCAGCATGCGTTC
Source organism: Rhodanobacter sp. (assembly GCA_036566165.1). Classification (GTDB taxonomy): domain Bacteria; phylum Pseudomonadota; class Gammaproteobacteria; order Xanthomonadales; family Rhodanobacteraceae; genus Rhodanobacter. The sequence goes on along the minus strand of DATCWU010000275.1, from coordinate 4,738 downwards.
AGTCACCACATAACCGCCGGCGGCATTGCCCGCGCCCAGCAGCACGCCGATAAAACCAATGGTGATTTCAAATGGCGTGCTGGCATGCCCCAGCGCGATCATCGCGCCGATCAGCACGATACCGTGCACGAAGTTGGAACCGGACATCAGGGGCGTATGCAGGATGACCGGCACCCGGGCAATGATTTCATAGCCGGTAAATGCAGCCAGCATGAAAATGTACAGCGCCAGAAATCCGTCCATCACGTCCGCCCCGACAAAATCCGAAATGTCCGCGCATCATACGGGTGAGCGTCAACCCGCGCGAGTCTGCCGCGTTGAACCCGAGGAAGCCCAAGCGATGGAGTCTGACGATGTACCCAACGCCGCCCCGGACGCCAACGTTGTGAACGCGGCGGCCGACACGCTTGCCGCGCCGCTGTTTGACGCCGCGCCCGCCCGCGCGGCGCCGGCCACGCTGGACGCGTTTCTGGCCCAGGTGGAGCGCCGTGCATTTCGCCTGGCCGAGCTGCAATTGCGTCATCGCGAAGACGCCATGGACGCGGTGCAGGACGCCATGTTGCGGCTGGTCAAGCACTACCGCGACAAGCCTGCGGCGGAATGGCCGCCCCTGTTCTGGGGCATCCTGCGTCGCCGCGTCGTGGATCTGCAGCGCCGACGCAAGGTGCGCTCGATTGTCGTCGGCTGGCTTGGCGGCGGCCACGACAGCGACGGCGATGAGCTGCCCGTGTGGGAACCAGTCGATCATGGCCCTGGCCCGTTCGACCGGCTGCAGGATACGCAGTCGTGGGCCACCCTGACTGCAGCGCTGCAGCAGCTGCCGCGCCGCCAGCGCGAAGCCTTCATGCTGCGCATGCTGGAAGGGCTGGACGTGGCCGAAACCGCGCGCGCCATGGCCTGCTCCGAAGGCAGCGTGAAGACCCATCTGTCCCGCGCGATGCAGCATCTGCGCAACCAACTGGAGGACTGGCGATGAACACACCCGATACCCGCTTCGTCCAGCGTGCGCGCGAGCTGTATCGCGCTGCCGCACACCAGGTGGACCCGCTCACCAGCGCCCGGTTGCGTGCGGCACGAATCCGCGCATTGGCCATACCACGGGCTGGCGAACATCGACCCGGCACCCGCTGGCTGGTCCCCGGTGGCGCTTTCGCCGCAGTCGCCTTCGCTGCGGTGATGTTGTGGCAACCACTGACGCAACTGACCCCGCACCCCACCGTGGCGATCAGCAACACGGCCGGCAACGGCGATGCGGACCCCGACCTGCCACCAGACGCCGACCAGGCCGATCCCACGCTGTACCAGAACCTCGATTTTTACGGCTGGCTGGCCGCCAATGACCGCCCCATCGGCAACCGTTGAGTGCATCATGATCGAACTTCGCCAGGTATTACTGACCCTGCTGGCTGCCATCGTGCTGGGCAGCGGCGCGGTTCTGTCGGCGCACGCGCAGGACACCGCACCGGCCAGTGCCGCCAGCAGCCAGTCAATGCCGCCAGCGCACCCATGGAGCAGCCTCAGCGCGGTGCAACGCGACTTGCTCGCACCGTTGCAGCCAACCTGGGATACGTTCTCACCCCGCCGGCAGGAACGCATGCTCAAGCGCGCGGAACGCTGGGCCACACTGCCCACCGAGCGCCGTGCAGCCATCCGCGAGCACATTGCCCACTGGCAGCAGATGACCCCGGAAGAGCGCGCGCGGGCGCGCGCCAACCGGAACAAGTTCCACGATATGTCGCCACAACAACGCAGACAGTTGCACGCTACGTTCGAGTACTTTCAACAGTTGCCGCCAACACAGCGCGCGAAGCTGATACGTCAGTGGCGAGCGCTGACGCCAGAGCAACGCCTGCACTGGTCAGCGCCACCGAGCCACGGACAAGCACCTGGCGCGTCACCCGGCCAGCCCGCCATCGATCACCTACAGCCGCCGGAGCAGCAACCACCGCGCTAAGCGCCCGGCAAGGCCGAGCAACAGGAATGTTCCGGGTGCCGGCCTGCAGCGAAACAACGGGCCCCGTGCAACGGCCTTCACGCCTTGAAGCGCGTCTCTCCGGCATGGCTCACACAGCACTTGGCGATCAGCTCGTCATTGAAGTCCGGCTGCAGCGCGCCATCGTGGATCAACAAATCAACGAAGTTGCGGACGTTGCGTGCGTACATTTCCGAGGCGTGCAGCGGTGCGCCGGCCGGCAGGTTCAGCGGGCCAAGAATCACTACACCAGCGTGCTCGACACGCTCACCCGGCCGGGTCAGTTCGCAGTTGCCGCCACCCTCGGCGGCCAGGTCGACAATCAATGCGCCGGGCTTCATGCCCTCCACCATCGCCGTGGTGAGAATCTTCGGCGCCGGGCGGCCGGGGATGGCCGCCGTGGTCACGATCACATCAATCGACTTGAGATGTTCGGCCAGTGCCTGCTGCTGCGCGGCGCGCTCTTCCGCCGAAAGCTCGCGGGCGTAGCCACCACTGCCGGCGGCACTGACGCCAAGCTCGAGAAATTTTGCCCCGAGCGACTCCACCTGCTCACGCGTTTCCGGGCGTACGTCATAGCCTTCGATTTGCGCCCCCAGCCGGCGTGCAGTGGCAATCGCCTGCAAGCCGGCCACCCCGGCGCCAATCACCAGCACCTTGGACGGCCGGATGGTGCCGGCGGCCGTGGTCAGCATTGGGAAGAATTTCGGCGACGCCTCAGCGGCAATCAACATGGCGCGATAACCGGCCACGGCGGCCTGTGAACTCAACACATCCATGGCCTGGCCGCGCGTGATGCGTGGCAACAACTCCAGCGCAAAGGCGGTGAGTTTGCGTGCCGTCAGCGCAGCCAAACGTGCGCTCGCGCCGTACGGGTGCAACTGCCCGACCACCACGGCGCCTTCGTGCAAGCTGGCAAACACGGCATCGGCCGGCGGCAACACGCACGCCAGCAGATCGGCTTGGGCGAGTACGCCGGCCGCGTCGGCAAACGCCGCGTCCGGGTAGGCGGCATCGGGGAAGCCGGCTGCACGGCCAGCGTCGTGCTCCAGCAATACCTGCAGGCCTTTACCATGGAATTTTTTCGCCATCTCGGGCGTAATCGCCACGCGGCGTTCTCCAGCGGCGGTCTCGCGCAAGGCGGCTACGGTGATCGGCATGGCGCAATCTCGGTGGAATGATCCGGGTATCTTAGCGGGATGGGCGGCGCGGTACGCACCCGCACCACCGGGAGTAAGCTGGCTCACCGCGCCAACGGCCGCCGTGGTGTGGGGCATTGCCGGAGTATCCGATGCCACTGACCACCAATACGTTTTCTGACACGACACTGGATGATCTGCTTGCCGCGGCGCGCGTCGCCCGCGAACACGCCTATGCGCCGTATTCCGCGTTTGCCGTGGGCGCAGTCGTGCAAACGCGTGACGGACGCCGCTTCAACGGCTGCAATGTGGAGAACGCCGCCTACGGGCTGTGCAATTGCGCCGAACGCACGGCGCTGTTTGCCGCCATCGCCGCCGGCTGTCGGCCTGGAGACTTCGTGGCGCTGGCTGTGGTCGCCGACACCGCCGGCCCGACGAGCCCGTGCGGAGCTTGTCGCCAGGTACTGGCAGAGCTGTGCGATCAAGCCATGCCGGTGATACTCGGCAACCTGCACGGCGCCACACAGAAAACCACCGTGGCCGCATTGTTGCCGGCCGCCTTCAGCCTGGAGCCACCCACGGCACCGGTGCGCGCACGCTGAACGAGTTCAAGGCCACACGCGTCGCCCGCGTGCAACTTGCCGTTCGCGCGACACTGACGCGCCCGGTAGCATGGAGGCTGCATTTCCAAGGAAGCCGGCATGTCCACCGCACTGTCCCTGCTTGAGCAACGCCACTCTGTCCCGTCGCGCCAACTCGGTGCACCGGCGCCCGACGAAGCGCAGTTGCAGGCCTTGTTCACGGCGGCCATCCGCGTGCCGGATCACGGCTTGCTGGTGCCATTCCGGTTGATCCGCCTGCAAGGTGATGCCAAGCGTGCCTGGGGCGAGCGAATGACCGCGCTGGCGCTACGCAAGCGGCCGGACATCTCGCCGGTGAAACTGGAAAAGGAGCGCCTGCGTTACAGCTATGCGCCGTTGGTCGTCGTGGTCGTGGCGCGACTCAACGCGCACGGCAAGGTGCCGGAGATCGAACAGCGGCTCAGCGCCGGCTGCGTGGCGCACAACTTGTTGCTCGGCGCGTTTGCGCTGGGTTTCGGTGCGCAATGGCTTACCGGCTGGGCGGCATACGATCGCGATGCCGCAGCGATCCTCGGCCTGGGTGACGACGAACACGTGATCGGCTTCGTGCACATCGGCACGGCGCAAATCGACGTACCCGACCGGGAGCGCCCGGCGCTGGCGGACCTGTTGAGCACATGGACGGCATAGCCGCGGACCAGACCGCACTGCCGACGGCCTATCTGGTCGACGGCAGCCTGTATGTCTTTCGCGCCTGGCATTCGATGCCGGACGAGTTTGTCGACGCCGACGGTTTCCCGACCAACGCCATACGCGGTTACGCGCGATTCCTGTGCGAATTGCTGGAACGCGCCCAGCCCGAATTCATTGCCGTCGCGTTTGATGCCTCACTCACCAGTTCGTTCCGCAACACGATCTACCCGGCCTACAAGGGCAATCGCGAGCTGCCGCCACCCGCCTTGGAGCGCCAGTTCCAGCAATGCCGCGCACTCACCAGTGCACTGGGCATCAACGTGCTGATCGACCACACCTACGAGGCCGACGAC
>DATCWU010000262.1:0-1300 GCA_036566165.1 Rhodanobacter sp. | reverse complement strand
CCCCAACCCTCTCCCCCGATGATGAAGCTGTCGGGGAAGAGGGAGTTTTTGCGCTGCTGGTGATGCAGTTGGTTTGGCTTGCACCCTCTCCCTCGGCGCAGCCGGGGGAGAGGGCAGGGTGAGGGGACGCTTTGGCTTTTCGGTGCAGCGGCGAAAGGTCGAGCCCCCTCACCCCAACCCTCTTCCCCGACGGTGAAGCTGTCAGGGGAGAGGGAGTTTTCCGCGCTGGAGGATGAACATGTTTGCCTACTACCTCGACATGGCCCTGCGCAGTCTCAAGCGCAACAAGGTGCTCACCGCGCTGATGGTGATCGCCATTGCCGTCGGCATCGGCGCCAGCATGACCACGCTCACCGTGATGCACCTGCTGTCCGGCGATCCGTTGCCGGGCAAGAGCGACACATTGTTTTACCCCCAGGTGGATCCAGATCCGAATCCCTCGACGCAACACCAGCCCTACGACATGATGGACTACCGCTCGGCGGTTGATCTGTGGGGCGCACAGCGCGCCGACCGGCAGGCGCTGATCACCAGCAGCCAGCTGCGACTGACCGCGCCGCAGGTGAAACTGCCGCCGCTGATGGCACAGATGCTGTCGACCACCAGCGACTTCTTCCCGATGTTCGACGTGCCGTTTCACTACGGCAATGCCTGGACGGCGCAGGACGATGCCGCGCGCGCCCGGGTCGCGGTGATTTCGTCTGACCTCAATGACAAGCTGTTCAATGGCGCCAACAGTGTGGGCCGCACACTGCGGCTGAAGGACTCCGATGTGCGCATCATCGGCGTACTCGCGCCATGGCGGCCCTCGCCGCAGTTCTACACGGTGGCTGGCGGGCGCTACTCCAATGGTGATACGGCGGGTTTCTATACCCGGCCGGAAGACGTGTTCATGCCGTTCGAGAGCTCGCTTGAGGTCAACGCCGGTGGCTTCCAACCCTTCACTTGCTGGAGCATGCCGGACGACCTGGCGGATCTGCGGAACTCGCCTTGCCTGTGGGTGGCGCTGTGGGTGCAATTGGACAGCCCGGCCAAAATCGATGCATACCGAAGCTATCTGGCCGCATATGCCGCGCAGCAAAAGGCGCTCGGCCGTTTCGTGCACGCCGACAACACCGCCATGCCCAGCCTGATGCAATGGCTGGATATCAACCAGGTGGTGCCCAGTGACGTGCGCCTGCAGACCTGGCTGGCGTTCGCCTTTCTGGCCATCTGTCTGTTCAACACGATTGGTCTGCTGCTGGCGAAATTCCTGCGCCGCGCCGGCGAGATCGGCGTGCGCCGCGCGCTCGGTGCCAGT
>DATCWU010000257.1:0-1096 GCA_036566165.1 Rhodanobacter sp. | reverse complement strand
TGGTTCAACAGGTGCGTGGCGAAGGAATGGCGCAGCACGTGCGGGGAAATGCGGGCGGTGTTGATGCCGGCCGTCACGGCGTGACGTTTCACCAGGGTCCAGAACATTTGCCGGCTCAGCCCGGTGCCACGTCGACTGAGAAACAGTGCTGCGGGCTGGCGGCCATGCGCGAGTTGCGGGCGCACGCTGGCCAGATAGGTGCTGACCCATTGCAGCGCGATCTCGCCCACTGGCACCAGGCGATCCTTGCCGCCCTTGCCGGTGACGCGCAGCACGCCCTGGCGTAGATTCAGTGCCGCCAGCGGCAAACCGACCAGCTCGGACACCCGCAGGCCGCTGGCATACATCAGCTCCAGCATGGCGCGATCGCGCACGCCAAGCGCGGTATCGACATCCGGTGCGGCCAGCAGGTTTTCCACCTCACGCTCGGCCAGTGCCTTGGGCAGGCTGCGCGGAATTCGCGGTCGCTCGATGCGCAGCGTGGGATCGACGAAGTTCGGCGCATCGCGCGCCACGAACGCGTAATAACGATGAAAAGTCGACTGCCGCCGCGCCATCGAGCGCACCGCGCCGGCACAGGCTCCGTGATAGGCGGAAATATCCTCGCGTCGCGCGTCGCGCAGGTTGCGCCCGCGGCCAGCCAACCACTTGGCCAACGCCTCCAGATCGCGCCGATACGCTTCCAGCGTGCGCTCGGCCAAGCCATCCTCGGACCACACCCGTTCCAGGAATGCGGCAATGCTGCGCTGGTCGGCATCGGCGATACTGGCGCCCTCTGCTTCCCTTTTCATGCGCACCATGCTGAGCATTGCGCGCCCACGACGCAAGTGGTCCATGGCAATACTTACTAACGACAATTTCCCACTCTGCCCACTGTGGCGCCGGCTGGCCGCGCTGGTGTACGACTTGCTGGCGGTGTTGGCCATCGTGATGGTCGTTGGCTTGCTGTGTCAGCTGGCTACCGGCGGCAAATTGATCACGACCGGTGCGCAAGTGTTGATTCCGTTCTGGTACCGACCGTTGCAGGGGCTGGTGGTGGCTGCCTACTTCATCAGCTCGTGGCGCGACGGCGGGCAGACGCTGGGCATGCGGCCGT
>DATCWU010000250.1:0-2131 GCA_036566165.1 Rhodanobacter sp. | reverse complement strand
CACTTCGTTGCAGCGATTCCCGCAGCCGAACGCGACGATCTGCTCGGCGCGTACTGGAAGCGCCTGACCGCCGACGACCCTGCCGTGCGGCTGGCCGCGGCCCAGGCGTGGGCCACCTGGGAAAGCAGCACGCTGACCCTGGCCGAGAGCGCGCAAACCGTGGCGGAGTTTGTGCAACCGGAAATCGCGGTGAGCCTGGCGCGGATCGAGGCGCATTACTTTCGCCACGACGCCTGGTTACAGCCCGGACAACTGCTGCGCGACGTGGACAAGATCCGGCACATCCGCACCACCATCGTGCAGGGTCGCTACGACATCATCTGCCCGCCACGCAGTGCATTCGACCTGGCCCAGGCTTGGCCGGAAGCCAGGCTGTGCATCGTGCTCGCCGGCCACGCCGCGTCGGAACCAGCCATTGTGGACGCCTTGATCGAGGCCACCGACAGCCTCGCCGACCGTTACCTCTGAACCGGTCACGGTCGCCCGCAGCGGGCCCAGGAGCGTGGGCTGGATAACAACCGTGGTGGCATACTCGCGGTTTTATCGCGAGGACTTCGCCAATGCACCTGCTGCCGATTGTTGCCCTGGGCACCCTGCTGCTGCCGCTGGCGGCACAGGCCAACGACCCGAACTCCTACGCCCAGCCCGATCAGGTGCAAGTGACGCACCTGGACCTGGACCTGAAGATCGACTTCGCCCAGCGTCAACTCGACGGCCAGGCCACGCTGAAGCTGGAGTGGAAAAATCCCCAGGCGCAATCGCTGGTGCTGGACACCCGTGATCTGAAGATCGCCAAGGTCGAGGCACTCGGTGCCAACGGCAAGGCCACGGCCTTGACCTACGCCTTGGCGCCACGCGACCAGCAACTGGGCAGCAAGCTGACCATCGCCACGCCACAGCGCCCCAACCAGGTACGCATTGTCTACAGCACCTCGCCCGAGGCCTCCGGCCTGCAGTGGCTGACCCCGGCGCAGACTGCAGACCACAAAGCGCCGTTCATGTTTTCGCAATCCGAATCGATTCACGCACGGTCCTGGGTGCCGCTGCAGGATTCGCCCGCCGTGCGCTTTACCTACGCCGCGCACGTCAGCGCGCCGAAGGGTATTCGCGTGGTGATGAGCGCGCTCAATGACGCCCGCCACCCGTTGAATGGCGACTTCCGTTTTGCCCAGCCGCACCCGATTCCGTCTTACCTGCTGGCCATCAGCGCCGGCGACCTCGCGGCGCAGGAAACCGGCCCGCGCTCGGCCGTGTATGCCGAGCCGTCGGTCGTGGCCAAGGCCGCCCACGAATTCGAGGATACGGAAAAGCTGATCGCCACCACGGAGCAACTCTACGGTCCATATGCGTGGGGCCGCTACGACATCCTCGTGCTGCCACCGTCGTTCCCGTTTGGCGGCATGGAAAACCCGAACATGACGTTTGCCACGCCAACCGTGCTGGTCGGTGACAAGAGTCTGGTCTCGCTCGTGTCGCACGAACTGGCGCATTCGTGGTCCGGCAACCTGGTCACCGCTGCGGCGTGGCGCGACATCTGGCTCAACGAGGGTTTCACCACCTACGTGCAGGGCCGTATCACCGAAGCCGTGTACGGCAAGGCATTGGCCGATGAGGAAGCGCTGCTCTCCGCCCGCGCCCTGCAGAAAAAAATCGGCACGATGGAGCCAAACACGCAGAAGCTCGCGCCGGACCCGCGCGGCCTCGGCGCCGATGATGCACTGTCCGACGTGGCTTACGACAAGGGCTCGTGGTTCCTGCGCACATTGGAGCTGCGCTTCGGCCGCGACGCGTTCGACAACTACCTCAAGGGCTACTTCGCCCACTTCGCGTTCCAGAGCATTACCACCGAGCAAATGCTTGGCTACCTCAAACCAAACCTGATTGAAAAGTATCCCGGCAAGGTGAGCTGGGACGAAGTCACCGCCTGGGTCTATGGCGAAGGTATTCCCAGGGATGCACCGCTGCCAAACTCGTCGCGCTTCAACACGATCGACCAGGAACGTACCGATTTCCTCGCCGGCAAACTCGCTGCGGACAAACTCGACGCGAAAAGCTGGAACACGCAGGAATGGATGTACTTCCTCGACCGCCTGCCCGATGTGGCGCCGCTGGACAAGTTGCAGCAACTTGA
>DATCWU010000222.1:0-1017 GCA_036566165.1 Rhodanobacter sp. | reverse complement strand
AGCCGGGTTTTCCCGCCGGTTGAATTCTGCCGCGGCACCAAGCCTAGCCACGCCGCGAACTCCCGTCCGGAGCGAAAGACAGTCGGCTCTGCCACCGTCGTGGCAATGGCCGTGGCGATGATGGGGCCAATGCCGGGAATGCTGGCCAGCCGCTGACTCACAGGGTTCGTCTTGTGCCAGGCAAGCAGCTGCCGCTCCAGCGCTCTAACCGCCGCCTCGATCTGCTCGATCTGATTTGCCAGCACCTGCAGTACCTGCCGCGCCACAGCCGGCAGGCGCCTATCGCCATCATCGCGAACAATGGCGATCAGCTCGCCCACATTGCGCAAGCCCTGCGCCGCCACCATTCCGAACTCCGCCAGATGTGCCCGCAACGCATTCACCAACATCGTGCGCTGGCGCACCAACTGCTCGCGGCCCCGATGGAGCAGCTGGTTCGCCTGCTGCTCCGCTGTCTTGACCGGCACAAACCGCATCGTCGGGCGCTGAACCGCCTCGCAAATCGCTTCCGCATCGGCGGCGTCGTGCTTGTTGCGCTTGATGTACGCCTTCACGTATTGCGCCGGCATCAGCCGCACCTCGTGCCCAAGCGCGCCCAGCTCGCGAGCCCAGTAATGGGCCGTCGCACACGCTTCCAGCCCGACCACACAGCGTGGAATGCGGCTGAAGAAGGCCAGCACTTGCCCGCGCCGCAGTCGCTTGCGCAGAACCGTCGTACCCCGCGCATCAATGCCGTGAACCTGAAAAACATGCTTGGCTAGATCCAGTCCGATTGTCGTAATCTCGCTCATGGATGGCTCCCGTTCCTGATGATTCTCCAAAAACACCAGTCTGGCACGTCGATGCCGCAAGGGGGCCATCCACCCCATCACTCGATCACCTCGTCGGCGAGTTGCTGGAGATGCAGCGGCACTTCAAACCCCAATGCTTTCGCCGTCTTGAGGTTGATCGTCAGTTCGAACCTCGTCGACTGAACCACTGGCAGGTCCGCAGGTTTAGCTCCATTGAGAATGCGGC
>DATCWU010000206.1:0-3613 GCA_036566165.1 Rhodanobacter sp. | reverse complement strand
ATGGTGACATTTCTCCAGGTGGTACGACCCGCGCTCGGTGTCATGTCCGGTGCCCCCTATGCGCCACCACTCAGGTTCAAGGCGCGTGCTGCATGCAAATTGCACAAGAAACCCGGGCGACTGGAATTCCAGCGAGGCATTTTGACCTGTCGCGAAGGCGCTGATCCAAGCGTGGACAGCACGGGCCGCCAAGGCTCGGGCATCCTCCGTTCGGTGAACCAGGCCAATTGCTTTATCGTGCTCGGCCTCGACAGCGGTTCAGTCGAGGCAGGGGAATGGGTTACCGTGGAACCATTCGTCTCTTGATCGTCGGCAGGGCATGAACCCGTGCAGCGGCACCCGTCCATGCCACTGGCGTGCAGAACCAGCTTGACTGAAGGTTACGGCGTGGGTCGCACCAGGCGTCAGCATGTGTCGACTTCGCGAGCATGCTCTTCCTTAGCGCTGGCGGCCGACGAGCCACGCTCTGCCGTCGTGTTCACCCTCTGCGAGTAGCTCCAGCGCTGCGAACGCACGCCGCAGTTCCCCCGGCTGCGCGCGAAACGCGCCAGGGTGAGCCGCACCGACGTTGCTCAATGTTGCGATAGCCAGGATGCCGCCGGGCGCCAGGCGCTGCAGCATCGGCCGGTCCAGTCGCGCATCGCGGAAGTTGTGGCACAACAGCAGTGCGCAGGGCGGACCAGCAGGCAACCCCTGGTCGAGATCGCAGACCTCGAACCGCACGCGCTCGGCATAGTCACTTTTGGCCAGCATGGATCGCGCCTGACATATCGCCACTGGCGATATGTCCACGGCATGGACCTGCATGCCCCGCGCAGCCAGCCACAGCGCGGCTTGCCCGCGCCCACAGGCGATCTCCAGCGCGAGACCCGCGCTGGGTAACAAATCCGCACAGGCCGCAAAGACGAAGGGAGTACTCGCCTTGCCAACCGGCGCCAAGTCGCGCTCGGCGTAACGCTGGTCCCAGCGCTGGCGATCCTTGATGCTCATGGTCTGGATTCTACGGCGTGGCCTACCACAGCATAAGCCGCCAGGACTCGCCCTTGTCATCGCCGAGTCGGTGCAGAGCCTGATCGGCAGTGCTTTCGCTGCAACTCGCGCCACCATCCGCGAGCCTTCGGGGCCGGCTGGTGGATTTCGCCTTGCGGCCGGCTGTGATCTCTCGGTAGGTTCTTCATCCAGGGTGAACTTGGAAGACCTGCGGAAAACGCCGGTGTGATCAACTTCAGGCAAATGTCCCGCCCCGCGCCGAACAACGCCGCATCGTCGCCCGCGTCGAACAACTCTGCCGCCTCTGCGCTGATCTGCGCAAACGCCTGCGACTGAAACCTTGAGACAAAAAGAGCCCGCTGTTATGCGGGCTTTAGATATTTCACGGGTCGCGGCGCTATCGCCTGAACCCTCAATTGGTACCGGTGAGAGGACTCGAACCTCCACTGTGTCACCACAAGCGGATTTTGAGTCCGCCGCGTCTACCATTCCGCCACACCGGCATTGCAGCCGCGAATTATGCCGGTTTTACTGCACGCGGTCGAGCCCCAATGCATGCACGTCGCGCGTATACCAGCGGCCATCGGGGAGCGGTTCGAACACTGCACAGCGCAGCATCGGGCCGGCGTAGACGTGCAGGCTGACGGTGACAGAGTCGTCGCTGGGGTTGCGGATGCTGTGATACTCGTGCGGCGGGATCAGGCTGCCGGCGGAACCGGCACCGGCCTGGATGGAACCGACCGCAGTGAAGTGGTAGCGGTCGTCAGCGTGTTCCAGCAGGTCGTACTGCTCGATTTCCAGCGCACCGTGCCACACCCCCTCGACACACCACATGCCATCGTGATCGTGGATGGGCGTGCCCTGGCCGGGGCCCCACGTCATCGCCACCACGCAATAGCCGTGGTCGTCGCTGCGATACAACTCGCGGCGCGCGTAGTGGTCGCTGCACGGGGTGAAGACGCACTCGGGCAGTTGCACCTCGCCACTGTGCATGAGCCGACACAAACTCTGGCGCAGGCTGCTGGTGAGCGCCGGCGTGTCAGGCTTGCCGACGGCCAGGTCGATTGCGTCGATCAATTGCTGGCTGCCGGGAAATTTCAGGTTGAGCATGCCGTTCTCCGAACGCGCGCATGGGGCTGCATCGTATCAGCGCCGGTTCAAGGTGCGGGTAAACGGGCCATGAAGTCGCCGATCGCGCGGCTGTAGTGGGGGATGTCGACGAGAAACGCGTCGTGTCCCTGGGGTGAGTCAAGCGCGACAAATTCCACCTGGGCACCAGCCGCGCACAAGCCCTCGGCAATCTGCTCTTGCTGCTGCAGCGGGAACAGGATGTCGGTGCTGACGCCGATGACCAGTGCGTGCTCGATCTGGATGCGCAACAGCCCGGCGTGCACGTTGCCGTTGCCGTATTCGGCGATGTCGAACCAGTCGCTGGCGCGCGACAGGTACAGGTAGCTGTTTGGATCGAAGTGGCGCACGAAGCGCCGCGCATGGCCTTCCAGATACGACTCCACCTGAAACTCCCGCGCAAATGGTTCGTCGTCGCGTTGCTCGGGGTCGAGACGAATGCGCGCAAAGCGGCCGTTCCACTCCATCGCCGAACGATAGGTGATCACTCCGAGCTTGCGGGCGATGCTCATGCCGATTTCCGGGTAGCTCGCGTCGCTGTAACGACCTTCGTTCCAGCGTGGGTCGAGGCGGATCGCCTCGCGTTGCAGCGAGCGGATGGCGATGGCGAACGGCTGTGCCTGTGGCGCCGTGTCCACGCTGATGTGGGCATGCACGCTGCCGGGGTGCAGCAGCATGTAGCCGAGTGCGCTCATGCCGCCCATCGAGCAGCCGATCAGGCAGGCCAGACGACTGATGCCCAGGCTGCTGACCACGACCTGCGCGGCGTTGGCAACGTCTTCGAGTGCCAGGTCGGGGAAGTTCAGGCGGTAGGGTTCGCCGCTGGCCGGGTCGATCGAGGCTGGACCGGTGGAGCCCTTGTCGCTGCCCAGTGAGTTGACGCAGATGAGAAACCAGCGCGTGGTGTCGATGGCCTTGCCCGGCCCGGCCATGCCTTCCCACCAGCCGGGGCTGGGATCTTCGGCGCACGAGGCGAGATGTGCGCTGGGTGACAAACCCGTAAGTACGAGCACGGCGTTGTCGCGTGCCGCATTCAGCGTGCCCCAGGTTTCGTAAGCCACCTGGGCATCATGCAGCGCGCCGCCGCGCTTCATGGCGAACGGTGACGGCAGTGCACAGAAGCGGCGGGCGTCGTGCACCATCAGCGCACCGTGTCGATGGAAATCTTGATTGGCGTCGGCGTGTTCACGCTGACCACGCCGGCATTGCCTTCCAGATCGCCGGGTTGCGCGACGGGCTGGCCGCTACGGCTGATGCGCGCGCCGACGAATACCTGGGACACCGAGGACAGCCGGTGTTGTGGCGACATGGCCATGGCGTCGGTGAGCGTGACGCTGGCGGGCAAGGTGCTGGCGTCCAGCTTGACGGCGGCAAGTGGTGGACCGGGAGGGCTGCCAGTGGCGCGGGCGTACACGAACAGCACGTCACCCTTGACGAGTTTCGTCGCCAGCCCGGGTGCCAGTGCGACTTGGACATGCAGCGCGACGGCAGCCGG
>DATCWU010000176.1:0-2436 GCA_036566165.1 Rhodanobacter sp. | reverse complement strand
CGGCCATGTTGCCGCCGGCGAGCCGACCCATGCTGACGGCAGCATCTTCGTGTTCCACGCGCATGCGCCGGTCCAGCGCGCTGCTGTGGAAGCTGGCGACATCGCCAGCGGCCCAGATATCCGGATCGCTGCTGCGCAACCGGGTATCGACGACGATGCCGTTGTCCACCTGCAGCCCCGCCTGCGCGGCCAGCGCGGTGTTCGGCGTCACCCCGAGTCCGGCCACCACAGCGTCCACCTGCAGCGTCTCGCCGTCGGACAGCGTCAGCTCCACTCCGCTGGCACGCGTCTTGCCGTCAACCACGGTGACGCCAGTGCGCAACGTCACGCCACGGTCCTGGTAATAACTGTTGAGAAACGCAGTCAGCGCAGCGGGATAGCGCCCGGTGCCAATGGCTGCATCCGGGAAAATCATGGTCACCTTGCAGCCGATGCCGCACAACGACGCGGCCAGTTCGCTGCCGATAAAGCCGCCGCCGATGACCGCGATCTGCGCGCCAGCCACCGCATAGCGACGGAGCGCCTGGTAATCGGCCAGCGTGCGAAAGTGGATTACCCGCTCACCCGCGGCAAATGCCAGCCGGCGCGGCGTGGCACCCGTGGCCAGCAACAGTCGACGGTAGCGATAGGTGTCACCGTGAGCGTCCAGCGCGAGATGGGCGGCGCAATCCAGGCCAGTGACACGGCGACCGAGGTACAAGTCGGCACCACTGGCAGCGGTCGCCAGGTCGATGTCCGCGGGCGACGTGTCACCTTTCCACAAAGCCTTGGACAACGGCGGCCGCTGGTACGGCGGCGACACCTCGTCGCCAACCATGCCGATGCTGGCCGCGGCATCCGCCGCGTGGATGGCCTTCGCCGCCGCGTCGGCAGCCATACCCGTGCCGACAATCAGATAATCATGAACGTGTTCCATGCAGCTCTCCTGTTGCAGCGGATATTGCCACCATGCGTCGCACCAGCCGGCACTGTTCACGCGGCTGTGTCGGCGCCGCGCTCAATGGATGCGACGACCCGACGTACACTGGATGCAATTGAGCCCGGAAACGTTCCATGTCGTCCGTCGAAATGCTGCTGATGGTCTTGCTGGTCGTGGTGGTATTGATCCTGCTGCTGCAGGTCGCCGCCTTGTGGCGCGGTCGCGGCGATGTCGGCGCCAGCGCCAAACTGGATGCACTGAAGGAAGACGGCGCGCGCCTGGAACGCGCCCTGCGCGAGGAACAGCGTGGCGGGCGCGAGGAACTGCAGCAGAGTTTCGAGCGCGTTCGCGGTCACCTGCGCGAACAACTCACCGCAATGTCCCAGCAGCAGGCCGAGCGCATCGACGGCTTCGCACAACGCTTGGGTATGCTGACCGAACGTACCGACGCCGGCCTGCAAGCGCTGACGCAGCGCCTGGCCGACGATGCGCGCAAGAGCCGCGAAGAATCCACGCTCACGCTGAACCGCTTCGGCGACCTGTTGCAGCAACGCCTGGTCGCGCTGACCGCGGACAACGAAAAGCGCATGGGCGAAGTGCGCGCCACACTGGAGGCCAAGCTGGGCGCCATCCAGCAGGACAACGCCGCGAAGCTGGAACAAATGCGCGCGACCGTCGATGAAAAACTGCAGACCACGCTGGAAACGCGCCTCGGGCAGTCGTTCAAACTAGTTTCCGATCGGCTGGAAGCGGTGCAGCGCGGGCTTGGCGAAATGCAGAATCTCGCCACCGGCGTCGGCGACCTGAAGCGCGTGCTGAGCAACGTCAAGCGACGCGGCATCCTTGGCGAAGTGCAACTCGGCAGTCTGCTCGAAGATCTGCTCACGATCGAGCAATACGCGGCCAATGTCGCCACCGTGCCGGGGAGCAACGAACGTGTGGAATACGCCATCCGCATGCCGGGCCAGGACGACGGCGAAAACGTCTACCTGCCGATCGATTCGAAATTCCCCGTCGAGGACTATCAGCGCCTGCTGGAAGCCCAGGATGCCGCCGACGTCGAGGCCGCCGCGGCCGCAGGTCGCGCGCTCGAGGTGCGCATGCGCGAAGAAGCCAAACGCATCCGGGCCAAATACGTGGCACCGCCACACACCACGGATTTCGCCGTGTTGTTCCTGCCAACTGAAGGCTTGTACGCCGAAGTGCTGCGCCGGCCCGGCTTGTTTGAAAGCCTGCAGCGCGAACAGCGGGTCATGGTCGCCGGCCCGACCACGCTCAGTGCCTTGCTCAACAGTTTGCAGATGGGCTTCCGCACGCTGGCCATCGCCAAGCGCAGCAGTGAAGTATGGAAGTTGCTTGGTGCGGTGAAGAGCGAATTCGGCAAGTTCGGGCTGGTGCTGGAAAAGGCCGAGCGCCAGCTCAACACCGTCAGCAAAAGCATCGGTGAAGCCAGCAAGAAAACCCGCACCATCGAGCGCAGGCTGCGCGGGGTGGAATCGTTGTCCGGCGAGTCGGCA
>DATCWU010000157.1:0-10827 GCA_036566165.1 Rhodanobacter sp. | reverse complement strand
CAAGAGCCCGGCACACCATCGGCAACGCCCGCCACGCAAAGCACTACGAGGCCCACGGCCCACGCCACGCCACTGGCCCCGGTGCACGTAACGGCGGTCGCGCAGCGCGGCTACCATGCCGATACCGCGCAGGTGGACACCTTTGGCAGTTTCGGTAATGCGCCACTGCAGGACACGCCGGCCGCGATCACGGTGATCACCCGTGACCAGCTCGACGACCGCCAGCCGCGCACGCTCAGCGAACTGGTGCGCGCTGACGCCGCGGTGGGCGACAACTACGCGCCGGTTGGTTATTACCAGGATGTCGCCATCCGCGGCTTCGTGCTGGATCTGGCCACGGCCTATCGCATGAACGAGATGATCATCAACGGCGAGCAGCTCACGCCGCTGGAAGACAAGCAGCGTGTGGAAATCCTCAAGGGCCTGGGCGGCCTGCAGGCCGGCGTGGTCGCGCCGGGGGGCATGATCAACTACGTCACCAAGCGTCCCGCCGACGTGCACAGCGCGACGCTGGGCACCGATTCGCACGGTTCGCGCCATGTCGCCGTGGATGTGGGTGGCTGGCTCAGCCCCAGCTTCGGCGTGCGCGTGAATGTCGCGCACGAGGACATGCACTCATACGTCAAGCACACCCCGGGCAGGCGCAACTTCCTCGCGCTGGCGGCGGACTGGAAGATCAGCGCGCGCGCCACCCTGCGGCTGGACACCAACTACCAAAGCAGCGGCCAACGCTCGGTTTCCGGCTACCAATTGCTGGGCGGCACCACGATTCCGGCGCAGCCCGACCGTAGCCGGCTGCTTGGCTACGAGCCGTGGCAGCAGCCGGTGGGCATTGACTCCAGCAACACCACCGCGCGCTTTGACTACCGCTTCAGCAACCAGTGGCAAGCGCAGCTCGCCGCCGGCCACAGCCACACGGTGATCGACGACAACGTGGCCTTCGCCTACGGCTGCTTCTACGCGCCCCAATGCGCCACCGGCGAGCACCCCGGCTGGTTCTTTGCGCCCAACGGCGATTACGACATCTACGACTTCCGCAGCCCCGACGACACGCGTCAGAACGACGAATTGCGCGCCGTGCTCACGGGCAGCTTCGACACCGGCAGCGTCAGCCATGAACTGAGCCTGGGTGCCAGCGCGTTCCGCCGCACGCTCGACCAGCGTCCGTACGTGTTCGACTACGTCGGCACCGGCAACATTGACCAGTCCGACCCGCCCTACTTTGCGCCATCGCCAAACCAGCCGGGCCCCTCGGCGCGGACGTTCACCAGCTGGCAGCATGCGCTGTTTGCGCTCGACCGCCTGCACCTGGGCAACGCCTGGCAGGTGCTGCTCGGCGCGCGTCTCGTGCGCCTGCACGAGCGCGACTACGACGACAGCGGCTTGCTGGTGCAACGCGACACGCGCCTGCGCCAGACGTTGCCGCAGGCGGCGGTGCTGTGGCAGGCACTCGCGCCACTCACCGTCTACGCCAGCTACAGCGAAAACCTCGCGCTGGGCGCGGCGGCGCCCTACTGGACCAGCAACGGCGGCGACCTGCTGGCTCCAGTGCAGGCGCGCCAGGTCGAAGCCGGCGTGAAGTATGCGTGGAGCGATGCGCTGAGCCTGCAGGGTGCGCTGTATCGCATCCGTCAGCCCTACCAGTTTGCCCAGCCGGACGATTCCCCGGCCGGATTCACCTTCGTCCAGCGCGGCCAGCAGGTACACACCGGCCTGGAACTCAACGCTGCCGGCCGCATCAGCGACGACCTGCGTCTGACCGCCAGCGTCAACCTGATCCAGGCCCGCGCGCGGAACACCGACCGGCCAGCGTACGAAGACCATCAGGTCGTCAACGTACCGCGCGCACGTGCGGCCGTCTATCTGGACTACCGCCTGTCGTCTGCGCCCGCCCTGGGCCTGCTTGGCGGCTGGCGCTACAGCGCCAGCAACGTGGCCACGCCCGAAGGGCGCACGCGCGTGCCGGCGTACAACGTGTTCGACCTCGGGCTGCGCTACACCCAGCCATGGCGCGGACACACCTTGAACTGGCGCCTCACCGTGGACAACGTGTTCGACCACTTCTACTGGCGCGACACCGGCAGTTCCGGTGGCGACAGTTACCTGTTCCCGGGTGCGCCACGCCTGGCCCGACTCTCGCTGCAGGTGGATTTCTGACATGCCGTGGTTCGAAACCCTCGCCGCGTTGGTCAGTGTCTGGGCCGTGTGGCTGACCACACAACGCCATCCGCTGTGCTGGCCGGTGGGTTTGGTGTCGGTGCTGCTCTATGCGTGGGTGTTCGTCGACGCCAGGTTGTATTCGGACATGTTGCTGCAGGGCGTCTTTGCCGTGGCGATCGTCTACGGCTGGAACCGCTGGCTGCATCACCTGGGTGATGACGGGCGGGTGCGGGTGGCACCGTTGGCATATCGCGCGGCGGTGTTGCATATCACGCTTGGCGCCATCGGCGCGCTGGGCCTGGGCCTGTTCATGCATCGCTACACCAACGCCGCATTGCCGTGGCTGGACGCTGCGCTGGCGGCGTTCAGTCTGGTCGCGCAGTGGTGGGGCATCCGCCGGCACACGGCGGTGTGGTGGCTGTGGATCACGGTGGACGTGATCTACGTTGGTCTGTACGCCTACAAATCCCTGTTCGTCACCGCCCTGCTGTATGTCGGGTTCGTGCTGCTGGCAGTCGCCGGGCTGCGTTCCTGGCAGCAGGCGGCGGCAAGGCAGCGTGCAGCCATGTCCGGCAGCGGTCCGGGGTGAGTTGACGCCGCAGTGGCGACGGGCGGTGCCCTGCATCCACCAACGCCCGGTGCGGCGCGCCACGAACGATAGGCGCCGGGTGCAAGCGGCCAATCCCTCGCGCATACTTGGTACTTGATCCTCCAGTACCACAGGGCGAACCAATGACAGCACCGTATGCGCTTTTTTGGGCGGCTACTGCCGCGCTGACTTTCTGCACTGGCCTCGGCACGGCGCAAGCCGCGACGACGACCGAGGTGTTGCCGGCAACCCGGGACATGCTGCACCACGCGATCAGCTTGCACACGGTGGAAGGCGCAGGTCAGGTGCCGGTGCTGGCGAAGTATCTGGCGGACAAACTCGAGGCCGGTGGTTTCGCTGCCGCCGATGTCGAGATCATCCCGGTCGGGCAGACCGCCGCGCTGGTCGCGCGTTATCGCGGCACCGGCGCTGGCAAGCCGATCCTGCTGTCCGGGCATATGGATGTGGTGGCGGCGGAGCGCAAGGACTGGACCCGCGATCCGTTCACGCTGATCGAGGAAAACGGCTACCTGTACGGCCGCGGCAGCGCCGACATGAAGACCGGCGTGGTGGTGCTGGTGCAAACCCTGATCCGCCTCAAGCATGAGGGCTTCAAGCCGAGCCACGACCTGATCCTGCTGCTCTCGGGTGACGAGGAAACCGCGATGGCGTCGACCCGTGAACTGGCCAGGCGTTATCACGATGCCGAGTTTCTGCTCAACGCCGACGCCGGCGGCGGCACGATCGACCCGGCCAGCGGCAAGCCCGTGTTGTATCAGGTGCAGGCTGCGGAAAAAACCTATGCGGACTTCCAGATCACCCTGACCTCCGCCGGTGGGCACTCCAGCGAACCTGATCCCGACAAGAATGCGATCTACCGGCTGTCACGCGCGATCGACCGGATTGCCGGCTACCAATTCCCCGCGCTGAGCAACGACATCACCCGCGCCTCGTTGCGGGCGTTGGGCGCGCACACGCAGGGTGACCTGGGCGCCGCCATGCGCCAGTTCGCGGCCCATCCGGATGATGCCAAGGCAGCGGCGACACTATCCGCCGACCCTGCCTACGTCGGCCAGATCCGCACCACCTGCGTCGCCACCATGCTCAACGGTGGGCACGCGCTGAATGCATTGCCACAAAGCGCCAGCGTCAACATCAACTGTCGGATTTTCCCGGGCACGCCAGTCAGCGACGTCCGCGACACGCTGGTCAAGGTCATCAACGATCCCTCCGCCACCGTCACCACGCTGCCACCGCCGCCGGTCGCGAGCCCGGCTTCGCCTCTGCGCAAGGACGTGATGGACGCCGTGGGCCAGGCCGTGCACCAGCGCTTCCCGGGCGTCGAGGTCGTCCCGGGCATGTCGGCGGGTGCCACCGACAGCATGTACTTTCGCAACGCCGGTGTGCCCAGCTACGGCGTCGATGCCGCTTTCACCAAACCGGACGACACGTTTGCCCACGGCCTCAACGAGAAACTTCCGGCATCCGAACTGGCGGCCAGCCTGGACTTCTGGCACACGCTGCTGACCCGGCTGGCCAAATAACCTGCCACCACTGACCACGCTGGCGCGCGCAGCCCGATGCAGGGGAATCCGTCGACCCGGAACGCTGCATCATCGCCGATGGCCGGCGGCACCACTGTCCCGACCCACCGGAGCCCGCGTCCATGCGCCATCGTGCAATCCACCTTGCCAGCCTGTTTGCCGGTTTTTTCGCTTGTTGCGTGCTGGCCTCACCCACGCATGCCGCGCCACCGGCGTCGACAGCAGACTTCACCCTTGAACAGGTGCTGGGCTATCCGTTCCCCGTCGGCCTGGTGGCGGCAAAGGATGGCGCGCACATCGCCTGGGTGATCAACCTGCGCGGCGCGCGCAACGTCTGGGTGGCCGATGGCCCGCAGTTCAAACCACGCCAGCTCACGCACTTCAACGCGGACGACGGCCAGGAAATCACCCAGTTGACGTTTTCTCCCTCGGGCCAGACGCTGGTGTTTGTGCGTGGCGGCGACCATGACGCGAACTGGCCGGCCGACGATGACCTGGCGCCCGATCCGGCGGCCGCCCCCGAGCAACCCAAGATGCGCATCTGGGCCGTCGCGCTGCCGAACGGCAAACCCGTCGACGTGGTGGCAGGTGACACCCCGGCGTTGTCGGCACAGGGGCAACTCGCGTACATCCAGCAAGGCCAGGTCTGGACGGCGCCGCTCACTGCAGAGAGCCAGCGCAAGCACGACGGTGATGGCAAGCACCAGCCGCGGCGCCTGTTTTTCGATCGCGGCAAGGACGGCGACCTGCACTGGTCGCCCGACGGCAAACGGCTGGCGTTCGTCTCCGATCGCGATGACCACGCGTTCATCGGGATCTACACCAATGACCAGACACCGCTGCTGTATCTCGCGCCGTCCACCAGCCGCGACGGCTCGCCACGCTGGTCGCCGGACGGCACGCGCCTCGCCTTCACGCGCCGGCCCGGTATCGGCGGCGCGCCACAACCGCTGTTGGAACTGACGCCGCAGCCATGGTCGATCTGGACCGCAGACACCACGCACGGCCAGGCGCAGATCGTGTGGCAAAGCCCGGACACACTGTCCGGTTCATATCCGGAAACGGCGGGGGAAGCCAATCTGCACTGGGCTGCGGATGCGCATTCGGCGGCTGCGCGACTCGTGTTTCTGGCCGACCTCGACGGCTGGCCCCATCTGTACTCGGTCGACGCGCACGGCGGACCACCGCTGCTGCTGACGCCGGGCAAGTTCATGGTCGAGGATGTCGCGCAAAGTCGCGACCGCCGCAGCATGATTTACAGCGCGAATACGGGTGCGACCGCGGACGATCACGACCGCCGACACCTGTTCAAGGTTGCGGTGGACCGTGCGCAACCCGTCGCCCTGACGCACGGCGACGAACTGCAGTGGTCGCCAGTAATCGCGGGTGATCACCAGATTGCCTTCATCAACGCCGGCGCGAAGCTGCCACCAGCCGTTGCCGTGGTGACGGACGACGGCACGAGCCAACACGCCCTGCAACCGGACTTGTTGCCGGCCAACTTCCCGACCACGCAACTGGTCGTGCCCAAGGCAGTCAACTTCACTGCGGCCGACGGTACCAGCGTGCATGGTCAGCTGTTCCAGCGTGACGCGGCCGGCCCGGCCACGCCCGGCATCATCTTTGTCCACGGCGGTCCGCCGCGACAAATGCTGCTTGGTTGGCATTACATGGATTACTACAGCAACAGTTACGCGGTGAACCAGTATCTGGCCAACCACGGGTTCACCGTGCTGTCGGTCAACTACCGCCTCGGCATCGGCTACGGACACGCCTTCCACCACCCGCCGCATGCCGGGCCGGCCGGGGCCGCCGAGTATCAGGACGTCGTCGCCGGCGCAAAATTCTTGCAGCGCACCACGGGAGTCGACCCGGCGCACATCGGCATCTGGGGCGGGTCCTATGGCGGCTATCTGACCGCGCTCGCGCTGGCCCGCAACTCGGATATCTTCAAAGTCGGCGTGGACCTGCACGGTGTGCATGACTGGTCGCGTTTTGTCGACCTGGGGATCGGCAAAGTCATCGAGCGTTACGAACAGGGCGACCGCAAACAAGCCATGCAAGTCGCCTGGGAATCCTCACCGGATGCCGATATCGCACGCTGGTCATCGCCAGTGCTGCTGATCCAGGGCGACGACGACCGCAACGTGCACTTCCTGCAGACGATCGACCTCGCGCGACGCCTACAAAAGCAGGGCGTGCCGTTCAGCGAATTGGTACTGCCCAATGAAATCCACGGCTTCCTGCGCCACGCCTCATGGCTGCAAGCCGATCGGGCCACGGTGGATTTCTTTCACGCCAAACTGCTTGAGAACCAGCACTGACGGCTGCCGCCAATTCAGGCAAAATGGTCGTTGCCATGCACACTCCAACGAGCCTCTGGCGTTTATTCCTGGTCGCAGCCCTGCTGCTGGCTGCGGCCACGAGCGCCCCTGCGCAGAACATCTACAAGTGCACGCAGGGCGGCCATATCAGCTACACCGACCATCCGTGCCCGGGTAACCGGGGCGAGTTGCTGTACCAGGCCGATGACACCGACGTCATCGACCAGTACCTGCGCCTGGGTCAGGACACGCAAGCGCGCCAATACGCGCAGTCGCGCCACCTCGAAGCGCTCTACCAGGAGCGCCTGGCGATCCACCAGCAAGCGTTGCAGGAGCGAGCCCAACGGCAGGCTGACGATGCATTGGCGGCACAACAACGCGACGAGCAGGCACGCCAACAAGCATTGGCCGATGCTGCCGCCAATCAGGATCAGTTGCGTGCCGAGAACGACGCCCTGCGCGAGCAAAACGCGCAGTACCAAAACCAGCTTGAGCAGCCGGTCTACAACGAATCCCCGGCCTACTGGAATGCCGCCCCACCATACTGGGGTCGTCGCCCGCGCCACGGCCACGACCGGCCACGTTCGAAAGAACCGGTGTTCCACCCATGCAAGCAGCTTGCGGGTGGGCGGGTGCAGTGTTGATTGCCGGCACTTCGACCACATTTGATGAGAGTGCCGGTTCCTTGTCTGGCATCACCGTTACTTCATGAAGGCCGTCCCATGTCCACGCCAACCTCGCCTACCGCGCTTCGTATCGACTTCGTCTCGGACGTTTCCTGCCCGTGGTGCGCGATCGGATTGAACGCGCTGGAGCAGGCGCTGGCGAAGCTGGAAGGCGAGGTCAGCGCGGAAATCCATCTGCAACCGTTTGAGCTGAACCCGCAACTGCCGCCCGAAGGCGAAGACACCACCGAGCACCTGGTGCGCAAGTACGGCAGCAGTGCGCAGCAATTGCAGGCCAACCGCGAAACGATCCGCCAGCGCGGTGCGGCACTCGGGTTCACCTTCAACCTGGACCGGCGCACACGTGTCTACAACACGTTCGACGCCCACCGCCTGCTGCACTGGGCCGAACTGGAAGGGCGTCATTTGCAGCTCAAGCAGGCCTTGCTGAAGGCGTACTTCACCGACGGCGAAGACGTCAGTGCGCACGACACCCTGGTACGCGTGGCGGGCGAAGTTGGACTGGACACGACACGCGCGCGACAACTGCTGGCGAGCGATGAGTACGCCAGCGAGGTGCGCACGCAAGAACAGTTCTATCTGGAGCACGGCATCGGTTCGGTACCGGCCACCATCATCAACGGCCGCCACCTGATCTCCGGCGGCCAGCCGCCCGAGGCATTCGAGCAGGCGCTGCGCCAGATCGCCGCGAACAGCAAAGCCGAGCCTGCCGCTACCAACGCATAGCTGTCATCGCGCGCACCGGCATCGGGCAGTCCGACCAAAGTGCGAGCGGCACGCCGCATGAACCGCCGGCGCCAATGCCCGCCGCTGCGCCTGCCCGCTTCGGCGCATGCAATGTCGGCAGCAGCCATGTCCTTGAGCACCACGTAGTCGCGTACCCCTACTCCATAGTTTTCTTCCAGCCACCTTCGGGCTATCTTCGAAGGGTCAAGGGAATGCTCAAGGGGAGCGACATGACGAGACGCAGTCAAGGCGGCTGGGAGATCGTGGCCTCCATGCCGTGGCAGATAGGCATCGTGCTCGGACTGATCGCATACATCGCGATACGCCACAGCATTGGTTGGTACCTCGGCTCGACTGGCAACCCCTACTTGTCCGGACTGGGCAGGATGGCCGCCGCCGGCACCTACGCTCCAATCGCCTGGATACTGCTTATCGGTTGCTGGGGCGCTGCCATCGTCTCCTTCGTGAGCCGCGCCCGCCGCCATAAGCTGCTCGACAGCCAGACCGGCATCGACAGCCTGCGCCAGATAAGCTGGCGCCAGTTTGAGCAACTGACCGGCGAAGCCTTCCGCCGCCAAGGCTATGCCATCGAAGAAACTGGCCTCGGCGGCGCCGACGGCGGCATCGACCTGGTCCTGCACAAAAACGGCCAGACCACGCTGGTGCAATGCAAGCAATGGCAGCACCGGCAAGTCGGTGTGAAAATCGTGCGCGAAATGTACGGCCTGCTGCTGCACCACCAAGCCGCCGCCGTGAAGATCGTCGCCCTCGGCGACTACACCAGCGACGCCCAACGCTTCGCCCAGGGCAAACCCATCGCACTAATCCACGGCGGCGAACTGATCGCTACGGTGCGGTCGCTGCAAAAACCCAAGGCCCGCGCCACCAAACCGATGAACTCACTGCTCGCCCTGAGCGGCAGCATGGTCGCAAGCCTGCTGCTGATCGCCGCACTCTCGTCTGCCACCGCGAACGCACCATCACCAGTCGTCCCGCCGCCGCCCGTCACCATCCAGACTGCCGCCCAATCCACCCCAGCGTCGACACGCCACTCTGCAGCAACACCACCGTCGCAGCCTCAAGCGGTGATCTACGCGAGCAATCCGCAAAACGACGCGCAGCTGCGTGATTGGAAGAAACGCAACGCCGAGTCGATGAAGATTCTGGAAAAGACCACGAAGGAGATGCCACTGCGGTAACAACCTTTCGTATCACAATACCTGAGGATATCTCTTTCCCTATAATCCAGTGTTAGACCTTCCATCAAGCAACCATGGCCACCAAAATCACTCCGCGATTGATTGAACTCACGTATGAGGCGACGCTCAAGTCCTTCTGGCGCAAAGAGTCTCTTCGCAAATTCATTAGAGCGTGCCAAGTCGCAGAAGCTCACATCGCCACTTGGAGTGCGGAAGAGAGAAAGCGAGATTTCTTGGATAGAACTTTCCAAAAGCTCCAAGCATCTGACCGTGGGAAAGCCCTTATTTTTCAAATGGCCCACAACCTCTCTGAGCAAACGACCTTTCCAGATTTGCGTAACTGGGAGGACTCATCTCTAAAGATCGCTGATGCGTCCAAAGCCGTCGCTGAGCTTAAGTCATACCTAAGATCGCAAGATGAAGAAATCCGCAGTGAGAAAGAGCGAGAACAGATCAAGAATCGTGCACGGCAAGAGAGGGAAAGGATCCGGCGTAGCCTTACTGATAAGACAAAACTTCAACGGCGCCTCGACGAGCTGCACACGGCTGTAGGCACACAACAAGGTGGCTACGACTTTCAAGACTGGTTCTATGATCTTCTGGATTTCTGTGAGATTCAGAACCGCCGCCCATATGTCAGTCACGGCCGCCAAATTGACGGATCACTGACACTCGATGGCACTACATATTTAGTAGAGCTCAAGTTCACCGGAAGCCAAGCGGCAGCCACTGACATCGACTCACTGCGTACAAAGGTTGATGACAAAGCCGATAACACCATGGGTATCATGGTCTCGATATCCGGCTATTCCAGTGTCGCAGTTATGGGCGCGTCCGGTAGACAAACAAGGCTTATGCTCTTTGACGCCATGCATCTGTATCTATTTTTATCGAGTGCGATCTCGTTGCATGATATTATTTCTCGTGTCAGGCGCCATGCCTCACAAACTGGTGAAGCCTACCTGTCGGTCTCCAACTTCAATGACTAAAAGACCCAACTATTCGTTAAAACCTATACCGCTTCGTAACTTCAGCTTCGCACTTGCGAGAAGCAGCGCAAAGTCTCTGTCATTGCGCGATGTGGCTTGATTCATGTGTTAGTAGCTATCACACCCGTGAAGAATCAACTTCCGTTGGAGCGTTGCACAATGGATAAGAGTCAACTCATCACTATCGTCATCTCTACTTTGACCGGCGTTATAGCCAAAGACTTCATGGCGTGGCTCCTCGCAACCATCAAAAACTTGTCCATTGTTGTCACTTTCAAAGCGAAGCTGTCTGCCTTTTTCACGAAATCCAACTTGGCCATTCTCGGCGATATCCTTGCACTTCTTTTCTACTCCGCGCTTCTCATAAAGTTTGCGCGGGATCCGTCACCTCTAACTCGGCTCACAATCTTGCTGGCCATCGGCCTGGTCTTTGGCGTACTTGCTTTTACCCTCTCTCTTCTCTTCAAGTTTTCAAGGTTTCAAGCACAACGAGCAAAGAACCATACACAACTATTCAGCGAATAATGGGGCGGAGTGAGTTGCCCCGGATCTGACGGACACCCTTTGACACACCATTCAGTGCCGCTTCGTGCGCCTGCGTCGCATCCGT
>DATCWU010000155.1:0-5128 GCA_036566165.1 Rhodanobacter sp. | reverse complement strand
GTCGCCCACCGTGTCGCCGGTGACGGCCGCCTTGTGCGCCTCGGAGCCCTTGCCGCCGTGGTTGCCGTCCTCGATGTACTTCTTGGCGTTGTCCCAGGCACCGCCGCCGGTGCACATGGAGATGGCCACGAACAGGCCGGTGACGATGGTCCCCATCAGCAGGCCGCCCAGCGCCTTCGGGCCCAGCACCAGGCCGACCACGATCGGCACCACCACCGGCAGCAGCGACGGGATCATCATTTCCTTGATGGCCGCCTTGGTCAGCATGTCGACCGCCACGCCGTATTCCGGCTTGGCCGTGCCTTCCATGATGCCCTTGATCTCGCGGAACTGGCGGCGCACTTCGACCACCACCGCGCCGGCCGCGCGGCCGACGGCTTCCATCGCCATCGCGCCGAACAGGTAGGGGATCAGGCCGCCGATGAACAGGCCCACGATCACCATCGGATCCGACAGGTCGAAGCTGATGGCGTGGCCGAAGCTTTCCAGCTTGTGGGTGTAGTCGGCAAACAGCACCAGCGCGGCCAGGCCGGCCGAGCCGATGGCGTAGCCTTTGGTGACGGCCTTGGTGGTGTTGCCCACCGCATCCAGCGGGTCGGTAATGTCGCGCACGCTGGAAGGCAGGTCCGACATCTCGGCGATGCCGCCGGCGTTGTCGGTAATCGGGCCATAGGCATCCAGTGCCACGATCATGCCGGTCATCGACAGCATGGCGGTAGCCGCAATGGCGATGCCGTACAGGCCACCCATGTTGTACGCGCCCCAGATTGCCGCACACACGGCCAGTACCGGCCATGCCGTGGACTTCATCGACACGCCGAGGCCGGCGATGATGTTGGTGCCGTGACCGGTGGTGGAGGCTTCGGCAATGTGCTGCACCGGCTTGTATTGCGTGCCGGTGTAGTACTCGGTGATCCACACGATCGCACCGGTCAGCGCCAGTCCGACCAGGCTGCAACCCCACAGGTTCAGCGCGCCGTGACTGAAGTCACCCATCAACTGCGTGGTGACCGGGTAGAACGCGACGGCAGCCAGCACGCCCGATACCGCGACGCCCTTGTACAGCGCGCCCATGATCGAGCCGCCTTCCTTCACCTTGACGAACAGCGTGCCAATGATCGAGGCAATGATCGATACGCCGCCAAGCAGCAACGGGTACAACACCGCGTTGGCACCCACTTCGCTGATCATCAGGCTGCCCAGCAGCATGGTGGCAATCACGGTCACCGCGTAGGTTTCAAACAAGTCGGCGGCCATGCCGGCGCAGTCGCCGACGTTGTCGCCGACGTTGTCGGCAATCACTGCCGGGTTGCGCGGATCATCTTCGGGAATACCGGCTTCGACCTTGCCCACCAGATCGGCACCCACGTCTGCGCCCTTGGTGAAAATGCCGCCGCCCAGGCGCGCGAAGATCGAGATCAGCGAACTGCCGAACGCGAAGCCGACCAGTGCGTGCAAGGCTTTCTCGCCGGTGATACCCATCTGGTTCAGGATCAACCAGTACGCGGCAACGCCCAGCAGCGCCAGCCCGACCACCAGCATGCCGGTGATGGCGCCGCCGCGAAACGCAACGTTCATGGCGCGACTGAGACCGCCGCGGGCGGCCTCAGCCGTACGCACGTTCGCGCGCACCGACACGTTCATGCCGATGTAGCCGGCCGCGCCGGACAGGATGGCGCCAAGCAGAAAGCCGATGGCTGTGGGCCAGCTGAGAAAAATCCCGATCAGCAGCAACAACACCACCCCGACCATGGCGATCGTGGTGTACTGCCGGTTGAGGTAAGCGCGTGCACCTTCCTGGATGGCCGCCGCAATCTCCTGCATGCGGGCGTTGCCCGCTGACTGGGCAAGCACCCAGCGCGTGGAGATCGCGCCGTACAAAATTGCCAATACCGCGCACCCCAGAACGATCCACCAGCCGAAATCTTGCAGCATCGGAGCCTCCCCTTCAGTGATTTGCAGCCGCCAGGCGCGACTGATTTGCGGAAGTATAGGCAATCCCGGTGGCGCATACTGTTGTGCGGTGCAACGTAATCGTCTGGTCACAAAAGGAAAAGCCATGCACAGGTGCATGGCTTTTCCGTAAAACGAAACGGCCTGCGCGTTACCGCAGCGCAATATCCAGGATGATCCCGGTGGCGATGGCTACCAGCAGGAAATCGTTGTTGTCGGCGCGTACCCAGCGATAGCCACGTGGCGGGTGACGCAGACGGTAGTAGCCGTAATCGTGCACGACATAGGTCGGACCGGCATAGCGATAGCCGCGCCGCCAGTGCCTGTGACCATAGCCGTAAGGTCGCGAGTTGTGGCGATAGACCACCACGGGGCGGTTGTTGTAACGCCGATGGTCGTAACGCCGATGATCGTAGCGACGGTGATCGCGGCTATCGCGCGTGTGCCGGTCACGATCCCCGCCGCGGCGATGGTCGTTGTGGCTGGAGTATTGGCCACGTCGGTCGTGGTCACCGGGCGTGGGGCCAGCCAGCGCATAGCTGCTGGTACCAAGCAGCAGCGCGGCAACAAATAGACTGTGCAGGATTTTCATGGGCTGTCCTCCGGGACGCAACGACGCAGGTTGTCGTACTCGACAACCCGATCGTAGGAACCTGTTGCTGAACGGCGCACCTGGCCCGGACCGGGTACTTCAGTTGCGGGTCAGCAGAGTTCGGCGGCGCCGTGGCGTTTGTGCGGTGACGCGGAAGGCACGGCCTTGATGGCCCGCATCCCTCAAGGGGCGAATTCCGCAAGCTTTTTCGCCACGGCGACGTTTTTCAGTTGCACGTATACGGGCAGTCCGTCCTTGCCGTAGGGCAACGCTGCCTCGCCGCGAATCAACGGTCCCAGATAGCGCCGCGCCGCGGCGGTGATGCCGAAGCCATCGCGGGTCATGAAGCTTTTGGGCATCTTCTTCTCGCGGTTGGCAATCTTCGCCAGTGGCGCCGCTTCGATCTTCCAGCGGTATGGCGCATCGGCTGTGCGTACGATTACGGGCATGACCGCGTTCATGCCGGCCAGCGCGTAATCGACGGCGGCCTTGCCCACCGCAAACGCCTGTTCGGCGTCCACTCTGGAGGCGGCATGGCGGGCGGAACGCTGCAGGTAATCCGGCAGTGCCCAGTGGTATTTGTAACCCAGCTTTTCTTTCACCAGTGCTGCCAGTACCGGCGCCACGCCACCGAGCTGGCTGTGGCCAAACGCGTCGCGCGTACCTGCTTCGGCCAGGAATTGGCCAGCGGCATTGCGCACACCTTCGGAGGCCACCACGGTGCACCAGCCGACACGTTCGACTGTGGCTTGCACCCGCGCCAGGAAGGCGCCTTCGTCAAACGCGTTTTCCGGAAACAGGATGATGTGCGGGGCCGCGTCCGGACCGTTGCCCGCCAAACCGGCAGCCGCGGCAATCCAGCCGGCATGGCGGCCCATGACTTCAAGGATGAAGACCTTGGTCGAGGTTTCCGCCATCGACGCCACGTCGAGGCTGGCTTCGCGCGTGGAAATTGCAATGTATTTCGCCACCGAGCCGAAGCCGGGACAGCAGTCGGTGACAGCCAGGTCGTTGTCTACCGTCTTCGGCACGCCGATGCAGTGGATGTCGTAGTTCAGCGCCCGACCCAGCCGCGAGATTTTCAGCGCGGTGTCGGCGGAATCGTTGCCGCCGTTGTACAAAAACCAGCGGATATCGTGCGCGCGGAACACGTCGATCAGGCGTGCGTACTCGGCGCGATTGTCTTCCAGCGATTTCAGCTTGTAGCGGCACGAGCCGAACGCACCACCAGGCGTATGCGCCAGCGCGGTGATCGCGGCCGCCGATTCTTTCGACGTGTCGATCAGATCCTCGCGCAGCGCGCCGAGAATGCCGTTGCGCGCCGCGTATACCTTCACGCCGCTGGCGCGCGCTGCCTCGATCACACCGGCAGCGGTGGCGTTGATCACTGCAGTGACACCGCCGGACTGGGCGTACAAAAGATTGCCGGCGGGTGCGGATGAGCGGCGAGTCGGGCGCATAAATATCCTCGGAAGCGGGTGGAGATGGGCGTGATGGCTAGCAGTGGTGGTGTCGATGTTTGACGGCACGGGGTGCAAACGCTAATTTGACGGCCAATCATGGGAACTTGACGGCGTGCACAGTGTGCGCCGTCGCGCCAATACTGTGGAGCATTATGCGACTCGTCCTACTAGGGGCACCGGGCTCGGGCAAAGGCACGCAGGCCTCGCGACTTACGGCGGAACTGGGCGTGCCGCATGTCTCCACCGGTGACATGCTGCGCGCGGCGGTGGCCGCCGGCACTTCGCTGGGTCTGCAAGCCAAGGCGGTGATGGCGGCCGGCCAACTGGTTTCCGACGATATCCTGCTGGGCATGCTGCAGGATCGCCTGGCCCAGGCTGACGCCAAAGCTGGCTTCATTCTCGATGGCTATCCGCGCAACCTGGCCCAAGCCGGTGCGCTGGATCAGCTGTTGGCAAGGATTGGCCAGCCGCTGGACGCGGTGGTCAAGCTGGACGTGCCCAATGCGGTGATCATTGGCCGCTGCGAACTGCGCTTCAAGGCCGAAGGGCGCGCCGACGACAACCCGGATACGGTACGCAAGCGTTTGGCGATCTACGCCGAACAGACCGCTCCGGTGGCCGATTTTTATGTACGCGCCGGCAAGCTGCAGGTGGTCGATGGTGTCGGCGAGTTGGCCGAAGTCACCGCCCGGATCAAGCGTGCACTCCGCAAAGAATCGGTAGTGTCCCCCGGCTGAGTTTTCCTTTGCCGCAGCGGCAAGGCTTCAACGGATTCGTCCATCATGCGCCTGCACATTCTCGGCATTTGCGGCACCTTCATGGGCGGTGTCGCTGCGCTGGCACGCGAGCTGGGTCACCAGGTTGAAGGTTCGGACGGCAACGTCTACCCACCAATGAGCACCCAGCTTGAAGCGCTCGGCATCGACCTGTTGCGTGGTTATCGCGCCGAATACCTGCAAGCTGCGCCGGGGCGTGTAGCGCCCGACCTGGTCGTGGTCGGCAATGCGCTCAGTCGTGGCAACCCGGCTGTTGAATACATGCTCGATCAGCGGCTGCGCTACATCTCCGGTCCGCAGTGGCTGGGCGAAACCGTGCTGGCCGGGCGGGACGTGCTGGCGGT
>DATCWU010000129.1:0-4292 GCA_036566165.1 Rhodanobacter sp. | reverse complement strand
GCTTGTGTGGCTGGGTGAACACACTGCGACTGCAGGCGCACGTTGCTTTTGTCGACCTGCGCGATCACGAGGGGCTGGCGCAAATCGTCATCGAGCGCACGAATGGTGACGCGTTCGCCGTTGCGGGCGAGATCGGCAATGAATATTGCCTGCGCGTTACCGGCGTGGTGCGGGCGCGTATCGCCGCCAACGACAAGCTCAAGACCGGCCACGTCGAGGTGCTTGCGGAAACCGTGGAGATTCTCAACGCGGCGAAGGATCTGCCGTTCGCCCTGCACGAGAATCCCAACGAGGACATGCGGATGGCTTACCGCTACCTCGATCTGCGCCGCCCGCTGATGCAGCAGCGCATGCGCAAACGCATCCAGTTGGTGCGCACCTTGCGACATTATCTGGATGATCGTGGCTTCCAGGACATCGAGACGCCGATCCTGACCAAGGCCACCCCCGAGGGTGCGCGCGACTATCTGGTGCCCAGCCGCGTGCACCCGGGTCAGTTTTACGCGCTGCCGCAGTCGCCGCAGCTGTTCAAGCAGATCCTGATGGTGGCCGGGTTTGACCGCTACTACCAGATCGCGCGTTGCTTCCGCGACGAGGACTTGCGCGCCGATCGCCAGCCGGAATTCACCCAGCTGGATATCGAGTTTGCGTTTGTCGACGAGCGCGAAATCCAGGACACCGTGGAGGACTTGATCCGCCATGTGTTTCGTGAGGTACAAGGCGTGGAACTGGACGCCAGCTTCCCGCGCATGACCTGGATGGAGGCGATGCGCCGCTTTGGTTCGGACAAGCCGGACCTGCGCTTTGCGCTGGAGCTGGTGGATATTGCCGATGCAGTGAAGCACGTCGAGTTCAAGGTGTTTGCCGGCCCGGCCAACGACGCCGGTGGCCGCGTGGCGGCGTTGCGCGTACCCGGTGGCAGCACGTTCAGTCGCAAGGAGATCGATGGCCTGACCGAATACGTAGGTCGTTACGGCGCGAAGGGCCTGGCGTGGTTGCGCGTGGATGATCTGGCCAAGGGCCGCGACGGCATCCACTCGCCAGTGGCGAAGTTTCTCGACGACGCGGTGTTGCAAGGCATCCTGCACGCCACCGGCGCGCAAACCGGGGACATGCTGTTTTTCGGCGCCGGTGCGTGGAAGACCGTATGTGATTTCATGGGTGCACTGCGGCTGAAGGTTGCCAAGGATCGCGGGCTCATCGCCGAAGGCTGGAAGCCGCTGTGGGTGACGGACTTCCCGATGTTTGAATACGACACGCAAGCGCGGCGTTACGTCGCCTTGCATCATCCATTCACCGCGCCGAAAGTTGACGACATTGACGACTTGCGCGCCAACGCCGCCACGGCGGTCAGTCGCGGCTACGACATGGTGCTCAACGGCAACGAAATCGGTGGTGGTTCGATCCGTATCCACCATCCGGAAATGCAAAGCGCAGTGTTCGAATTGCTCGGGATTGGCGCAGCGGAAGCCGAGGCCAAGTTCGGCTTCCTGCTGAAGGCGTTGCGGTTTGGCGCGCCACCCCACGGCGGCCTGGCGTTCGGTATCGATCGCATTGCCGCGTTGCTGGCCGGCACCGATTCCATCCGCGATGTGATCGCCTTCCCCAAGACCACCAGCGCCCAGGACTTGATGACCGATGCGCCCTCGACGATTGCGCCAACGCAGTTGACCGAACTGCATGTGCGCACGGTGGTCGATGCCCCGGTGACCGGTTGAGCGGTCACGGCTGCTGGCGTGTGGCACGGTGCGCCTGATTGGCGCCCCCCGACCGTGCTGGTGTTGCACGGCGGCAAGGGGTAAACCGGTGCCGTGGCGCTGGTGCCCGCAGCCTGGTGCAGCACATGTCTGAACACGTCATCCTGTTGCACGGCCTGTGGATGCGTGGTTTCGCGCTGGCCATGTTGCACAAGCGGTTGATTGCGGCGGGCTTCCGCGTGCATCGCTTCGATTACCTGAGCGTGGCCGCGACACAGCAGCGCATTCTGGATCGGCTGCGCGCGCAGATGAGTGATCTGGCAACCGACGGCGCGGCCGTGCATCTGGTGGGTCACAGCCTGGGTGGCCTGCTGGCGTTGCGCGCGTGCGCGGAGGACGATTCGGCATTGCCGGCGGGACGTGTCGTGTGCCTGGGTTCGCCGCTGCTGGGGAGTGCCGCCGCGCGTAGCTTTGCCGCGTGGGGACGGGGCGGCGAGGTGCTGCTTGGCCACAACCGCGAGCTGTTGCAGCGCGGCTTTGAGCGCTGGGCAGGTCACCGCGAGGTAGGGATGATCGCTGGGCGCCTGCCGCTCGGCCTGGGCGCGATGCTCGGTCATCTGCAGGGCGAGCACGATGGGACCGTAGCGGTGGCGGAAACCCGGTTGCCGGGCTTGGCCGATCACTGCGTGGTCGAGTCCAATCACATGGGCCTGCTGTTCTCCGTCGAGGTCGCGCAACGGGTTGAGTGTTTCCTGCACGAGGGGCACTTCCTGCCGGCGACGAGCTGATGGGTTGCGGCGCAATGGCGCTGGTGCGCCGGCCGGTTTCCGGCACGCGAGCGGAAATCGGGTAAAATTGCCAACTTGTTCATCTGGTTGAAGTGCAGGCATCGCTATGGGTAGGGGCCCGACCGTCGAAGGACGCAAGAACGCCGAGGACGCCAAGCGCGCCAAGGTCTTCACCAAGCTGATCCGCGAGATCACCGTGGCCACGCGCTCGGGAGTTGCCGACCCTGCCGGCAATCCGCGGTTGCGCGCGGCTGTGGACAAGGCGCTGGCGGCGAACATGACGCGGGAGACGATCGATCGTGCGGTCAAGCGCGGTTCCGGTACCGACGGTGGTGCCGACATGCAGGAGCTGCGCTATGAAGGTTACGGGCCGGCCGGCGTGGCGTTGATCATCGATTGCGTCAGCGACAACCCGCTGCGCACCGTTGCCGATGTGCGTCACGCGCTGACCCGGCATGGTGGCAATCTTGGCACCAGCGGCTCGGTGGCGTTCCAGTTTCAGCGCTGTGGCGAGCTGGTATTTGCCACGCAAGGCGATGCCGCGCAGGAAGAGCAAGTGCTCGAGGCAGCATTGGAAGTTGGCGCGGATGATGTAGTGAATGAAGCGGGCGAAAGCAGCGTGCTGTGCGCGGCGGACAGCCTGGAATCCGTGCAGGCCGGGCTGGTAGCCGCGGGTCTCACGCCGATCCGCGCCGATGTGGTGATGCGCCCGGCCAATCGGGTGGCGATTCCGGATGAGGCGCAGGAGGCCCTGCTGGAGCTGATTGACAGCCTGGAGCAGCTCGACGACGTGCACGAGATTTATCACAACGCCGTGTTGCCGGCCTGACGGTGAAGGCGGCAACTCAGCGTTCGGGGGTTGTGGAGTTGGCGTATGAACTTCACCACGCGCATCTGTTCGTGGCTGCGGCCTGCATATGGGCCTGATCGCTCCCGGTGTGCCCGCTGTTGGCGATGCCGGACATCTGACCGGAGCGGCGCGTACGGTGCGCATTCTCGGTATCGACCCGGGCAGTCAGCGCACGGGTGTTGGCATCATCGACGTGGATTCGGCCGGGCATCTCACGCACATATTCCACACCGCGCTGATCGTGGTTGGCGAAGCCACGTTCCCGCTGCGCCTGAAGCGTATCTTTGACGAGCTGTGTGCCATCATCGGGGCGCAGCAGCCGGTGGAATGCGGTATCGAGCGCGTGTTCATGGCGCGCAATCCGGATTCGGCGCTCAAACTCGGCCAAGCGCGCGGCGCCGCGATTTGTGCCGTGGTCAGCCGCGGCATTGCAGTACACGAGTATGCGGCCACCGAGGTAAAACAGGCTGTGGTCGGCACTGGGCACGGCGAGAAAACTCAGGTGCAGCACATGGTGGGGGTGTTGCTGGGCTTGCAGGGCCCGCTGCAGGCTGATGCTGCCGATGCACTGGCCATCGCCATCACCCATGCGCATACGCGTGCGAGCACGGCACGTGTGGGCATTCCGCGCACGGCATGGCGTCGACGTCGCTGATGCGCACAATGAGGCTATGGGCATGATTGGACGTCTGCGTGGCACCTTGCTGTCGAAGCGGCCGCCATGGTTGCTGATTGAAGTGGGCGGCGTCGGTTACGAGCTGGAGGCGCCGATGTCCACCATCTACGACTTGCCGGCGCTCGGCAGCGAAGTGATCCTGCTCACCCACTACGCGGTGAAGGAAGACAGCGTCGCCTTGTTTGGTTTTGCACGGGAGAGTGAGCGCGCACTGTTCCGCAGCCTGCAGAAGGTCAGCGGCATTGGTGCGAAGATCGCGCTGGCCGTGCTCTCCAGCGTTT
>DATCWU010000104.1:0-5204 GCA_036566165.1 Rhodanobacter sp. | reverse complement strand
GGCCGGGCGTCGGCTATGGCGGCGCACCGCTGGCGGCACTGGGCTATTTCGTGTTCATGCCGAACCCGCGCGGCAGCTTTGGCCAGGGCGAAAAATATGTGCAGGCGAACCGCCGGGATTTCGGTTACGGCGATCTGCGTGACATTCTTGCCGGCGTTGACGCGGTGGAGGAAATGGTGCCGGTGGATGACCAGCGCCTCGGCCTCACCGGCTGGAGCTACGGCGGCTTCATGAGCATGTTTGCGCCGACCCAGACCCGGCGCTTCCGCGCGGTGGTGGCGGGCGCCGGCATCTCCAACTGGCAAAGTTACTACGGGCAGAACCTGATCGACCAGTGGATGCCGCCGTTCTTCGGCGCCACGGTGTACGACGACCCGGCGGTGTACGCAAAAAGCTCGGCGATCAATTTCATCAAGCAGGTGCACACGCCGATGCTGATTGTCGTTGGCGATCGCGATGCCGAATGCCCGGCACCGCAATCGTTCGAGATGTGGCACGCGCTGCGTGCGCAGAACGTGCCGACCTCGCTGGTGGTGTATCCGCACGAGGGCCATCATTTCGTCGATCCGGCGCATCAGCGTGACGTGCTGCAACGGGCGCTGGAATGGTTCGGCAAATATCTGCCGGCCGGCGGCTGACCGCGCGCAGCGTGGTTCCTTCCGGCGCATGCCGGAAGGAACTGTCGCTCACGATTCTGGTGGATCGCGCCGACGTGTATGTGTGACCGCGCCAACAATGCCGATGCCCAGCAGCACCACTACGCCGACGATGATCCATTGCGTGGGTGCATGCAGCAGGAAGGCGGCATAGGCAAGGCCACCAATCACGACAATCATGCCGATCAGGTAAAGCGCAAATGAGGACATTGGTGCCTCCGTGTTTTCCGGCCCAGGTCAGCGCGAGGCGGAGCAGCTACCGGAATGTCGATTCGTGGCGATTGATTTGAACCGTCTGGCCATCAGCAACGCGTGAAGCCCCGTGCGGCGGGATCAGGTCAGAACAACTCACCCTGCGGCGCAGCCTTGCGCGGTGGCACGAAGTGCGCGGTATCGAGCTGCAGTTCCCGGGCGCGGGTCAGGCCATGCTTGCGGCAAGCCACGTCGAAGCGCCGGCGCAGCAGGTCGGCAAACACGCCGTGGCCGTGCATGCGCGTGGCAAAGTCACTGTCGTAGTCGCGGCCACCGTTCATCTGCTGCACCAGGCTCATCACGTGCTCGGCGCGTTGTGGCGCATGCAGCGCGAGCCATTCGCGGAACAGGGTTTTCAATTCATGCGGCAGGCGCAACGTGGTGTAGCCGGCGCTGCGCGCGCCGGCAGCGGCGGCTTGCGCAATCACGGCCTCCATGTCGCGGTCATTCAGGGCCGGGATGATCGGCGCCACCAGTACGCCGACCGGCACGCCGGCCGCACTCAACGTGCGCACCGCTTGCATGCGCCGATGCGGCGCGCTGGCCCGTGGTTCGAGCTTGGCCGCCAGATGGTTGTCCAGCGCGTTGATGGAGATGAACACCTGGACCAGGTGCGCCCGTGCCATCGGCACCAGCAGGTCGAGATCCCGTTCCACCAGTGCGTTCTTGGTGACGATGGTGCACGGATGCCGGCATTCGGCCAGCACTTCGAGCGCGGCACGGGTCAGGCGCCAGCGCTTTTCGACGGGCTGGTACGGATCGGTATTGCTGCCGATGTTGATCGGGCTGACGACATAACCCGGTTTGGCCAGCTCGCTGCGCAACACTTCGGCCAGGTTGCCCTTGGCGCGCAACCGGGTTTCAAAATCGAGGCCGGGTGACAGGCCGAGATAGCTGTGCGATGGCCGCGCAAAACAGTAGACGCAACCGTGTTCGCAGCCACGGTAGGGGTTGATCGCCTGGGTGAAGTCAATATCCGGCGAATCGTTGCGGCTGATCACGCTGCGCGCGCGTTCCTCGGTGACCTCGGTGCGCGGACGCGGGTGCTCCTCGTCGAGCAGCGCGCTTTGCCAGCCATCATCTTCGACATGATGGCGGATGGACTCGAAGCGCCCTTCCGGATTGGACGCGGCGCCGCGGCCCTTGATGGCGCGGGCAGGCGGCGCGGTATCCGGCGGGGTCGGCGGCGAATCGTCCATGCGCACAGTGTGCCGCGAGTGTGTCTCAGCTGCGGCGACATGGCGCGGCAGCAAAGTCGGGTGCCGTGGTTGAAGAGGCTCCAGCGTCGCGCGCTGGACCGGATTGATGCGGCATGTCCAACGCCGGCAATCACAGCGCGTCCACATGCGCGCGCCGATGGTTGACATGGCCGCGATCCGGCCACCATCCCCTCAGACCGAGGAAGCAACCATGACCGCTACCAGTTTGATCATTCTTCTCGTTATCGGGGCCATTGCCGGCTGGCTTGCCGGATTGATCGTGCGCGGCTTCGGCTTCGGCCTGGTCGGCAATATCGTCGTCGGCATCATTGGCGCACTGCTGGCTGGCTGGCTGTTGCCCGCGCTGGGCGTCGGCTTCACCCTGGGCAGCCCGCTCGTCACCAGTATCGTGTATGCGTTGATTGGCGCCATTGTGCTGCTGGTGATCGTCGGCCTGTTCAGGCGCGCACCCCACGTGTGAGTACGTCCGGCCTGGCCCGCCCCGATTGGCGTGGCCAGGCTGGCCTCCCCCAGCGACCGACGATCAGCTCTGGAAACCCTTGACCAGGCGGTCGAACAGCAGGCCGTAAGCCACCGCCAGCGGAATCGAGACGATGGCCGCCGCGGCCATCAGCGATTGCCAGAAATAGATGTCCCCGCGGATCAGCTCGGTCGGTACCCCGGCGCTGACGGTACGCGCGGCGGTGGAGCTGATGAACACCGCGGCGTAGATGTAGTCGCTGATCGACAGGGCGAACGCAAACACGACGCAGGTGGCAATGCCCGGTCCGGCCAGTGGCAGCGCGATGCGCAGGAAAGACTGCCAGCGACTGCAACCGTCGATCAGCGCCGATTCCTCCAATTCGCGTGGCATCGACTTGAAAAAGCCCAGCAGCAGCCACGTGCAGAACGGTACCGTGATCGTCGGGTACACCAGGATCAGCGCCCACACCGTGTTCGTGGCGTGCAGGAAGCTGACGATCTGGTACAGCGGAATGAACAGCAAGGTGGGCGGGATCAGGTAGACCAGGAACACGGCAATACCCGAGCGTTCGCCCCAGCGGCCCACCAGTCGCGCCAGGCTGTATGCCGCCGGCACGGCCAGCAGCAACGTGATGAGCACCACCGCCACGCCAATGAACACCGAGTTCCACAGGAACCGCGGAAAGTTGGTGTCGGTAAACAGGAAGGTGATGTGCTTGAGCGTCGGCGGCAAGTTGTAGATGAACGGGTTGTTGGTGACGTCGTACAGATCACCGTCTTCCTTGAAGGCGGTGATCACCATCCACACCACCGGGAACACCGCGAACACGGTGAACAGCAGCAGGCCGAAATAGAACCCCGATTTGCGCAGTATTTTTTTCACGGTGGGGTCCATCAGTTCGACTCCGCCCGGTACGCCATGCGCAGCGCCAGAATTGCGCCGGCCAGCAAGATCGGGAACATGAACAAGGCCACGGCCGCGCCTTCCGCCAGCGCTCCGCCCTCAATGCCTTTCAGGTAAGCCCAGTACGGCAACAGTTGCGTGGCGTAACCGGGGCCACCGCGCGTGGTCAACGCCACCACGGCCATGTCGCCAAACACGATCAACGCCGTGAACATGCCAGCCACCACCAGCAGCGGCAGCAGCGCCGGGATGGTGATGCGAAACAGGGTGCGGAAAAAGCCGGCCCCGTCCACTTGCGCCTGTTCAAAGATTTCGTGCGGAATCGCGGTGCGCCCGGCCAGCACGATGATCGTGGCCAGCGGCAACAGCCGCCACACGTTGATCACCGTGACTGCACCCAGCCCGAGCCATTCCTTGCCGTAGAAGTACAGGTGATTCGCCGGTCCCCACACCGTACCGGGGCCCAGCAGGTGCATCTGCCGCAGCAGCCAGTCGACGGGGCTGAATTCGGAGTCGAGCAACCACAGCCAGTCCACCGAGGCCAGCGACACCGGCATGGCCCAAGGCAGGATCAGCAGGATTTGCAGCAGCCACTTGCCACGGAAATCGTGCACCAGCAGTTCCGATTCCGCCGTGGCCAGCACGAGGGTCAGTATCAACGTGCCGAACGTGACGATGATGCTGTTGCGCAGTGCCAGCGGGAAGGCCGATTCATGTATCGCATGGGCGAAATTGGACAGGCCGACAAAACCGTGAATGCTCGGGTCGCCAATCGTCGCGCTGCTCATGCTGAGGGCAATGGCGAGGAAGAACGGAATGCCCACCAGCGCCGCGATGTACACGAACGCCGGCGCGATCATGAGCGTGCCGAGCAG
The DNA here is from genome assembly GCA_036566165.1 of Rhodanobacter sp. Classification (GTDB taxonomy): domain Bacteria; phylum Pseudomonadota; class Gammaproteobacteria; order Xanthomonadales; family Rhodanobacteraceae; genus Rhodanobacter. The sequence continues at coordinate 835 of DATCWU010000104.1, read as the reverse complement.
ACCCTCGCGATCGCCCACGCTGGCGTGTGCCACTTTTTCAGTGCGGGCCATCGTCAACTCGCAAACCGGTAGCCGGATCAAACAACCGCAGATGTGCGCGCGCCACGCGAAACTCGCGCAGTTCGCCTTCCTGCAACGTGCCAGCCACGCTCGGCGGCACCTTGGAAAGAATCTTCTCCTCCTGCGCACCGCCTTCGAGCAGGCCGTAAATCAACCAGTCGGCACCAAGAAATTCCAGGCGCTTGACGCGTACCTGCAATGCAAACGCGTTGTCGGCGGGGGTTCCCGGCGACACCGGCAGCAAGTGTTCGGGACGAAAGCCGATGATCCGGCCATCACGCGCCAACAGGTTCATCGGCGGCGAACCCAGGAAGCCCGCCACGAAGGTGTCGGCGGGGTTGTCGTAGAGCTCTTTTGGCGTGCCGAGCTGGCGCACTTGCCCACGTTGCATGATGGCGATGCGGTCGCCCATGCCCAGCGCCTCGATCTGATCATGCGTGACATACACCGTGGTGACGCCGGTGCGGTCATGCAACAGGCGCAACTCGCTGCGCGCCATGGTGCGCACTTGCGCATCCAGCGAGCTGAGCGGTTCGTCAAAAATGAACAGGGCCGGGTCACGGACCAGTGCCCGCGCCAGCGCCACTTTCTGCTTTTCCCCGCCCGACAGCCGGGCCGGCTTGCGTTGCAGCAAGGGCTCGATGCCCAACATGCCGGCAGCCCACTTCATCTTGGTATCGCGCTCCGCTTTCGGCACACCGCGTGCCTTGAGCGGAAACACGATGTTTTCCGTGACCGTCATGTGGGGATACAGCGCGTAACTCTGGAACACCAT
>DATCWU010000096.1:0-1108 GCA_036566165.1 Rhodanobacter sp. | reverse complement strand
CCGACGTCTCCGGCCTCACCATCGCCTACCTTGCCTATCACAAGTCACTCGACGGCAAGCCGGCGCCGGTGCTCGACGGCCTCAGCGGCGACCAGCGCTTCTTTATCGCCTTCGGTCAGTCCTGGCGCAGCAAGATCCGCGACGCCGCCCTGCGCCAGCGCCTCGCCACCGACGTGCACGCCCCCGCCGGCGTGCGCGCGCAAACCGTGCGCAACCTCGACCAGTGGTATCCCGCGTTCAATGTGCAGCCTGGCGAGAAGTTGTATCTGGCGCCAAAGGCGCGGGTGAAGCTCTGGTAATTGGCCGCCATGGCGCCAGGCCCAACAACAGGCACCTGCAAGCGCAGCGGCTTGCGCAACACATCGACACTGCTGCATGGCGCGTGACCTGTCTCAGCTGTCCTGTTCGCAGCAGATGAGTTGCCCAAGGGCAGCAGCTGGCCGGCGCATGTCGTGTGTTTTGAGGTGGTCTCCGTGACGGTTTGAAAGGCCCATAGTGGGTCTGTGGACCGAAAAGCGGCGCGGCATTGTCCAAAACGGCGAAGCCGCAGCCGCTTGCGTTGCTACGGCCCGCGCTCCTGGGGTGAGCCTAGCCGGCGCGCGGACCGAAACACCATGATCCTTGTGGACCACGGTCTTTCCCGGCGACCGGCAGCCCCGCATCCGGTGTGGCGACGATCCCCGCAGGACCATCGCCGCACCGGATTCCCGCGCGATTACTGCACGCTGATGGATCCTTTCATCAGGGCGGAATGCCCGGGGAAGCTGCAGAAGAATTCGTACGGCCCACCGTCCTTGAGCTTGCTTGTGGCGAAGCTGACTGACGTGGTCTCGCCGCCGCCGACCAGGCTGGTGTGGGCGATCACGCGCGCATCGTCCGGTTTGACATAACCGGCCGCCGCGCCCGCGGCGATGCCATCGGCATCCACGGCTGACACGTCAGCGGCCTTGGCAATCACCACGTCATGGCCCATTGCCGTGGCCGACAGCTTGCCGACGTGCTTGAGCGTGATCTTGAAGTCCTGGCACGACGCTGGCACGACGATGGACGACACGTTGTACTGCATCGAGTCGTTGCCTTCGATTTCCGTAGCGCAATCGGTAACCAC
>DATCWU010000093.1:0-4158 GCA_036566165.1 Rhodanobacter sp. | reverse complement strand
CGATCCCCCGGCCGCGCCACCAGCGCGTACAGCGCGGGCATCAGGAAGATGCTGATGAGCAGGCGCGAGAGCATGCCGCAGACGATGACCAGGGCGAACGGGCGCTGCGAGTCGGTGCCGACGCCAGTGGCGATGGCGGCGGGCAGCAAGCCCAGCGCGGCGACCAGCGCGGTCATCATGATCGGGCGCAGGCGCAGGATCGCGCCTTCGCGAATGGCATCGGCCAAGCCGGTGCCGTTGCGGCGCAGTTCGTTGACGCAGGAGATGTAGACCACCGCGGTGAGCACGGAAACGCCGAACAAGGCCAGGAAACCAATGCCGGAGGACACCGAGAACGGCGTACCCGTGACCCACAGCGCAACGATGCCGCCGAACGGCGCGGACAGCAGCACGCCGACTACGGTGATGAGCGGGAACTTGAAGTTGTTGTACAGCGCAAACAGCAACAGGAAGATCAGGCCCAGCGTCAGCGGCAGGATCACATTGAGCTGTGCACGCGATGCGGTGTATTCCTTGTACTCGCCGCCCCAGTCCAGTCGATAGCCTTGCGCCAGCGGCACCTGCCGGGCGACTTGGTGCATCGCGTCTTCCACCGCACCGGCCAGGTCGCGCCCCTGCACCGAGAATTGCACGCCGATGTAGCGCGAGTCGTCTTCGCGATAGATGAACGACGCGCCGTTGGTCACGTTGATGCTGGCAAATTCCTTCAGCGGTAGCTGTTGCCCGCCGGGCGTGGCCACCAGGATGTTGCCGATCTCGTCGGGGTTGTCGCGGTACTTTTGTGCGAGGCGCACGACTAGGTCGAACTGCTTTTCGCCCTGCACCACTTGCGTGGCCACGTCGCCGCCGATGGCTGTCTGGATCAGGCTGTTGATGTCGTCCACGTTCAAGCCGTAGCGGGCGATCTTGGCGCGATTGATCTTGATTGTCAGGCTGGGTTGGCCCAGCTCTTTCACCAGGGTGACGTCGGTGATGCCACGTACCTGCTCCAGCACGCGTTTGATGGCTTTGCCCTTGTGCTGCAACGTCATCAGGTCCGGGCCAAACACCTTGACCGCCAGTGCGCTCTTCAAGCCGGTTTCCGCTTCGTCCACCGCATCCTCGGCCGGTTGCGTGTAGTTGAAGGTGATCCCGGGAAAATCTTCAAGCTTCTTGTCGATGGCTTTGATCAGCTCGGGCTTGGTGTGGTATTTGCCCGTCCACTGCGCGTACGGCTTCAGGCCGACGAAGAATTCCGCGTTGAAGAAGCCGGTGGAATCGGTGCCGTCATCCGGGCGGCCATGTTCCGAGGCGACCGTGGTGACCTCGGGGAACGCCGCAAGGATCTCCCGCACCTTGGGCACGATCTTCGCCGACTCGTCAAACGATATGGTGTACGGCATGGTGGCGCGCACCCACAACGCGCCTTCATCCAGCTGCGGCATGAACTCGGCACCGATGTGCGGCACCAGCAGCAACGCCGCGAGCAGCAGCACGGCCGACGCCCCGGTCGTGCTCCACGGCCGCGCGAGGCAGACATCCAGCCACTTGCCATAGCGCGCCTTGATGGCTTCGAACGCCCGGTTGCGTCGCTCGCGCACACCCTTGCGCATGAACCACGAACACAGCACCGGCAGCAGCGTGAGCGTAACGATCAGCGAGCCGATCAGGGCCAGGATCATGGTGTCCGCCATCGGCTTGAACAGCGTGCCGGACGGCCCGGACAGCACATAGATCGGCATGAAGCTGGCAACGATCACCGTCACCGCATAGAACAGCGGCCGATCGACCTCGGCGGCCGCATCGCGGATCAGTTCGCGGATATTGGGCGGCGCACCTTCGTGCGTCGCAATCTGGCGGAAGATGTTTTCCACCATGAAGATGGCGCCATCCACCAGGATCCCGAAATCCACTGCGCCAATGGACAACAGATTCGCCGATGCTCCGCTCAGACCCAGGCAGAAAAATGCAAACAGCAGCGCCAGCGGAATGGTGACGGCAACGATCAGCCCGGCGCGCAAGTCGTAGAGGAAAAACAACAGCACGACGATGACCAGCACCATGCCGCGCAACAGATTTTGCTCGACGACCTGCGTGGTTTGCGCAATCAGGTCGCTGAGGTCGTAGTAGGTGTGGATCTTCACGTCGCTGGGTAGAAGGTGCGCGTTGAGCTCCTTCGTCTTGGTCTCGACCTGTGTCAGCACATCCTGGGTCTTCTCGCCCTTGCGCATGAGGATGACGCCTTCCACCGCGTCGTCGGTGTGCTCAAAGCCAAACTCGCCCAGCCGTGGCGCGGTGCCGATGACCACACGTCCGACATCCTTGAGCAAAATCGGCGTGCCGTCGTGCACGGCCAGCACGACGTTGCCGATGTCCTCCAATGTGTCCAGCCGACCCAGCCCGCGCACGTAATAAAACTGCCCGCCCTGCGAGTAGAACCCGCCGCCGGCGTTGCTGTTGTTGGCTGCCAGCGACGCTTCAATCTGCGCTACCGACAAACCGACAGCGGCGACTTTGGCCTGATCCAGCAACACCTGGTATTGCATGGTGCCGCCGCCAAAACCCGAGTCATCGGCCACGCCCGGTACGGCGCGGTACTGCGGCGCGACGACCCAGTCCTGCAGCGTCTTCAGCTCCATCGGCGAACGGTCGGGGCTTCGCAGCACGTAGCGGTAGATCAGCCCGGATGGTGCCGACAACGGCGAGATGGACGGCGTCACCTCAGCGGGCAGGCCCAGGTCGCCCATGCGGTTGAACACCTGCTGGCGCGCGAAATAGTTGTCGGTGCCGTCCTTGAAAGTGAGCACGACATCGGACAACCCATACAGCGACACCGAACGTTTCGCCGTCGTCTGTGGCACGCCGCTCATGCCCAGCTCGACCGGCACCGTGATCAGTCGTTCCACCTCTTCGGCGGTATGCCCCGGCCATTGCGTGACGATGTCGACCATCGGTGGCGACAGGTCCGGGTAGGCATCCATCGGCAGGTGTTTCAGCGCCCACAGGCCGGCGCCCACCAGCACCAGAGTCAACAAGATGGTGATGAAGCGCTGCCCGAGCGCGGCGGCAACAATCCGGTTCATCAGCGACGGCGTGCGCGGCGACAATGACCCAGTAGACGGCTCAGGCTCGTTCATTGGTTTTGCATGAACTGGACGAAGATGCCGCCGTCGACCACGATCTGCTCACCGGCCCGCAGCCCGGCGCTGATGTCGTAACGGTCGACAAGCCGATAACCCAGCGTGACTGGCCGGCGCGCGAAGCCACCATCGTGCTGGGTGACGTACACAAATGGCAGGTTCTCGTCATCGCGCAGGATCGCCGAAACCGGCACCAGCAAACCGTGGCTGGATTGGCGCGAATGCATGCGCACGCTGACGTACATCTGCTTTTTCAGCAGGCCATGTGGGTTGTCGACCACCACCCGCGCGGCCACCGCCCGCGTATCCGGATCCACCAGGGCGGCGATATTGGCCACCGTGCCGGACAGGCTGCCTGCGTTGTCACCCACCACCACATCGGCTGTATCGCCCACGTGGACGGAGGCAAGATCCGTCGTGGAAAGCTGCGCCATCACCCACACCCGCGAGAGATCGGCGACGATGAAGCACGGCGTGCTGCCGGCCTGCAGCAATTGTCCTGGCGTGATCAGTTTCTGCACCACGGTGCCGGTGACCGGAGAACGAATGACCCCGTCGATGCGCGACACGGGACGCCCGGACTGGATGTCCTTGATCGTCTGCGGGTCGACGTTCAAGCCGACGAGCGTCTGCAGCGCCGCATCCCGATCCGCCTCGGCACTGGCGGCATCGGTTTGCGCCTGTTGCTCCTCGCGCTGCGCCACACCGTCGTGCGCCACCAGATCCTGGTCCATGTCGGCAAGCCGGCGCGCGTTGTGCGCGGTGACCAAGGCCTTGCGATAGGCACCAATGGCCTGGGCAAAATCGGGCGAATCGACGATGGCCAGCGCCTGGCCTTGTTTCACCTTGTCGCCCGGGGCCACCAGCAGGCGCGCCACCGGGCCGGAAAAGGGCGCCAGCACGCTGGTGGCCCGATCGTTGTCGAAGTCGACGATGCCCGTGGTGTCAACCGTCCGGCGATAGTCGGACGGCGCCACGGTGTACAAACGAAGATGGGCGCGCTGTGCCACGGTCATCGTCACCGCGTGCGGTGTCGTGG
>DATCWU010000216.1:0-9844 GCA_036566165.1 Rhodanobacter sp. | reverse complement strand
CCGCTTCGGGTCGACAAGCGCCGTTCAGTCCGCTGGCCAGCAGCTGGCTGGCGATGCCGGTCAAGTCGTGTGCCAGGCTTGGTCAACTGCGTTGGCAATCGTGGTCAACGGGCTGGCAATCTGCAGCAGGGGACTCACTTGCTGTCGTCAACCGCGTTCCCGGTTGTCTTGAGTTCGGGAAATTGATCGTCACGCCATTCCTGCGGGGCGCTTTGGCTGGCGTCGGCGAATTGCTGTTCGCGCGTGCGCAGGTCCACGCGTCGGATCTTGCCGGAAATGGTTTTCGGCAACTCGTAGAACTCGAGCCGCCGCACCCGCAAGTACGGCGCCAGGTGTTCGCGCGCGTACCGCAGAATCTCGAATGCCGTCTGCCGGTTCGGTGCGTAGCCCGGCGCCAGCGCGATGTAGGCCTTGGGCAGTGACTGCCGCACGGGATCGGGAACCGGCACGATCGCCGCTTCGGCCACGGCAGGGTGCTCGATGAGCACGCTTTCCAGCTCGAACGGACTGATCTTGTAGTCCGATGATTTGAACACGTCGTCGGTGCGGCCGATGTAGGTGATATAGCCGTCTGCATCCAGCGCAGCCACGTCGGCGGTGTGATACACGCCATGCGCCATCGCTGCTGCAGCCAGCTCCGGATTGCCCCGGTAGCCAGCCATCAACGGCAGTGGCCGTCCGCCGGGGCCGGTAAGGTCGAGACAGATTTCGCCTTCCGCACCGGCACCATGGAGGTGCTTGCCGCTGACCGGGTCCACCAGCACCACGGGCACGCCGGGCATGGGGCGACCCATCGACCCGGGCTTGAGCGGGGCACCGACGGTGTTGGCGATGATCGCGGTCGTCTCCGTTTGCCCGTACCCATCGCGAATGGTCAAGCCCCATTTGTGCTGCACCTGGGCGATCACTTCCGGGTTCAGTGGCTCGCCGGCACCGACCATCTCGCGCAGCCCGCTCGGGCGCGCGCCCATGTCGGCGTTGATCAGCATGCGGTACACCGTGGGCGGCGCGCAGAACGTGTTGACGCCGTGGACGCGCATTTGCTCGATCAATGCCGCCGCGTCGAAGCGCGCGTAGTTGTAGATGAAGATGGCGGCCTCGCCGTTCCATGGGGCGAAGAAACACGACCACGCATGCTTGGCCCAACCGGGCGAGGAAATATTGAGATGGACGTCGCCGGGGCGAATGCCAACCCAGTACATTGTCGAGAGATGGCCGACCGGGTAGGACACCTGGGTGTGTTCCACCAGCTTGGGGCGGCTCGTGGTGCCGGAAGTGAAGTACAGCAGCAGCCGGTCATCGGGACGCGTTCCCGGGTGCGGCAACGCCGCGTCGTCCTCGTTTACCGCTTCGGCCAAATCGGCCCAGCCAAGTGCGGGGCCCACGGAAATTCTGGTGTAACTGCCGGGCACGTCGGTGAATTTGCCGGTGTCGGCGGCGTTGCAGATCACGTGTTTGGCTTCGCCGCGGTCGATGCGGTCGCACAAGTCTGCCGGCCCCACTGCCGTCGTGGTCGGCATGATCACCGCGCCCAGCTTCATAACCGCCAGCATCGAGCGCCACAGCTCAATCTGGTTGTTGAGCATGACGATCACCGGATCGCCCTTGCGCACGCCACGCGCCGCCAGCCAGCGGGCCAGGCAGTTCGAGTCGCGACGCATCTGGTCGAACGTCGTCGCCGAGCCGCTGCCATCCTCTTCGCGGATGATCAGTGCAGGTTTGGTGTTACCGGTGGCCACGGCATCAAACCAGTCGCAGGCCCAGTTGAACCGGTCGCCCAGATCGGGCCAGTGGAAGTCACGCAGTGCCGCGTCGTAGTCACCGGTGCAGCGCAGCAGCTGGTCGCGTGCCGCGCGAAAGTTGTCAGTACTCGTGCTCACCGTGGTCTCCTCGGGCTTGACCGCGATGGACACCACTTGCCGTCGCGATTTCCTGCAAAGGCACCCGCCCCCAGGCAGGGGCGGGTGCGCAGGCTGGACTACTTGCGTTTGGCGGCGCTGGCGTCACGGGCAGCGCGGAATTCCGAATCCGTGCTCCAGTTGGGCCATGCCTGGTCGTTGGCCAGGTCGCTGCCGACGGTGTAAAGCAATTGCAGGTCGCGCGCCAGGCCCGTGAACGACCAGCTCGCCTGCCACTCGTCACCCGGCTGGTGGTAGCGCTTGGCGGTGTAATCGGCGGCCGCAGCCTTGCCGGCCTTGACGCCGCCGTCGACCAGATTGTCGCCCGAGCCGAAGGAAATGGCTGGCACGCCACGCTTGGCGAACGAGAAGTGATCGGAGCGGAAGAAGTAACCGGCGGCGGGATTGGAGTCCGGCGTGTAGGTCATGTGGAACGGTTTGGCCGCCGCAACCAAGTCATCCAACAGGCCCAGCTTGGCGCTGCCGGAAATGGTGAAGTCGTGGGTCGGGCCGGTGGGATCGAGTGCATCCATGTTCAGCACGCCCGCGGTCGTGGCCAGCGGGTAGAGCGGATTGGCGGCGTAATACTCGGAGCCGAGCAGGCCTTTTTCCTCGGCGGTGACATTGAGAAACACCACCGAGCGTTCCGGCCGCGGCGCCTTGGCAAACGCGCGCGCCAGCTCGATCAACGCCGCGGTGCCCGTGGCGTTGTCCACGGCGCCGTTGTAGATGCGATCGCCCTTGGCGTCTGGCGCGCCGACACCCAGATGGTCCCAGTGCGCGCTGTAGATCACGGTCTGGTCAGGGTACTTGCTGCCTTCAATGCGCCCGACGACGTTGTGCGAGGTGATGACGCTGGAGTTGACCTTGAAGTCCGCGCTCAGGCTTTCGCCCTTGAGCACCACCGGCTTGAAGGCGCGTGTCTGCGCCTGCTTTTTCAGCTGGTCGAAGTCCAGCCCGGCCTGCTTGAACAGGGACACGGCAAGGTCGCGCTGAATCCAGCCTTCCAGTTGCGTGTGGGCCTCGGCCGGCTTGTCGCGCACGATGTCGAACATCGTGTTCGTGTTGGAGTTCTTCACTGTGGCCCAGCCATATGCTGCGGGCGCGGTCTCGTGCACCACCAGCGCGCCGACGGCACCGCGGCGGGCCGCCTCCTCGTACTTGTAGGTCCAGCGCCCGTAGTAGGTCATGGCCTTGCCGCCAAAGTCGCCCTTGCCGGTCTCGAAATCGGGATCGTTGACCAGCACCACGGCGATCTTGCCGTGCAGGTCGACGCCCTTGTAATCGTCCCACTGGCGTTCCGGGGCGGTGACGCCGTAGCCGACAAAGACCAGCGGCACGTTGGTGACGTTGACCGACTTGGAGCCATCCATCGGTGCGCGAATGGCGATCTCCTGGCCCTGGGTCAGCGCCCGGGATTTGCCGTTCTCGGTCAGGGTCAGCGCCGGCGCGCTGATGATCTCGCTGCGCAACAACGGCACGGCCTGGGTCCATGCGCGCTTGCCGTCTTTCAGGTCGCCGCCTGGTTGCAGGCCGGCATCCTTGAACTGCGCCACGACGTAATCGATGGTTTTGGTCTCCGCCGGAGTCGCCGGCCCGCGACCCTCGAACGCATCCGACGCCAGGGTTTTCACCTCACTGGACAGGCGCTGCGGGCTGAACGTGGGCGGCGTGGCGGCAAACGCCGCCGAGCATGCAGATGCGATCAACGCGGAAAGAAGCAATCGATTCACGATGGTTACCTGTAGGGGAGTGGAACGCTTGATACTAGCTACCGCCGCCGCTGAATCCAATCAGCCGGGCTGGACGGCCGCGGGCGTGCGGGTGGCGTGAGCCGGAAATTCAGCACACCAGTGGGCGTTGTCTGCGCGCAGGGGTCCATGCCGGCCATGTGCACCAGCACGCCGGCAAGGCTGCGCAAGTCCTGTGCGTTGTGTTGCATGACGCGGCGCAGGTTGGCCGCCGAGCCACCGCGCAGATACGTCAGCCATGCGGCCGGCGCTTCCGCGCCGGGCAGGTCGTCCTCACGCACGACGCCAAGCAGTTGGCGCTCGGCGGTGGCGAGGCGGCAGTTTTCCCACACGCGCTTCCAGTGGCGGCGCACGGGATGCAGCAAGTCCAGGTGTTGCCGGTCAGTCAACGGGTTGGGCAGGCGCGCCAGCCGGTAGCGCGTGGCCAGCAACGGCGCGTCGTAGCATTTGCCGTTGTAGCTGACGAGCACGGTGTGCGCGTGGATCCAGCTGGCAAACGTGCGCAGCATGGCCGCCTCGGCGCCCATCGTGGTGATGGTGAGCTGGCGGATGCGAAAGCGCATACCGACCCAGTCCGCCGCGCCGATCATGAACGCGCGGGTGCCGGTGCCGCCGGCCAGACCGGTGGTTTCGGTGTCGAAGTGCAGCAGGTGGGCGCAGGTCACCGACGCCTCCGCTCGCGCAAAGCGCGTGTCGATGTCAGTGGCTGGAGGTGGCCACTCCTGCCAGGCCTCGGTGTAACGCAGGCCCGGCGCGATTTCTTCGCCGGGTACGTCGCGGTCGCGCGAGGGCAGGGTGAAGCGCGTGGCGGCGTTTCTGGCCCGCAGTTCCAGCAGCCGGCGCAGATCGGTGGGCATGGGTGGTGGCGATGCGCATGATGCCGCGGGGCTGATGCCGGCTTCGCGGCGCAGGTCGCGCAGTTTGCCGAGTAGTGCGTTCATCGCTCGCGCAGCATGGTCAGCACCCGTGCGGCCAGCGCCTTGGGGGTGCACGCGGCGTCTTCGTCAGCGGCCAGGATGGGGCCGACGCAGGCCGGGCAGCCGCTGCGGCAATCGCAGCTTTGCACCAGGCTGAGCGCGTGCGCCAGCAACTCGTCGCGGCGGGCGAACAGTGGCGCGCTGAGACCCACGCCGCCAGGAAACGCATCGTACAAATATACCGTCGGGGTAAATGGCGCATCCGGCGCCAGTGCGGTCGGTTGCCCGTCGCTGCCGCGCAGTTGGCCGCGGCCGGCATGCTCGGCACTGACAAACCAGGCGCCGTCGCCGCTGCCGACGGATTTTTGCAAATCCCGTTGCTCGGCCATGACGGCGACGGTGGCCACCAGATGCAGTGCGCACGCCGCGCCGAGGAAACCATCCAGCGCTTGCTGGCGATCGGTGAACGCCGCATCCAGTACCGACTGTGGCAGTTGCCACCACACGGCCGTGGTATGCAGTTCCTGATCGGGCAGGTTGACCGGACCGTAGCCGACATTTTCATGGCTGTAGTAGCGGATTTTCTTGTAGCCGGCGACGCGGCGCACGACATGCACTTCGCCGTGCTGTGCCTGCCCGCAACCAGCGCTGGCGCTGTCAAAACAATCCAGCACTTTCAGTTTGCTGTAGTCGATGGCGTCGGTGTAATAGTCGACCTGCGTGCGTGTGACGTACGCCTTGCGGCCTGCCCAGTCCAGCCGCTCGACTTGGTAAGGCACGGCCTGGATCAGGTGGATCGCGCCTTCGTACAGCGTTACTGCGGCGGCGCTGAAGTCCACTTCGGCGATGATGTTCTGCTTGCCGTTGGTGCGATCAACCACGACGAAGTTGCCGTCGGCAACGGAGCGCAGTGACACGGCACCGGCCGGGTAACTGTCGGCCACCCATTCCCAGCGCTCCCCCTCGCGGTACAGCACGCCGTCCTCGGCCAGCAATTCCAGCCACGGTGTGGCGTCGACCGGGCCGAAGGTGGCGGCACCGGTGAACGGCAACTCGAATGCGGCGCAGCGGATGTGGTCGAGTAGGATCAACGCTTGATCCGGCGCGATGCGCGCGTGTTCGGGCGTGGCATCATGGAAAAATTCCGGGTGGCGCACGAGGTATTGATCCAGCGGGTCGGAGCTGGCCACCAGCACGCCCAGCGACGATTGCTGGCGGCGCCCCGCGCGGCCGAAACGCTGCCAGGTGCCGGCCACCGAGCCCGGGTAACCGTTGAGCACCACCACGTCCAGCGCGCCAATATCCACGCCCAGCTCCAGCGCCGAGGTGCTGACGATGCCGTCAATATGACCGGCACGCATTTCGCGCTCGGTGGCGCGCCGCTCGTGCGGCAGGTAACCGCCGCGGTAGGCGCGAATGCGTGGCGGCTTGCGCGGATCGTGGTCAAACACATCCTTGAGGTATTTCGTCAGCACCTCGACCAGCGTGCGGCTGCGCGCAAACACCAGGGTCTTCAGACCGGACTTGATTGCCAGCCGCGCGATGCGGTTGGTCTGCGAGCGCGCCGATGCACGCAAGCCGAGATCGGCGTTGACCACTGGCGGGTTCCACAACAGCACGTGTTTCTCGCCGCTGGGCGCACCGCTTTCGGTGATGCAGGTGACCGGTGCTTCGATCAGCGCCTGCGCGTGCTCGCGGGGGTTGCCGATGGTGGCCGAGCACAGGATGAATTGCGGGCTGACACCATAGAACGCACACACGCGTTGCAACCGGCGGATGACGTTGGCCACGTGCGAGCCGAACACGCCGCGATAGGTGTGCACCTCGTCGATCACCACATAACGCAGGCTTTCGAAGAATTGCGCCCACTTGGTGTGATGCGGCAGGATCGCCTGGTGCAGCATGTCCGGATTGCTGACCACCACATCGCCGTGCAGGCGGATCGCCTGGCGGGCGTCGCCGGGCGTGTCGCCATCAAACGTGAACGCCTTGACGCCAAGATTGCCGGCCTGGTTCAACTCCAGCAGTTCGGACACCTGGTCCTGGGCCAGCGCCTTGGTGGGAAACAGGTACAGCGCCTTGGCGTGTTGCCCCAAGGCCGCGGCAAGCACCGGCAGCGTGTAGCACAGCGATTTGCCCGACGCCGTGGGCGTGACGACGGCGACGTGTTCGCGCGCCTGGCTTGCCGCCCACGCCCGGGCCTGATGGCTGTACAGCTGCGTGATGCCACGCCGGCGCAGCGCCGTGGCCAGCGCCGGTGGCAGGTCGTCCGGCAGTGGCGCGAATGCTCCGGCGTGTGCGGGTACGACAAACGCCCCGGTGATCCGTGCCGCGTAACGCTGCGCCAGGCGCTGCGCCAGTGCCTGGCCATCACTCGGCCCGTGCAACACGGCAGCATCGGCGGCCTGATGGCGATCGGGTAGCACGTTCATGGCATATCTCGGCAAGGGTCCCGTGCAGTACAGCGAGGTGGCGTCTCACCGCGTGCGACTGTGTACTGGTGGCGGGCAACGGCATGGCCTGCCGCCGCTATAGCGATTGGTTGCGCCGCAGAGGCTATCGCGTGAACGCCCGCGAACTTTGTGCCGGTGCTGGGACGCGAGCATGACTTCCGGCACAGCCCGCGGCATTTGCAACGTTATACTGTTACAACTTGATCGCCGCTGAGCGGGGAACGCCAAACGCGTTGCTCGCTGCAAGCTGGAATCCGGCGACTCCGTGAACCATGCAGGCCTCAGATCGACCAGCTTCGCCACGGTGAAGCTCTTCAGTGCTGGTCAGAGCGGGGAACGGAGCCTGTGAAATAGCCCTTGACGGGACGCACGTGTGAACAAGACATGGGTCGCTGGCGTACCCGGCACCGTGGTTGGCTCAAATCGAGCGGTTGCTGCGGCCGCGTTGATTGGTGCGGCCTGGCTGCGGCGCCGGGCTCTGCTGGCACCCATGCTGGGTGCACTGCTCGTGACGGGTTGCACCGTCGGCCCGGACTTTCAGCGGCCGGGCGCACCTGACGTCAGCAGCTATGGCGCGCATCCGGTCACCGCCACGGGTGCCACTGCGCACAGCGCGGGTGGCAACGCGCAGCATTTCATTCGTGGTGGCGACATTCCCGGCGACTGGTGGACGCTGTTTCACTCCAGCGCACTGAATGCGCTGATCGCCCAATCGCTCGCCAACAACGCCGATCTCAAGGCCGCGCAGGCGGCGCTGCTGGTGGCGCACGAAACCACGCTGGCGCAGCGCGGTGCGCGTTATCCGAGTGTCGCGGCGGGCTTCTCCGCCAGTCGCCAGCAGGACCCGCCAGGCGCGCTGGCGCCGGTGCCCAGTAACAACGCCTTTCTCTACAACCTGTTCACGCCGCAGGTGAGCGTGTCGTATGCACCCGATTTGTTCGGCCTGAACCGGCGCACGCAGGAGTCGGCGCAGGCGCAGGAACAAGCGGTGCGCTTCCAGACCATCGCCACGCAGGTCACGTTGAGTACCAATGTCGTGCTCGCGGCGGTCCAGCAGGCATCGTTGCGCGCCCAGGTCGACGCGACGCTGCAACTGGTCGATATCAACGACAAGATGCTGCAGGTGCTGCGTTATCAACTGGCCAAGGGTTACGTCGGGCGGCTGGACGTGGCCGCGCAGGAATCACAGCTGGCACAGGTGAACGCGACGTTGCCGCCACTGCGCAAACAACTGGCGCAGCAGAACCACCTGCTGGCTGTGCTGGCTGGCCAGCTGCCGAGCCAGTCGGCCGCGCCGACCTTCGAGTTGTCGAGTCTGCAGTTGCCGCAGGACCTGCCATTGAGCCTGCCCTCGATACTGGTCGCGCAGCGGCCGGATGTGCGCCAGGCCGAGGCCGACATGCACGCGGCCAGCGCGCAGATTGGCGTGGCCATCGCTAACCGCTTGCCGAATATTTCGCTCACGGCGAATGCCGGCAGTACGGCGCTGGCCATCGGTCAAGTGTTCAAGACTGGCACCGGCTTCTGGAACCTGGGCGCAGATATCGCCGTGCCCATTTTCCAGGGTGGCGCGCTGCGGCATCAGCAGCGCGCGGCGCAGGCCGCGTATGTGCAGGCAGCGGCGCAATACCGTAGCACGGTGTTGACGGCGTTCCAGAATGTCGCCGACACCCTGGTGGCGCTGGAGCAGGACGCCGACGGCTTGCGCGCAGCTGCCGCCGCGGCCAAGGCGGCGCAGGTGACGCTGGATTTGTCGCAACGGCAATTGCGGGACGGTTACGCCAGCTATCTGACCGTGTTGAGTGCGGAGCAGGCGTATCAGCAAACGCAGCTTGCGCTGGTGCAGGCGCAGGCCGAGCGCTACAGCGACACTGCGGCATTGTTCCAGGCGCTTGGCGGTGGCTGGTGGCACCGCGCCGGGTCGACGCGTGACGGGGCGCAGCCAGCTGCGGCTAAACCGGTGGCGGCAAACCGCTCCGGCGCAGGGCAAGTTGCGGCAAAACAGGCGGGCACCAGGCCCGCCGAGCCAATCCAGGATACCGATGAACAGTAGATCACTCACTGCCGCGCCGCTGGCGTCGTCGCCGTACAGCTTGCCGCGCGCGATCGTGTTTGCCGTACTGCTGACGGCGTTGGCGCTTGGTGGTTGTTCGACCAACGCCGACGATGTCGCGCAAGCGCCCGCCACGACACCGCACGCGGTGACGATGACCGCGGCGCAGCGTGCCCATCTTCGTTTGTACACTGTGGTGCCGTCCGACTATCGCCGGACGATCGACACCACGGGCGTCGTCGACTTCGACAACGATCGGGCCACCAGCGTGCTGGCGCCCTTTTCCGGCCCGGTGGCGCGCCTGCTGGTGGCCCCGGGCGACAAGGTGAAAAAGGGCCAGGCGCTGGCCATCGTCGATTCGCCCGATTTTGCCCAGGCCATGGGTGCCTATCGCAAGGCATTGGTCACCGCGCACAACGCGCGCCGGGTTGCCGACATGGACAAGGATCTGGTGGCGCACGACGGCGTGGCGCAGCGCGAGGAGCAACAGGCGCAAACCGATGCCGCCAGTGCCGAGGCGGATCGGGATGCGGCGTTGCAGACGCTCGTTGGCTTGAACGTCGACCCGCAGACGATCAAGGACATCCAGTCCGGGCGTCCCGTGTCGCGCATCGACGGGATCATTCGTTCCCCGGTCACCGGCACCGTGGTGCAGAAACTGATCACGCCCGGACAATTGCTGCAGGCCGGCAGCACGCCGTGCTTCATCGTCGCCGATCTCTCGCGGGTGTGGGTGATGGCGCAGCTTTCCACGACGGATCTTGCCTCCGTC
>DATCWU010000052.1:0-2072 GCA_036566165.1 Rhodanobacter sp. | reverse complement strand
GCGGGTCGGGCTGGGCGTATTGTTGCCGACGATCTTTCTCGCCCTGGCCGCGTCGGTACGCCACGCCGGTATCGTGCGCAGCGACGCGGCGCAACGCCTGTCGCTGTTGTTGTCGCTGCTGGCGGCATTTGTGTTGTTTGGCGAACAGCTGAATGCGCTGAAGGCCGTCGGCATTGCGCTCGGTTTGCTGGCGTTGCTCGGCATGGTATGGCGACAGCGCGGTGCCGACGACAGCGCGCTGCACGGCGATATGGAGCCACGCGGGACCACCGCCAGCATGGCGCGCTGGTTGTATCCGCTGCTGGTGTTTGCCGGCTTTGGCGTGATCGACATCCTGTTCAAGCAGGTCGCGCTGGCCGGCGTGCCGCTGGGTGCGTCGTTGCAGGCGATGTTTGCGCTGGCGCTGGTGGTTGCCTTTGCCATGCAATGGTGGCGCCGCGCCCATGGCCGGATGCGCTTCACCGCGCGCAGCGCACTGGGCGGCGTGGCTCTGGGCCTGTTCAATTTTGGCAATATCCTGTTTTACCTGCGCGGCCATCGGGCACTGCCGCAACACCCGGCGTTGGTCTTCACCAGCATGAATATCGGGGTGGTCGCGTTGGGTGCCGTGGTCGGGCTGCTGGTGTTTCGCGAGCAGCTGAGCAAGGTCAATTTCGCTGGCGTGGTGCTGGCAGCGCTGGCGATCGTGCTGCTGGTGCGACCATGACTTCCGGGTGATGAAGGCGGGTTTGTCGTGCGCCTATGCTGCACGACCCGAGGCGTGACGCCTCCGCAATCAAGAAGGCTGTCGTCATGCGCAAGATTCCCCTCCTGGCTGTGCTTGCCACGCTGGTGCTGAGCACCGTCGCCATGGCCGCCGCGGACAAACCCGCCGACAAGACGCCGGCGGCGGAGAAGCCCGATGCGACGCTGGTCGAGCCGCAAACCTCGACCAGCAAGGGCTCGGTGTCGGTCGAAGGCCAGCGCGTGAATTACCAGGCCAAGGCGGGCACGCTGGTGCTGCACGGCAGCGGGGACAAGGAGCACGAGCCGCAAGTCAGCATGTTCTATGTCGCCTATTTCAAGCAGGGCGTCGACGCCAGCAAACGGCCGATCACCTTCATCTACAACGGTGGCCCGGGCTCGGCCACGGTGTGGCTGCACATGGGTGCATTTGGCCCGCGGCGGGTCGTTACCAGTGACGACAGCCACACCCCGGCGGCGCCGTATCAGCTGGTCAACAACGACTACAGCCTGCTCGATGCCAGTGACCTGGTGTTCATCGATGCGCCGGGCGCCGGTTTCAGCCGGCTGATCGCGGATGACGCCGACAAGGCCAAGCGCGACGACCAGATGAAGGAGCGCAAGAAGGCGATCTACGGCGTGGATGGCGATGGCCACGCGTTTGCCCAGTTCATCACCCAGTTTCTCTCCAAGTACGGGCGCTGGAATTCACCCAAATATCTGTTTGGCGAAAGCTACGGCACCACGCGTTCGGCGGTGGTGGCGAACCTGCTGACGAATGAGGACAGCGTCGACTTGAACGGCGTGATCCTGCTCTCGCAGATCCTGAGCTTCGACACCAGCATTGATGGCCCCGAATTCAACCCCGGCATCGACCTGCCGTACGCGCTGGGGCTGCCGACGTACGCCGCCACCGCGTTCTATCACCACCGGTTGCCCCAACAGCCGGCGGCGCTGGAGCCGTTCCTGCAGGAAGTGGAGAAATACGCGCTGGGGCCGTATGCCCAGGCGCTGCTGGCCGGTTCACGCCTTGGCACCGCGCAGAAGCAGGCTGTGGCCGAGCAGCTGCATCAATACACCGGCCTGCCGGTGGCCTATCTGCTCAAGGCCGATTTGCGTGTCAGCGGCGGCATGTTCGAGCACGAACTGCAGGCTGGCGACGACACCACGACCGGGCGGTTGGACACGCGGTTTTCCGGACCGTCGATCGATCCGCTGGGCAAGAGCTCCGAGTACGATCCGCAATCCTCGGCGATCAGCTCGGCGTATGTGGCCGCGTTCAACGATTACGTGCGGCGCGACCTGAAATTTGGCCAGGATCGCCACTACCGGCTGTTTGCCGACATCGA
>DATCWU010000038.1:0-2361 GCA_036566165.1 Rhodanobacter sp. | reverse complement strand
GTACGCGTACTGCGTGAGTGCCGGGCTGGTGTAACTTGCGGTCCCCGAGGTCAGTGTCGCGGTGTATTGCGGCTGCGCCTGCGGGGCAAACGCTGATGTGTTCTCGACAATGATGTCCGTACGCACCTGGCCCACGGTGCCCGGCGTGGTGCCCGCGTAGGCACGTACCGCGAAGTAGATCCTCAGGTTCGGGTTGGGAGTGCCGTCTGCCGCAGTCACGAGACCATTCACCACCCATTCGCTGGATAGCGGGCCGGAGAGCCACACATTGCACTGCGCGCTCCACGGCGCGCACGTATTGGCGCTTTTGGCCGCCTGTAACAGCTTGCGAGCGTCGGCTGTGTAGGTCTTATCGCCCATATTGAGCGCTACGCTGGCGTTATAGTCCGTTGCGAGCAATTGCGCCAAGCTGGCGGGACCGGCCTGCCCTGCCGCCGCCGGCGCGGATTGTGTGGAAAGTGTCAAAGGCAACTTTGCTTTACTTGGCAACGATGGAACCATCACGGTCAACACCGCATGACGCAAGCTGCCGTCCGGATTGATTGCCTTGGGGTCTACTTGCAAGCTTACGGGCTGGCCATTGACCGTAGCGGCGACCGTCGCTCCCCGGGGCACGTCACCGTTCTTGAAGACCTGACCGAACGTGACCGGTACGTCGCTTTGCGTTCGCGCGGCCTGACTGACCACGTTGTCAGTCACCACCGTTGCCGCCTGCGCATGTACCACCGCCAGCAGCAACATGCCGCCGGCGCACCTATACATCATCTTTCCAACTGCCGTACTCATACCAGCTCGCCGCCCTCGCATCTCGTGAACTGCTCCGGCAATTTCAGAGGCTGAAAGGTTGTAAGGCTACCTCGACCGTTGCAACGTGTTGCGACAACACGTTGCCTCTGTTTTGGCCGAAGCTTGTTGCCACTCAGCCGAGTACATGCGCCCAACTGATCCAAGCGGCTACTTTCACAGCTTTGCGGCTTCTGCACAACCCGCGGTGCATCGCTCGCCCCACCCGCGCGGCGCGGCGTATAAAGACGTAGGGCCGGAGCTTTAGGCATGGCCAGAGGGGCGGCCGAATATTGTCGAGAGCACCATGGTGCTCAAGCTACCTGCGACCCGCCATTGATAAGCCCGGGCAAAACCGGACCTAGGCGGGGGCGACGCCGGTCGCAGAAGGTGTGACTCTGCCATGGGCGATTTTTCATGGGCGCCCGGTCATCTGAGCTGGGACTTGCCGTTTTTCACCGGGATACGGTGGTTACTGACCGCTCTGCGCCAGCATCTGCAGAGCGTCAGGATCGGCTCACGGCGGCGGCGACCACAGCTGGATCACTGACCGGGCCGATTCTCCTCGCGTCTTACTTCACCAACCGGCGAGATCGTCCGTTCGTGGCCGGTTCACTTGCCGCAAACTTCACTGGCGTATGCACCTCGGTTGCGTCATCCGATGCCCGGAAAAAGCGTAGCAGTCCGGGCCGGGGCCACGCTGTCGTGATGAATTGCCTGCTGCCGACCATACCGATAGAGCCACAGGCCCACGTTGAACAAGGGAAGCGGTTTCGGGAGGATCGTTGCGGACTGGGTGCGCGGACCGGCGCAGATGGTCGGACTGCAGCGACAAATGCGTATGACAAGGAACTCAGCAATACCCCGAAGTTTGAAAATGCAACTGCGCCGTTCAACACGCCGCCGGAGCGCGGCAGTACGCGGTCAGAAACAAGCTGCTGCGACGACTGGCCTTTCTTTGACTGCCCCGGAGGAGTGCTCTTTGGTCCTTTGTCGGCGGGAGGAGTGCCTTTGGACGGCGGCGAGCTTGGGGCGGGCTCGGGCGACGGTGCCGGGTCGACAGGCGCCGGCTCGACGGGCGCGGGCTCCACAGGCACGGGTTCGACAGGCACAGGCTCGACGGGTATCGGGTCGACAGCTGCGTATGGCACGAATCGTGGCATTACCGCGAAGTTGGGATAGTTGTTGTAGGCGGTACTGCCCGAAGGTTTCACGCTGCGGGAATCAAACAGGGTCCACGCCGTCTGGGCGTTCGGCAGACCGCTGTCGGCTGCGACGGCGACGCCGATCTGGAAATTGGCCGGGTATCCCGTGTTGGAATATGGATAGCCAGACATTTCGCCAGCTTGGGTTGGTTGATTTCTCACCTTCGCAAGCTCTGTCAGCATGGCTGGCGAGTTGCACGCAAGACCTGCGAGTGTTGGCCAGCTCGCACCGTAAACTGCGGTGTACGACGGCAACCAGTTCCCGAGCGCATCCTTCACTTGAATGCTGTACGCCGATGCTTGCAGCCAGCAATAACCTTGCGCGGAATTGGTCTGCCAATCAGTCATCAGGCCAATCTCGAACTTCGCCAGC
>DATCWU010000032.1:0-5587 GCA_036566165.1 Rhodanobacter sp. | reverse complement strand
GATCAACACTGCATCGAAGCCGGACCAGTCCACCGCCGGATCATTCCAGATGCATGACACCGGCTCACTGCCAAGCTGTGCCAGCGTGGCCGCCAGCTGGGCGTCGTCCGCCTGGATCAGCGGATAGTCCGCGGCTGTGGCGAACGCGATCCGGCGGCGGGTGGGGCGAGCAGGCATGGTGGGCTCAGTTGGCGGCCAGACAGTGGCCATGGTCGGGAATCGGTTCTGGAACCTTGCAGCAGTATTGGGCGACGCCGCGATGGCCACGCACAGTTCGCTGGTGCGCAGGGTCGTCTGCGGTAGTGTTTCGGCCCGCATGGAGGTTGTCAATTTGCCAGCCTGACGATGGCCGTCCCGGGTGCGGTTTGTCGCGCGCGCTGTGGTCATGGCGTCGGCCGTGCACGAAAGGTTCGTCGGGTGCAGGGCGCCGTGGCTGGCGGGTGGCAATTGCTGAAACCGGTCGGACAGTGTCAAGGTAGCCGCCATGCCCATCGAACCTGCGAATACCTACGCCCGCCGCCTGAACTCGTGGGACGCGGCGATGATTGTCATCGGCGGCATCATTGGCGCCGGCATTTTCCTTACCCCGGCAACCGTGGCACAGAACACTTCATCCGCCTTGGAAGTGCTGGTGCTGTGGGTGTTGGGCGGCTTGCTGACGCTGTCCGGGGTGTTGTGTTACGCCGAACTTGGTGCGCGGCGACCCCAGGCTGGCGGTATTTACGTCTATTTGCGCGAGGCGTTCGGTTTGCTGCCGGCGTTTCTGTTTGGCTGGACCATGGCGCTGATCAATTATCCCGGCAGCGTGGCCGCGGTGGCGACCATGTTTGCCGAGTATCTGTGTTCGGCCATTGGCCTGCCTTCGCCACTGTACGTGAAGCCGGTGGCGGTCGGGGCGATCGTGTTCATCGTCGGCATCAACCTGTTCGGGATCCGGGCGGGCGCGTGGTTGCAGAACATCTTTACCGTGTTGAAGCTGGCAGCGGTCGCCCTGCTGGTGGTTGCCGGCCTGTTGCTGGCGCGTGAACACTCTGGCCTGGCCTGGGTGCCCGATACCGCACCGCCACTGTCGCGCTGGGCGTTTGCCGGTGCCTTGCTGCCGGTGCTGTTTACCTACGGTGGCTTCCACTACCTCAATGATTTGGCGGGAGAAGTGCGCAACCCGCAGCGCATCTTGCCGCGGGCGTTGGGCCTGGGCATGACCGGCGTGGTGGTGTGCTACGTGCTGGCCAATCTGGCGTACTTGTCGGGGCTGGGGCATGCGGGGCTCGCCGCGAGCTCGGCACCAGCGGCGGACTTGTTGCGCAAGCTGCTGGGTGAGCGTGGCGCCACGGTCATTGCTATCGGCATTGCCTGTTCCACCTTTGGTTATTGCAGCATCGCCATTGCCGGTGGTGCGCGCGTGCTGCAGACGATGGGTGCCGATGGCGTGTTCTTCCGTGCCACCGCCCGCATTGACCCGCGCACGCGGGCACCCCAGGTTGCGCTGGCGGCGCTTGGCGCGTGGGCGATCGTGCTCACGTTGTCCGGCACGTTCAACCAGTTGCTCAATTACTCCACGGTCGGCGAATGGTTTGGCCACGTGTTTGGCATCGCCACGTTGTTCTGGTATCGCAAGCACTTCATTGACGAGCCGGCACCCTATCGCGTGCCGTTCTATCCGCTGCTGCCGCTGATTTTCGTGATCACCGTGTTTGCGGTGATCGTTGCCAGCGCCATCCATGCACCGGGCGATGCGGGCATGAGCTTGTTGATTGTCGCGCTGGGTTTGCCGGTGTATTACGGCTGGCGGCGCTGGTCGGGGCGGCGCACGTCGTAGCGCATTCGGCGATTTTGGGAGCGGCGGGTCGGTGAAGCCGCTCCCACCGAGGTGGTGCGACATGTTGCGCTTCAGCCCGCGGCTGCATAATGGTCGGACCTTGCCCGCGAGGTTGCTTGCCCGTGCGTTGTCGTGGATGGTTCTGCTTGTGCCTGTTGGCTTTGGGTGCCTGTCAGGCAACGGAAACTGCGGACGTGGCAGATCTGGCCCGGCCGGATGCCGCCGTGCAGATCGCGCTTGATCAGGTGCAGCAGGCGGGAACCGTCGAGCATGCTGCCGATGGCGTGGCGCAACGTCGCTACACGTTTCAGCCATCAGCCCGACCGCAGCTCACGTTGACACCGGCAGGTGGTACGTGGAATTGGTCAACCCGGGGCGAGTTGCACCTGCGGGTACAGGATGCGATGGCGTGGGCATTGACCTTGAACGTCGAGATTGACGACGTCACTGGCCAGCACCTGCGCGCAAGCGTTGGTGTCCAACCCGGTCCGGCGCAAACGCTGGTGATCCCGCTGCAGGCGACGTCGCCGCGCCGCGCCGGCATGCAGGTCGGCCCGCCGATGCCGTTTGACGATCGGGGTCAGCCGACGTTGCTGGCGACCAGCGTGGAAGGCGCGCTGGATCTGCAGCGGGTACGTGCCATCCGGCTGAGCATGCCTGCCCCGCAGGCGGCGCAGACGTTGCTGTTTGGCCGTGTGGAAACAGTCGCGGGCGAGCCGACAGTGCACGCTGCGTATGCGGCCATCGTCGACCGCTTTGGCCAGTACTCACGCGGCCATTGGCCGGAGAAAATCGACTCCGACCTGGCGCTGCGGATGGCACACACACGCGAACACGCGGCCTCGGCTGCTGGCGACGCCAGCGCCACGCACGATCCTTGGGGCGGGCGTCTGGATGGCCAGACGCTGAACCGGACCGGCTGGTTTCACACGCAGAAGGTGGCTGGCCGCTGGCAATTGGTGACGCCTGCGGGCCACACGTTTTTCTCGCTGGGCGTCAACGCCGTGGCGGTGGACGGTGGTCGCAGCTACGTTGCCGGTCGCGAGTTCATGTTCAAGGATTTGCCGCCGGATGCGGGCGAATGGGCGGCGTTTTACGGCACCGGTGACAGCCGCAGCCCCGACCAGGGCGCCAGCCAAGGTATCGGTTACAACCATGGCCGCTGGTTTGATTTTTACGCGGCGAATTTGTATCGGGTGGACGGCGAGGGCTGGCTGGGCGCGTGGCGGGCGCGCGCGCTGGAACGCCTGCAGGCGTGGGGCTTCAATACTGTCGGCAACTGGAGCGATGCCGCGCTGGGCGCGGTGCAGCGCTTGCCGTACACGCGCTCGATCAACATTGCCGGCGACTATGCGAACGTCGCCACCGGCTATGACTACTGGGGGCGCATGCCCGATCCGTTCGATCCGCGTTTTGTGCGCGCGACCGATGCGGCAGTACGCCAGGCAATCGTCGGGGTGCGCGACGATCCCTATCTGCTGGGTTACTTTGCCGACAACGAACTGGCCTGGGCCGGCATCGGTGTGCAGGGGCGCTGGGGGCTGGCCCTGGGCACGTTGCGCGGCGATGTGCACAGCCCGGCCAAGCAGGCGTTCATCGCGATGTTGCGCAAGAAATACGTGGCGCCGGAGACCCTGGCGGCGGCGTGGGGCATTGCGCTTGTTTCATGGGACGCGCTGAACGCAACGGGTTTCGTGGCCCCGGACCCGGTCGCAGCGCATCCAGCCATCGCTGACGATTACCGCGCCTGGCTGCGGCAGTACGCAGATACCTACTTTCGTACCGTGGCGGATGCCATTCACGCGCACGACCCCCATCATTTGTTTCTCGGTGGGCGCTTTGCGGTAAACACGCCCGAAGCCGTGGCGGCCTGCGCGCGGTTTTGTGATGTGGTCAGTTTCAACGTTTACGCCGACCTGCCACAGCATGGCTTTGACCTGGCTGCCATGCATCGGCTGGACAAACCCGTGCTCATCAGCGAGTTCCACTTTGGCTCTGCCGATCGCGGACCGTTTGGCAACGGCGCGGTGGCGGTAGGCAGCGAGGCCCAGCGTGGCGCCGCCTATGCGCGCTTTGTCGCCGCCGCGGCGCGCGACCCGGACATCGTCGGTGCGCACTGGTTTCAGTATGTGGATCAACCCGTCACCGGACGCTTGCTGGATGGCGAAAACAGCCATGTCGGCCTGGTGGGCATCACTGATATTCCGTTCGCTGGATTCGTACGCTCCGTGCAGGCGGCGAATCGCCAGCTGGTGCATTGAGCGCGTGCCATGGGCGGAGTCGACCGGTCCCGGCGCACCGTAGCCAAGCCCACGCACGCTGTTGTATTGCGGGCAGTGCCCGCCGGCTTTTGCTCAGTACGCTCCAGTTTGCCCGCCGTTGCATTGCCCGCCGCAGTATGTGCCGGCAGCGGTTGTGGGCTTGTTTACGCCAGGCTGGTGGCGACACCAAAACCGATCGCCATGATCGCGGCCACGGCCATGCACGCACTGCCGGCGCGCACGCGGTGGGCGTCGATGCGTGGCGTGAGTCGCCAGATGAGTGCGACACCGACCAGCATGTCGGCGACCAGTGCCCAGCGCAGCGCGCCAGAGCGCAACAGCGGTGCATACGGCGGATGCAGATGGCCTGCTGCCGCAGCCACCGCCGCGATCAGTGCGATGCTGATCAGTGCCCAGATCAGGCAGGCGAAATACAGACGGTTGAACACCACCGTCACCCCCTCGGCCCAGCGCAGGACACACCAGCCGATCAGGGCAAAAACGAGCGCGGCCATGGAACTGTAAAGCACCCACCACAGCGCGGTGCTGACGAGGGTGAGTACCGTGGTCATACGACTTCGCGAAATCCCAGTTTGCGCAACAGCTTGGCCATCAGCCAAGCCGGGCCGATCAGCAGGTACGACACGTCGGTGAGAAAGCTCGGGCGCCGCCCCTCGAAGTGGTGGCCGACGAATTGGCCGATCCAGGCGACGATGAATACGCCGATGGCCAGATAGCACAACCCGGCCGTGCCGAGCTCGACAAACAGCAGGTGCGTGATCAGCGCCAGTACGGCAAATGCGATGAGCAGTGCCGCGGCGAGCCGGTGAGAATGTTTCCAGTACCAGTAAAACGCCAGCACGATCACCAGTACGGCCCATGCGCCCGGACGCGCAAATGATGCCGGCACCGGGATGAGCCACAGCAGCGCAATCACCGACCACACGATGGGCGGCACGCACAGCCAGTGGGCCAGCTGGTTGGTCGGGTTGCGATGGTCGGCGCTGTAGCTGTCCAGCCAATCCTGCATGCTGCGCATGTTGCACCCCCTTGATCACGTGCGGTCAATGGCACCGCTTCTGGATAACAGATTGCAGACCCGCACGCCAGCGATGAGCAGCCCAATGCGACCAATGACACGCAAATCAATCCGCTGCCGGAGAAGTACGCCGCCTGGTTGTCGCCACCCAGGCAGCTCATCCGATGTGCTCAGGCCAACTGGATGCCGGCCAGCCGACGCAAGGCCTCGGCGTATTTTTCGGCCGTGCGTGCGATCACCGTATCCGGAATCACCGGGCCGGGTGCGGTCTTGCCCCAGTCCTGGGTTTCCAGCCAGTCGCGCACAAACTGCTTGTCGTAGCTGGGTGGGCTGATGCCGGTGCGGTATTGGTCGGCGGGCCAGAAGCGCGAGGAATCGGGTGTGAGCATTTCATCCATCACGTACAACTTGCCGTTGGCGTCGGTGCCGAATTCGAACTTGGTGTCGGCAATAATGATGCCGCGCTCG
>DATCWU010000026.1:0-6330 GCA_036566165.1 Rhodanobacter sp. | reverse complement strand
ACAAGCGGTCATGCAGGCTGCCGCCAGTGTCTTGCGGGCTGATGGCGGTGCGCCGTTCCAGCATGACGGGTCCGGTATCCAGGCCGGCTTCCATCTGCATCAGCGCAACCCCGGTTTCGCGGTCACCGGCGAGGATGGCGTGCTGGATCGGCGCCGCGCCGCGCCAGCGTGGCAACAGGCTGGCGTGCACGTTCCAGCAGCCGTGGGTCGGGATGGCCAGCACCGCGCGCGGGAGGATGAGTCCGTAGGCGACCACCACCAGCAAGTCAGGCCGATAGTCCGCCAGCGTTTGTTGTGCTGCAATCGTCTTCAACGACTCGGGCTGCGCGACGGCGATACCGGCGGCCAGCGCTGCCTGCTTGACCGGGCTGGGCGTGAGTTTGCGCCCGCGCCCAGCGGGCCGATCCGGCTGCGTGTACACCGCGGCCACCTCGATACCGTCGGCCTGGCACGCTGCCAGGCACGGTACCGCGAACTCCGGAGTGCCCGCGAAGATCAGCCGCAGCGGGCGGGCGGCGGGGTCCGGGCTACTCAAGCACTCGCCGCCTGCCGGCGTTGCTTGTCCAGCCGCTTGAGCAGCAGTGTGCGTTTCAGTGAGGACAGGTAGTCGACAAACATCTTGCCGTCGAGGTGGTCGATCTCATGCTGGATGCACACCGCCAGCGGACCTTCGACCTCAAGGGCGAGGTCCTTGCCGTCGAGGTCCTGCGCCTTGACCTTGATGCTGAGCGCGCGGGTGACGTCGGCAAACATCCCCGGAAACGACAGGCAGCCTTCCTGGTAGACCTGCGAGCCGGACTTCTCCACCACTTGGGCGTTGACCAGGATCAGCGGCTGCGTGCGTTCGTCGCTCATGTCGGCCACCAGTACGCGCTGCTGCACGTTGACCTGGATGGCAGCCAGCCCCACGCCCCTGGCCGCGTACATCGTTTGCAGCATGTCGGCGCCCAGTTGCTTGAGCTTCGCGTCAAACACGGTCACCGGTGCGGCGTGCAGGCGCAGCCGCGGGTCGGGGAATTCAAGGATGGAAAGAATGCTCATGGGCCTCGTCTCACGTGCCGAAACTGCGGGCAAATCGGCGAAAACCAAGCCCTGCGGCACCTTACAATACTGGCCATTGTACTTGTTCGGCTGCGCGTCGGGCAGCGGTTTTGCCCGGCACCCACCTCTGTTGCGCGCCTTAACGGTTCGGTTACACTCGCCCGAGCATCTGGGGAAGGGGGATTCCCGCCAATGATCAAGAAACTCATCGTGTTGCTTGCCGGCATGCTGGTTACCGTGGCGGTGTTCGCAGCGAGTACCCCGTTGCGCAATGGCCACCCGGACACCTACACCGTGCGCAGCGGTGACACGCTGTGGGATATCTCCGCCAAGTTTCTGGCCAAGCCATGGCTGTGGCCGGAGATCTGGCAAGCCAATCCCCAGGTGCGCAATCCGCACCTGATCTATCCCGGCGACGTGCTCAATCTTTCGTTCATCAACGGGCCACGCCTGTCCTTGCAACCCAGCGTGCATCGCGAGGGTGAAGCGGTGCCGGCCATCCCGCTGGCCGATCTGCGCATGTTCCTCAAGGACGTGCGCGTGATGGATTCGAACGCAGTCAGCTCGGCACCGTACGTGGTGGGGCTGGAAGAGGCACGTTTGCGTGGTGCGGTTGGCCAGAACCTGTATGTGCGTGGCTTGCAAGGTGAAGCGGGTCAGCGTTGGGCCGTCGTCCGGCCGACCCACGTGTTCCGCGGCTTCGAACAGGACGATCCGGGGGATGCCGAGCATGGCATCGTCAGCCATACGCTGAACAGCAATGCTGCCATGGTCAACGCGCCGTGGAGCGAGGACTCACGCAATGACGGCCATTGGGGCCGCGGTGACGACCTGGGCGTGGAGGTCAGCGTGATCGGCACGGCCGAGACCTTGCGCATGGGCGATCCGTCCACCTTGTTGCTGCTCGACTCCACCATGGAGATTCGCAGCGGCGATCGCATCATGCCGGTGGATGACACGCCGTACGACCCGTATTACTACCCACATGCACCCAAGAGCGTGGCCGCTACGGCGCGTGTGATCGGCTTTGCCGATGCGCTGGATGCGGTTGGCTCACGTCAGGTGGTGATGCTTTCCGTTGGCGCGCGTGATGGCGTGGACAACGGTCAGACCTATGCGATCTACGAGCCGGGCCAGACCATCCACGACGATGTGGCGAGCAACAGTTGGCGCCGCGGTACCGGCAAGTCGGTGACGCTGCCCGATGAGTTTGTCGGTCACGTGATGGTGTTCCGCACGTTTGACCGGGTCAGCTACGGCTTGATCATGGACAGTCTGCGCCCGGTGCATGTCGACGCCAGGCTGCGTCTGCCCGAGTAAGTCGATACTTCGTTATCGTTGTCTGCCTACAGTACGGCGCGGCCTTCACCGCGCCGTTTCTGTTGGTGCCTGACCCGTACACTTTGCGCATGGACGAGACGAGTGAATGGCGAGCCTGGTTGACGGCGTTGCGCACGCCGGGCGTGGGCCCCGGCGGGCTGCGCGAGCGGCTGCTGGATGCAGACAACGACATCCACGCGGTGCTTGCGCAGTTGTGGCGCCATCGCGCGACGTTGGGGCCCGGCGCAGGGGCGTGGCTGCGTCAGCCGGACGAGGCGCGTCTGGCGGCCGACCAGGCGTGGCTGGCCGCCCCCGGGCATCGGCTGCTGTGCTGCACCGACGCCGACTTTCCGCCGCAACTGGAGCACATCCCGCAGCCACCAGCGGCGTTGTTCGTGGTCGGCGACGCCGCTGCGCTGCTGTATCCACAAGTGGCCGTGGTCGGTGCGCGGGCGGCCAGCGCGGGTGGTCTGGCGCATGCGCGAGTATTTGCGCGCGCGTTGGCTCAGGCCGGTTTTGCCGTTACCAGTGGCTTGGCCGACGGCATTGATGCGGCAGCCCACGCCGGCGCGCTGGAGGCAGGCGGTTTGACCCTGGCGGTCATGGGTACCGGGCCCGATCTGGTCTATCCGCGCAAGCATCAGGCGCTGGCACAACGCATCGCTGCCCACGGTGCGCTGGTCAGCGAATTTCCGCCAGGTACCGCCGCCCGCGCGGACCATTTTCCGCGGCGCAATCGGCTGATCGCGGGATTGTCCCTGGGCACGTTGGTGGTCGAAGCAGGCTTGCGTTCCGGCTCGCTGATCACTGCGCGCCTGGCGGCTGAACAGGGCCGCGAGGTGTTTGCGCTGCCTGGCTCCATTGGCAATCCGCTGGCACGCGGGTGCCACCGCCTGATCCGCGATGGTGCGCGCCTGGTGGAAGGTGCTGCGGAAATTGTCGAGACATTGGCGCCGGCTGCGCGCATGCTTGGCGGCGAATTGGCGGCGCGTCTGGCAGCCCCGGCGCCGGATGGAACGTCCACGCGATCATCCGCGGCGACCGCACAAGAAGTCATTGCAACGCCTGCGGCGCGCCGAAGTGACCCGGTGCTGCAGCGGCTGTTGAGCGAACTTGGGCACGACCCGATGACGTTGGACGAACTTGCTCTGCGCACGGGCCAGTCACCGGCGGCACTGGGCGCGCAGTTGTTGCTGCTTGAACTGGAGGCCAGGGTCGAGAGTTTGCCCGGCAATCGCTACCAGCGTTTGCCCGTGACCGGGGATGATTGACGCCGCGCTCGCGGGCCGCTGATCATGGTTGGTTGCCGCACTTGTGCTTGACAGCGTGGGTGTGGCGTGGTTTCAACTATATATATATGTCCGGCGCCGCTGACGCGCCGTCCAGTCCGTTTTGTGGAAATCCAGCTTCATGGCAAAAAACCTGCTTATCGTCGAGTCGCCCGCCAAGGCGAAGACGATCAATAAATACCTGGGCAACGACTTTTATGTGCTTGCTTCCTACGGTCATGTGCGTGACCTGAGGCCGAAGGAGGGCGCGGTCGATACCGAGCACGGCTTCGCCATGGCCTACGAACTCATCGAGCGCAACGAAAAACACGTCGAAGCGATCGCCAAGGCGGCGAAAGTGGCGGAAAACATCTATCTGGCCACCGACCTGGATCGCGAGGGTGAGGCGATCAGCTGGCACGTCAGGGAGATCCTGCAGGCGCGCGGCCTGCTCGAGGGCAAGCAGGTTTACCGCGTGGTGTTTTCCGAGATCACGCCAAAAGCGATCAAGGCGGCCGTGGCCAACCCGCGCGGTTTGTCCTACGACTTGGTGGATGCGCAGCAGGCACGTCGCGCACTGGATTATCTGGTGGGCTTCAACCTGTCGCCGGTGTTGTGGCGCAAGGTGCAACGCGGGCTGTCCGCCGGCCGCGTGCAATCGCCCGCATTGCGCATGATTGTCGAGCGCGAAGAGGAGATCGAGGCATTCAAGGCGCGCGAGTACTGGACCATCGAGGCGCAGCTGAACCACCCCGACGGTGATTTCACCGCGCGCCTGAGCAAGCTCAACGGCAAGAAATTCGAGCAGTTCGATCTCACCAGCGAAGCCGCTGCGCAGGCCGCGCGCGCCGCGTTGAAACAGGCGGCACATGGCCGCCTCACGGTGAGTGACGTGTCGTCCAAGGAACGCAAGCGCCGTCCTGCCGCGCCATTCACTACCTCCACCTTGCAGCAGGAAGCCGCGCGCAAACTTGGCTTCACCACCAGTCGCACGATGAAGGTGGCGCAGGGTTTGTATGAAGGCGTGGCGTTGGGCGCGGAAGGCAACGTTGGTTTGATTACCTACATGCGTACCGATTCGACCATGCTCGGGGTTGACGCGGTGACCGAGATTCGCGAAGTGATCGCGCGGGAATTCGGCGCCAAGGCGTTGCCCGACGCACCGCAGGTGTACAAGACCAAATCCAAGAACGCGCAAGAGGCGCATGAGGCGGTGCGACCAACCTCGGCAATGCGTACGCCGCGGTCGGTGGCGGCAGTGCTCAACGACGATCAACGCAGGTTGTACGAATTGATCTGGAAGCGCGCCGTGGCTTGCCAGATGATCCATGCCACGTTGAACACCGTGACGGTGGAATTTGCCGTGCGCGATGTGGATGGCTACACGGTGCCCGGCGCAGCTGCTGCCACCGGCGGCGATGCCTCGTTCCGCTCCAGCGGTACCACGGTGATCGATCCGGGTTTTCTGGCGGTGTATGAGGAAGGTCGCGATCAAAAGAGCGCGGAGGATGATGACGAAGGTCGGCGCCTGCCACGGTTGACGGCCGGTGAGCAAATTGCGTTGCGCGACATCGCGGCCGACCAGCATTTCACCGAGCCACCGCCGCGCTTCTCCGAAGCCAGCCTGGTCAAGGCGCTGGAGGAACGCGGTATTGGCCGGCCCTCGACGTATGCCAGCATCATCCAGGTGTTGCTGCATCGCGAGTATGTCGTTCTCGACAGTCGCCGCTTCAAACCCAGTGATGTGGGCCGCGCGGTCAGCCGGTTTCTGACCCAGCATTTCACCCAATACGTCGATTACGACTTCACGGCAAAGCTTGAGGACGAGCTCGATGCGGTCAGTCGCGGCGAAACGGCCTGGCGCCCGTTGATGGAGCGTTTCTGGGCGCCGTTCAAGCGGTTGGTAGACGAAAAAACCGAGTCCGTCGATCGCAACGAGGCCACCGGCGCGCGGCAGCTGGGCGTCGATCCGAAGACCGGCAAGCCGGTCTCGGTGCGCCTTGGCCGCTACGGGCCGTACGTTGCCATTGGTACCAAGGAGGATGAGGAAAAACCCAGCTTCGCCAGCCTGCGCACCGGGCAGAGCATGCACTCCATCACCTTGGCCGATGCATTGGAGCTGTTCAAACTGCCGCGCCAATTGGGGCAGGCGGAAAATGGCGATGCAGTGAGCGTCGGCGTGGGTCGCTTCGGCCCGTTCGTGAAACAAGGCAGTACGTACGCCTCGCTCAAACCCGAGGACGATCCGTACACCATCGAGTTGCCGCGCGCGCTGCAAATCGTGGCCGAGAAACTGGAAATGCTGGCGAACCGCCTGATCCTGGATTTTGGCGATGGCGTGCAAGTGTTGAACGGACGCTACGGCGCGTACATCACCGATGGTGAGAAGAACGCGCGCATACCCAAGGACCAGGAGCCCAAGTTGCTCACGCAAGCCCAGTGTCTGGAGCTGCTGGCGGCTGCGCCAGCGCGCAAGGCGCGCTTTGGCAAGAAGGGCGCGGGCAAGGCGGGGGCCGGGAAGACCGCAGTGAAGAAGGCCGCGCCTGCGGCGAAAAAGACGCCCGTCAAGAAAACTGCGGCCAGGAAGACGGCGGCGCGCAAGACGGTGAGCAAAACCGCCAAGAAGCCCGCAGCCAGGAAGACCCCGCCGCGCACCGCGGCGAGCAAACAGGACGCTTGAATGTTGCAGCATTTGACGTTG
>DATCWU010000025.1:0-2497 GCA_036566165.1 Rhodanobacter sp. | reverse complement strand
ACTGGCGCCCTGCTCGCGTGCGGCCACGCTGCGATGGTGCGTGTGCAAACGTTGTCCGTATTCCAGCCAGCGCAATTCCTCCACCGGCGAAACCGAGATATGCGAATCCGAGCCAATCCCGAAGATGCCGCCCGCCTGGGTATATGCCGCCAGCGGGAACAGGCCGTCGCCGAGATTCGCTTCGGTGGTGGGACACAGCCCGACCACGGCACCGCTGCGCGCAAGGCTGGCCGTCTCGGTGTCACTCAGATGCGTGGCGTGCACCAGGCACCAGCGCGCATCGACGGCGACATGATCGAGCAGCCATTCCACCGGGCGCGCGCCGCGCACGGCGAGACAGTCCTGCACTTCGCCCAGCTGTTCGGCAATATGGATATGGATCGGGCACGCCGTGGCCAGGCCGCTGGCCAGCACTTCGTGGATCGCCGCCTCGGGTACCGCACGCAGCGAATGCAGCGCAATGCCCACCCGCAAATCCGCCGCCTCGTGTGCGCGCAAGACCTCCAGCAAGCGCAGGTAATCGCTCACGCGGTGTCCAAAGCGACGCTGCCGCGTGACCAGCACCCGCCCATCGAAACCACCACTCATGTACAGCACCGGCAGCAGTGTCAGCGCGATGCCGGCCTCCTGCGCCGCCTCGATCAACGCCAGCGACATCGCCTCGGCAGGCGCGTACGGCGAGCCATCGGGTTGGTGGTGCAGATAGTGGAATTCGCACACCTGCGTGTAGCCGGCCTTGAGCATTTCGACATACAACTGCGCCGCTACCGCCTTGAGCTCGTCCGGGCCAATCGCCGCGGCAAACGCATACATCGTTTCGCGCCAGCTCCAGAAGCTGTCGTCGGTGGTTTGCGGCGTGCCGCCGGTGACAGTCGCCTGCTGCCCTTTGCGCGCGGACGCCAGCGCCTGCGTGCGCCGCCCCTTGCGCTCAGCCAGGCCGGCCATGGCGCGCTGGAACGCGTGCGAGTGCAGGTTCGACATGCCCGGCAGCACCCACGCGCCGAGCGAACTGGCCGGGCTGTCGGCCGGTGCAACCAGCCGGCCGACCGCGCCCACCGCCAAGTCGGCATTCGCGTGCCAGCCATCAGCTTGCCACAGCTGCCCCGCGCGGAACTGGCCAACCACTGCGCGCTCACTCATGCCTTGCTCCCGTGCGAATGCCACGCAGTGTAACGGTCAGCGCGGTGGTCTTCACCCGCAGGTGAATGGCGCTAGGCATAATGCCGGCATGGCCAGGAAGACAAACGAACGAACGCCGAAACTACTGCTGCGCCAGGCCACTCCCGATGATGTGCCGGCGCTGGTCGCGTTGACGGGCCGCGTGTACACGCCCGAATGGGGCCACTCGACGGAAATGCTGCGTTCCCAGCAAACACACTTTCCCGAAGGCCAGTTCGTGGTGGACTACGAGGGCTTGATCGTCGGCTACTGCGCCACGTTCCGCATCGACGAGGCTACGGCGCTGGCTCCCCACACCTGGGCGCAAATCACTGGCGGCGGCATGGCCTCGCGGCACAAGCGCGACGGCGACTGGTTGTACGGCATGGAAGTGGTGGTGCATCCGGATTACCGGCGCATGCGCATCGGCCAGCGCCTGTATCACGCGCGCAAGCGGTTGTGCATGGATCTGAAGCTGCGCGGCATCGTGTTTGGCGGTCGGCTCCCCGGCCTGGCGAAAAACATTGCGCGCTACGGCAGCGCACAGGCTTACGCGCAGGCGGTGCTGGACGGCAAGCGGCGCGACCAGACGCTGAGCTTCCAGTTGTCCAACGACTTCAGCATGATCGGCATCCTGCGCGCGTATGTGCCGTCGGATCACGAATCGCTCGGCTATGCGGTGCACCTCGTGTGGCGCAACCCGCGTCTGCTCGAGCAGCCCGACATGCCGCCGATCACCTCGGAGCAGCGCCTGCCGGACTCGGTACGCGTGGCGTCGGTGCAATACCAGCAGCGACGCATCGCCTCGTTCGCGGAGTTCGCCACGCAAGTCGAATACTTCACCGACATCGCCGCCGACTACAACGCCGACTTCGTGACGTTCCCCGAGCTGCTGACACTGCAGCTGCTGTCGATCGAGAACACCGAGCTATCGCCGGTGGAATCGATCCGCAAACTGAGCCATTACACACCACAAGTAAAGGAATTGTTCAGCCGTCTGGCCGTCCATTACAACATCAACATCATTGCCGGCACGCATCCCACCGAACAGCCCAATGGCGACATCCACAACGTGTGTTACGTGTGCCTGCGTGATGGCTCGTTGCACGAACGCGAGAAGCTGCACCCCACGCCGAGCGAACGCAACGTGTGGAACATCACCGGCGGTGAAAGTGCCGCCACGGTGCAGACCGACTGTGGCCCGATTGGCGTGATGATCTGCTACGACGCCGAATTTCCGGAAGTGGCGCGACACCTGACCGATCAGGGCGCGCTGATCCTGTTCGTGCCGTTCTGCACCGACGTGCGCGAAGGCTACCTGCGCGTGCGCTACTGCGCG
>DATCWU010000019.1:0-1099 GCA_036566165.1 Rhodanobacter sp. | reverse complement strand
TGGAACGACGTGCTGGTATCGCGCTGCATCGAGCGTGCGTCCGGGGCGACGAAGACCGCGGGATCCGTGGCCAGCAACGCCGCTGCGCGAAGCTCATCGGCATGTGGGTGGACTTGCACCGCAGCGAAGTTGGTGACCGGCGTGGGTTGGTGGGCGGGCGCCACATTGTGCCGCGGGGCGACGTTGTAATTGATGACGCTGATGCTGGCGAGGGTGAGCATGGCAGCAGCGGCGCTGGCGATCAGTTGGTACGCTTTCATGGCTTGCTCCTCTGGTGAGGTCGTTCAGTGGTGTTGTAGTGAACTATAACACTGAATTGCGAGCTGTCAACAGGCGAAGGCCAACTTCGCCACATGACTGATGGCCTATGGCAGGTCGCAGGCTGCAAGTCGCCAGCGTGACGGTGTCGCGCGGCGACGAATCGGTTGGGACGTGCCGGCCTGCGCCAACGCGCAGGCCGTCTTCAGGGATCGCCAATGACCGCCCCCATCCCGCGCTGCGCCATTGCGCGTCCGCGGTTGCGCGTATCGGATGTCTCCATCCGCGTCGGTATGCCGGGTGCGCACAGATCGGCGTTAATGCGGCGGGTCAGCGCCTGGCGTCAGAGCAAGCGGCGACCGACCCGCACCAGCACGGCCGGTCTTCGAGTCGGTTGATGGATTTTCGGGTGGGCCGCTACGATGTCTGTGGCGAGCTCGATGCCGGCGCGTTACTCGTGCGCCGCATACACCTGTTTGCCGCCGACCCAGGTCTGCAGCACCTTGGTGCTCCAGATTTTGCCGGGGGGATCTTGCACCACATCGTGGTCGATCACGATGAAGTCGGCCCATTTGCCCGGCTCCAGCGTGCCCAGCATGGTTTCCGCGTGTTCGGCATACGCCGCGTCAAGCGTGAACGCCCGCAGTGCTTCGATGAAGGTCATGTCCTGGCCGGGATACCAGCCACCCGGTGGCTGGCCTTGGTGGTCCTCACGCGTGACCGCCGAGTACAAGCCGTAAAACGGGTTGGGAGACTCGACCGGGAAGTCGGAGCCGCCGGCGATCAGCGTGCCTTGCTGCAGAAAGCGCCGCCAGGCGTACGCACCCGCGATGCGTTCGTG
>DATCWU010000015.1:0-1847 GCA_036566165.1 Rhodanobacter sp. | reverse complement strand
AGCGCATCCATCACGCGTTGCGGTGCGATCACGTTGCCGAGCGACTTGGACATCTTGCGGCCGTTCGCGTCGACCGCGAAGCCATGCGTAAGCACGTCCTGGTACGGTGCGCGACCAAAGATCGCCGATGAGGTCAGCAGGGACGACTGGAACCAGCCGCGATGCTGGTCCGAGCCTTCCAGATACATCACCTTGTAGAACTCCGCCGCGCCTTGCTGCAGCTCCGGGCGCTGGCCGATCACGGCGTAATGCGTGACGCCGGAATCGAACCAGACATCCAGCACGTCGGTGACTTTCTCGTAATCCTTGGCATCGTCGCCAAGCAGTTCGGCGGGATCGAGTGCAAACCACACGTCGATGCCGCCTTGCTCCACCAGCTGCGCGACTCGCTCCAGCAGCGCGACCGAATCGGGATGTGGTTCCTGCGTGACCTTGTGCACGAACAGTGCGATCGGCACGCCCCAGGTGCGCTGGCGGGAAATGCACCAGTCGGGACGACCCGCCACCATGCCGGCGATGCGTTCCTCACCCCAGCTGGGCACCCAGTGCACGGACTTGATGGAAGTGAGCGCGGTGTCGCGCAGCTTTTGCTGCTCCATCGAAATGAACCACTGCGGCGTCGTGCGATAGATCACCGGCGTCTTGTGTCGCCAGCAGCAGGGATAACTGTGTTCGATGTCCGCGTGCGCCAGCAGCACACCGCGCCGACGCAGCATGTCGACGATGGCGTGGTTGGCCTTCCAGATGTGCATGCCGGCCAGTTCGAGACCGT
This sequence comes from Rhodanobacter sp., assembly GCA_036566165.1. Lineage (GTDB taxonomy): Bacteria > Pseudomonadota > Gammaproteobacteria > Xanthomonadales > Rhodanobacteraceae > Rhodanobacter. The sequence goes on along the minus strand of DATCWU010000015.1, from coordinate 1,075 downwards.
CCGCTGCCGGCACATCGGCGCGATACGTGCCGTGTGCTTCGATGTAGTTGAGCAGGCCGATGCCGTACTGCTGCGCCACCACGAAGTCTTCGACGCCGTGATCGGGCGAGGTATGCACGGCGCCGGTACCGTCGTCGGCGCTGACGTGGTCGCCGAGGATGACCGGTACCTCGCGCGGGTAAAACGGGTGATGCAACGTGAGCCCTTCCAGCGCCTTGCCGGGAACATGACCGAGCACGCGGGCTCCGTCCGGGACCGGAGTGTCCGTTTGCGCAGCAGCCGAGAATCGTTGCCATGCGGAGTCGACCAGCGCGCTGGCAACGACCAGCAACACGCGTCGGCCAGCGCGCGACGGACCTTCGATCAGCGCGTATTCCAGTTCCGCACCAAGCGCGACCGCCTGGCTTTCAGGCAGGGTCCACGGCGTGGTGGTCCAGATCGGGATGGCGACGATGGCATCACCCGCGTCGACACCAAAACTGGCGGCGACGATTTGCGGATCCACCGCGTCGTACGCCACATCCACCGCCGGCGATGGCTTGTCGGCATATTCAATCTCGGCCTCGGCCAGCGCCGAAGCGCAGTCGAAGCACCAGTACACGGGCTTGGCACCGCGCAGAACGTGGCCGTTGGCGACCACCTTGGCCAACGCGCGCAGCATGTCCGCTTCGTACTTGAAATCCATCGTGCGGTAGGGGTGCTGCCAGTCGCCGAGGACACCAAGACGCATGAAATCATTGCGCTGGGTGTCGACTTGCTGTGCGGCATATTCGCGACACTTTTGTCGAAACGCGACAGCATCGAGCTTGACACCCGGCTTGCCGAATTTCTTCTCGACGGCAATTTCAATCGGCAACCCGTGGCAATCCCAGCCTGGCACATACGGCGCGCGATAACCGGACAGCAGCTTGGACTTGACCGTGATGTCCTTGAGGATCTTGTTTACCGCGTGGCCAATGTGGATGGCGCCGTTTGCATACGGCGGGCCATCGTGCAGCACAAACACCTTGTTGCGCGCGGCGGCACGTTGCTGGATCTGGCCGTAAAGGTCCTCGCGCTCCCACTGCGCCTGCCA
>DATCWU010000013.1:0-13593 GCA_036566165.1 Rhodanobacter sp. | reverse complement strand
CCGATGGACAACAGCTTCAGCCGCGGCCCGCACAATCCGCTGGCCGAGGACATCGTGGTGGTTGACGAGGCCTCGATGGTGGATCTGGCCATGATGCGCCAACTGCTGGAAGCGCTGCGCCCCGAAGCAGTGCTGATCCTGCTCGGCGACCCGGGCCAGCTGGCCTCGGTCGACGCCGGTTCCGTGCTGGCCGACATCGTCGCCGGCACGCCACGCAACCATCTGCCGGCGCCGCTGGCCAACCTGCTTGCGCCGCTGCTGCAACAGGCACCCGACCTCGCGGCCGACGCCGCCCCGCTGGCCGGCCAGGTACTCACGCTGACCCACACCTGGCGCGCTGGCAGCGGCCTGCAGCGCGGCGTCGAAGCATTGCGCGACGCGCCCGACCCCGTTTGGCTCGATGCACTGCTGAGTGAACGCAGCGACGGCGACCTGCATCTGCGCCACTGCCCCAACGCCCATGCCCTGCGCGCCTGCGTCGACGGCTGGATCGAACGCCACGCCGACCTGCTGCAATCGCTGCTGATGCCGGCCATCGGCGCGGACGAAGCGCTGCAGCGACTGCGCCAGTTGCAGATCCTGTGCGCGCTGCGCGACGGCCCGTTCGGTGCGCAAGGCCTCAACGACCTGATCGCGCGCCGGCTCGCCGCCCGTTTCGGCATCGACGGCAACCGCGCCTGGTATCACGGTCGCCCGATCATCATCACCCGCAACGACTACGCCCGCGGCCTGTTCAACGGCGACGTCGGCATCGCGCTGGAAGGTGCGGATGGGCTGCGCGTGTGGTTCGAGCTCAGCGACCGCGACGGCAACGCCGGCCTGCGCAGCTACTCGCCACGCGCCCTGCCCGTCCACGAAAGCGCCTGGGCGATCACCATCCACCGCAGCCAGGGCTCGGAATACCACGACGTGGCCGTGCTGCTGCCGCCCGATCCGGACAACCGCGTACTCACCCGCGAACTGGTCTACACCGCCATCTCGCGCGCCAAGGCCCACGCCGAAATCTGGACCACCGACGACTCGCTGCGCGCCGCACTGGCGCGGCCGATCCAGCGGCAAGGTGGCCTGCGCGAACGACTTCAGTTGCCATGAATGCCGTAAAACCGAAGCGCCCCGAACAACCACGCGCCGGTCCGCTCTCCCTGTCTGCCGCGGAGGACCAGGAAGGGTTCGTTTTTGGTCTTCCGCTAAGGCAACGCAAAAAACCTCACGGCATCACCAGCACCCGGCCGGCCCCGCGGAACCGCTGGCATCACGCCTACCGGTCTGGTCGATGCTCAGGGTGCCGCATTTGACGTCACGAGTCAGTTGCGCGTTGATCGGCGTGGCCGTCACCGTGTAGCTCGATACGCTCAGCGATGAAGACGGCAGGTCGTAGCTGTAGTTGACGCCGGTGCGCTGGGGTGTGGCGCAGTCCAGCGCCGCTGCCGCCACTGTGTTGGCATTGCCGGCACCATCATTGTTGTAGCGCAGATGGGTGGTGTAGTACCGCTCCATGTAATTGGCGTACTCCGACAGGCAGCCCTCGGCGGCTACGCGGTGGGCCTTCACCACATAGTTGGAATAGGCCGGCACCGCGATCGCAGCCAAGATCGCGATGATCGCCACCACGATCATCAGTTCGATCATGGTGAAGCCCGCGTCGCGCCACACGCGAACCGGTACGGCGCGGCGAACCGCTGACAGGCCGGTTTCACCTAGCAGCGGGATACCGCGTTCCATCGACAAGAACTGCTTCATCGTCTCGATTCCTTTACTGGTTGATCAGCTCTCGCCAGGACACCCGCTCCATGCCGCCGGTCGAGCTCGATGTCTTGATGCTGCTGGTCGAACCGTTGTCGAAGCTGGTCAGCATGGTGCTGCCGACGAAGATCGGGTTGTTCGGCAGCGAAGTGAAGCCGATGCCCGCCGCAGGCGCGCCATCGACCTCGTCGGACGAGTCGATCTTGCCGTCGCCGTTGATGTCGAAGAAGCTCGTCGCCGGATTCGTGCCGGTGAACGGATCGATGGCCATGATCCAGCCGCGGCCGGACGGGTTGCACGGGTCGGTGGCCTGCGGGATGCGCGTGGTGCCCAGCAGCAGGTTGCCCTGGAACTGGTTGGGCGTGACCATGCGCTCGCCTTCGGCGCCGTTGACCGGTGACGTGAGGTCGATATACCAGCCGGACTTGCCGGTGATCGACGCACTGGCCGCCGCAGCCTGCGCCAAGGTCGTCGCGGCGCGCCCATTGCCCACCTCGGCAGTGATGGAACGCTGCACCAGGTTGGCGGTACGCGTCGAAGCCGCAGTCACCGCCAGCCCGCTGGTGCCGGACTGCACGATCAGGCCATACCAGCTCTGGGTGCTCAGGTTGGCAAGATCGGTCGTGGTCAAGTAGCTGCCGGTGCCAAAGAACACCCAGGTGTTGCCGGTATTCGGATCCTTGCCGGCCAGCATACCCGCCGTGATCGGCTGCACGGTGCCGCTGGCGTCCATGGCGGTGAACAATTTCACGCCATCACTGTCCGGCGTGGCCGTGGCCGAAGTGCCCACGCTGGTGTTGAGCGCGAACGACCACACGTTGCCGTTTGCATCGCCGGCGTAGGCCGCGGTGCTGACGCCGTTACCCGACGGGTCCATCCACACGGCCGGCGCGGCCAAGCCGCTTGTGTCGGTGGTCTTGTGCACATTGAGGGTGCCGTCGGCGAGGTTGAACTGCAGCAGCGCGGCCACGCCGGCCGTACTGTTGTAGCCGTTGCCGATCAGCGCCGACCAGGTGCCGTCGGCGGTTTGCGCGATCACCGGCTTGCCGGTCATCTGGCCAATATAGGTGCTGTTGGCCTTGCCATCGCCGGCGGAGCGCTCCCACAGGAACTTCACGCTGGCCGGGTCGGTGATGTCGAGCGCGTAGACCGTCTTGGCCACACCGCGGCCGGTGGTGCCCACCAGCACGGTCTTCCAGCCCACCGGGCTGCCGATGTAGGCGTCCGCGATGGTCAGCTCGCCGTCGTTGAAAAAGCCGTGCGCCACCGTGCCGCCGTAGTCCGGACTCGCCAGCGCACTCACGCCGGCGGTGATCACCGCGCCGGGAAGATAGGCAAACGTCTCCGCACCGGTACCGGCATCGAACGCGTGCAGCATGCCGTCGTTGGCGGCCACATAGACCGTGCCGGCGCGGCTGGCGTTGTTGCTCGCATACTGGGCGAACACCGTCGAGCCGGCGAACTTTTCGGTATAGAACTGGTTCGGATTCGGCGCACCCGCGTAGACCGGCTGCGAATTGACGATGTCGCCGATCGGGATGTCGCGGTTGCGGTAACTGCCCATGTTGGCTTGCTCCTTCGAGGCATCGCCACGCAGGTAGTTGATCAGATCCGTCTCATTGGTGGCCGCACCACCCACCGTGCTCAACGCGGTATGCTGGGCCGTCGAGAGTGAAGGCAGGCTACCGTCCGTAGCCACCTTGAAGTCCACGAACTGGCTGCCAGCCGATGCGGACGGGTTGTAGGTCTTGATGTCCCGGGTGGCGATGGCCGTCGCCGGCAACTGGCCCGCAGCCGTCCAGGTCGGGCTGGTGGCGATGGCCCCGCTGGTGGAATCCACCGCCAACGCCTTCAGGTCGCCCTTCCACTTGGCCGTCCAGTAATTGGCCTGGTACGCCACCGTGCCGGTCTGCAGCTGGGTGGAGTTCGCCGCCAAGCTGGCACCGGTACCTACACGCTCGGCAGCGCGTTTCAGCGCTTCCTTCAGGCCGGTGGCAAACGACTCCGGGCTGGTGGCGGAATAGAAGCCGCCATGGCCGTTGACCGCGGCGTGCGCAAGGTCGGCAATGTTGTTGATCGAATCGGCGCTGGGCTGCGGCCAGATAAAGGGATTGATGGCCTTGCTGCTGTCACCGTTCGCCCAGGCGAATACCTGATCCATCGGGATCTTCGATCCATCCGAATACTGCGGGGTGAACCCCAGTCCCAGGGTGAAGGTCGTCATGTGCTGCCAAAACGCCGGGTCCTCGGCATTGGTTGGCACTTCATTGGCCACCGTGGAGCGCAGGTCCGTATTCCAATACGTCATGGCGACGTCAGCGAGCGTTCCGCTATAACTGACCGTCGAAGTAGTGGTCTGTATATAGCCGTATTTGCACTGGCTCGGCTTTGAATTTTTGCCAGTCGTAGCCGCTACCCAGCTATAGTTCTCGGGACTCTGCGCACTATTCGGCGGACTTATTGCGTTGTTATATGAAGTGGCGCATTGAGCCGAAGTCAAACCAGTTTGCGAGAAACTCTTCAGGGCGTTGGTCGTGGTTAGACCACCGTCCCGATAAGGCAACGCAGGCGTGTAGGTGTAGCTCTGGCCATTGACCCCCGTCACCGCCGTGCCAGCAGTACCATCCACGTCACCCCTGCTGGTGATAGCGGAAGGGGTAGATCCATTCCAGAAACCATCCGTAGTCAGAATGGTATACGACTGGCGGCAGGCAAGCTCGGTGCTTCCGGCAGCCGTTGTGTAATCCGGGTCGGAGGACATTCCCTGCCACGGCTGCGCCGACTGATAGTACTGACCGACAGCATCCAGCGACGAGAGCAAAGGAGTGCCACTATTAGCGTCGACCCCAACCAACCAGCTCCAAAATTTATTCTTTTGCGTACTGGTAGATCCATTCCCGAATGGTGCGACCTGCGCAATCACTTTAGTGTTGTATGTGGAGGTGGGCGAAGGTAACCCAGCGCTGTTGTTGCCGTTGATGGAGCCAAAACCGACCCGGAACGTAGGGTCCAGGGTAGAAAACGAATTCATCAACCCGCTCTTGGCCATCAAGATACGTGTGCGGTAATACGAAAACCAGTTCGCCACGTTCTGCTGTGTTGTCGAACTGTCGTCGCAGTTGGTGCGACTTGCAGCAGCGACCTTCGCACAATCGCCGGTAAGCCCCACATAATGTCGGGTATAAGGGCCGGCAGCTGAACCCGTGGTGTAGGTGAACAGATTAATGGTCGTTGTCGTGCAGGTGCCTTGGTCAGAGCTGAGCGAATCTCCGGAGGAGCAGATTGGTGTTCTATCAGATCGACTTGAACGAGTGCACCACCACGTGCCACTTTTCATGTTCAGCGTATAGCCGCTGTCGCACGTGGACGCATACGAAGCTGAGGTTTCGCGAGGAAGGGCCGTGAAATAATCATAGCTCCCACCGTTATAAGAGCGCACATCGACGGCGGAAGTATCGCGAAACCCATCGTTATACGCTTTGTCCAAACCCGGCGATGCCGGATAATTATCAATACCATTTGCTTGGGGCGGTGGCGCATAAGTAACGCTAGGGTTGTAATACGTTCCGTTATTGGTCGAGTTGCGATAACCGTCTGACGTCGTGCTGGTCAGATAGCCCTTATCCGGCATGTAATCCCAAGCCATCGACCCCGAATCGTCCAGCATCAGCACCACGTTCGGCGGCAGTGAGCGCTGGATGATCAGCGGCGACTGGTCGACGGGGACGGTCGCTGCCAGGGCCGGCGTATAGACGACGCCGAGCATCCAGATGGACAGGCTGCTGTACAGCAGCTTGCCCAGGAACCCGCTGAACCTGCTGCGTGGACGGGATGATGTGTTCATGACGGTAGCGCTCTCGAATGATGCGTCATGGAAAGGCCCATGCGCCCTGTCAACTTGAAGCGGCTGTTCAACCCTGCTTGACCATGGCCTGCAGCACCACTACGGCACGGTCGCCCACCTGGGCGGGGTCGCCGCTGCGTGCAGTGACGCGGTAATACACAGCGGTGGTGGAAGTACCTTGGGCACCGTAGTTGTGAGCGTTGGCGCTCTGGCCGTAACCGGTGCTGGTGCTGGGGTTGTACCAGTTGCCCATGTTCTCCACTACGTACTGCGGCTGGCTGGTGGCCACGCTGCTTTTCGCGAATTGACCCGACGCAGTGCCCGAGGTCACCGTGATGATCTTGCCGGTGTCCAGGTTCGGGTCGTCGAACGGGTTGCCCCGGCAGAACACGCCGCCGGCTTGGCAGTTGCGCGCGATGTCGGTGGGGTTGGCGGCTATACGCGCCGTCGCGGCACGCATCGCCGCCTCGGCACCCTGGAAGGCGATTTGCCGGTCGAACAGGTTGGACGCCATCTTCTGCTGCATGATCGTGCCGCGTACGGCGGCCAGGCCGACCAGGGTGATCACCACCAGCAGCAGCAGCGCCACCACCAGGGCCACGCCGCGCTGACCGGCACGCTGCGGGGGCGGCGCGCCGCGCGGGCGGCTTACGGGATCGGACAGGTTGATGGATGCGGGGACGTGGCTCATTTCATTTCACCCGGTTGCGCACGGTGGTGGTGGCGGTGAAGCTGCGCTTGAGCGGCTTGACGTCGGTGCCGGCACGCTTGTCGACGCTTTCCAGCGTCAGGTTCACCTGCACGGCATCGACCAGGGCCCAATTGGTGACTGCACTGGCCACCGCGAAATCGGCGTTGCCCGACTGGTGGTAGGTAATCTTCATGTCGGTGACATCGCGCACCATTTCCTGGGCGGTCGGCGTGGGAACGCCGGCAACGTTGACCAGATCCATGCGATACAGCGAACGGCCACCGACCACCGGGTTGTTGCCGATGTACCAGTCGGCGGCGCCCAGCCTGGTGATCTGCGAGTTGGTGGCAAAGACGTAGCTGGCGCTGCTGCTGCACACGGTGGGAAAGTTCAGGTCCGTGGTGCAATTGCCCGGCGAGCCGCTGGCGGCGTGGGTAATGGTGCCGCCGGCGTAGCTGGTGATCTGCATCAGGGTGGCATGGTCGGGGTCGCAGACGATGACCACGTCACCAACCTGCAGGTCGGTGCTTGCCTCGTTGATAGTGAAGGTGGCCGCTGGCTCGGTGTTGACGTTGACGCTCACGCCGGAACCTTCGCCGCCCAGCAGCATGAGCGAATCGGTGCCGCTCACCCGCTGTTTCTCCGCCGTACCAATGACCACCGCCGGATCGGTCTGGGTGCCGCCAAAACCGACCACCGCATTGTTCCAGTTGGCCCACCACGCCGTGCCGCCACCGGTCGGGCCGTTGTTGAGCACGTTGGCAACGCGGCCATTGTTGCTGCAGCCGGTGAGCCCGGCATCGCGGATATCGCGCGCCATCATCTCGAAGGCGATGCGCGAGCCGTCCTGCACGTCGCCCAAGGCCTGATTGGTGCGGTAGGAACGCTGGTTGGCCAGGAACACACTGACCACGCCGGCGATCACCACCAGGCCCAGCAGCATGGCCACCATCAATTCGATCAGGGTGAAGCCGGACGACAACCCGCCTGGCCGCGGCGTGCGCCGTTCCCGGGGAAAAAGAAACACGGGACGGCGGCTCATAGCATGGCCCTGGTGATGACTTTCTGGACGCTGCTGCCGCCCACACCTGCGCGGCTGTCGTCGAAGGTGATGGTGACGGTGCAGTCGGCGCTGGAGCCGGTATCGGTGCAGGCGACCAGGCCGGTGGTTGTGGCCGCCGCTCCCAGGCTCTGGCCAAGCTGGGTGCACCACTGGGCAAGCTGGGCGCTGGCCAGGGTTCCCGCGCTGGTGTCAGGGCAGTTATTGGCGGCGACCGTGGTGTTGTAGGTGCCAGCCCTGGCCGTGTTCATATCCGCCCGCATGGCATCCAGGATCGAATAGCTGGAGATCGTGGCCATGCTGCGCGCCATCGCGCTGTTGTTGGTGGACATCGACATCGCCTGCAACGCGGCGATGCCGAGGAAGGCAATGGATAGCACCAGCACGGCGACCAGCACCTCGATCAGGCCGACGCCGGACTGCAGGGATCGCCGGCGTGCGCCAGGCCTGTTCGCTGAATGCTGTGGCATGAGGGTCTTCGGGCTGTTCGTCACGAGGGGCAGTTCCCCGAGGTGGTGGTGGTCGTGAGGATCGAGCCGGCCGCCATCGTGATCACACGGTGGTTGTCGGTGCTCATCTGGCTGGTGCAGATATCCACGACGGTGTCGCCGTACGGGGCCGTCGTACCTACCTTCCGCGCCAGCCCCTGTGCCGTGAAACGCAGCGCCGTCATGTCACCGTTGAGCTGGATCGGTGAAACAATGCCGCCGGTGCCGGCCAGTACCGGGCTGGGTGCGGCCCCGCTCATCGCATAGACCGCCCCGGTTTCCGTGCCGCAGGCGCCGCCCAACGTGTCGCTCGGGTCGCTCGTGTTGGCACTGGCCAAATTGCTGCAAAGCTGGGTGTTGGAGTTGCGCTTGACCGCTTCCATCCGCGCGACGTGGATCGCGTTGATGATGTCGTTGGCGGTGGTGTTGAGCTTGTTGGAAAGCGTGATGTTCTTGAAGCTCGGCACCGCGATCATGAGCAGCACCAGGGCAATGGCCATGGTGATCATCAGCTCGACCAGGGTGAAGCCACGCGCGCGCCGCTGCGCCGCAACCCGTACTGATCCGCACCCCGGCGAGCGACTACCGGCATTCCCCAGCCCGCGCACTTCGATCAACGAGAAGCCTCGCTGACGCGACAAGACTTGCATGGAATTCTCCCTGATACCCCTGCAGCCACTGTACCTGTCGGCTCCGGCCCGGCCAGCCTCCAGCCGACAAGCGGTAGCAATTGCCCGACAAGCGGCTGGTGGCGGCACCGGAAAGGTGATCGGGGTCACGCGCGGTCGGCCAAGGTGTCTGCGATCGCACCACGGCTGTCTCGATCGCTAGGGGGCGGCCTCGACCCGGTTCCTGCCGTTGTCCTTGGCGTGGTACAGCGCCGCGTCGGCGCGCCGCACCAGGGAGGCCACCCCCGTATCGGCAGGCACCAGCTGCGCGACACCGAGGCTGATCGAGAGCTGCAGTTCGACGCCGGCGACCGTCGGCCGCGCGGCTGCCACGTTGGCGCGCAGGCGCTCGGCCACCTGCAGGCCACCCTCGAGATCGGTATCGGGCAGCACGACCAGGAACTCCTCGCCGCCCATGCGACCGAGCCGATCGAACTGGCGCAGCGCCCCTTGGCAGGCCTGGACGATCTGCTCCAGCACCTGGTCGCCGGCCGGGTGACCATGGCTGTCGTTGACGCGCTTGAAGTGATCGATGTCGAGCATGATCACGGCCAGCCCGCGATGGGCACGACGGGCATCGTCGACGGCCACGTGCAGCGTGTGTTCGATATGACGGCGGTTGGAAATGCCGGTCAGAGGATCGGTGAGTGCCAGCCGGTGTAGGCGACGGCTCTGGCGCAATTGCCGCCACGCCAGCCAGAGCATCAGCAACAGCAGCACGCCGGCAAGCAGGATGGCCAGGCTCTGCCAGCCGCGAACGCGCTCCAGCGCGGCCAGTTGCTGCTCCTTGAGCGTCTGGTCGGCGGCCAGCTTGCGGTTCTCCAGTTCACGCCGTTCGGTATCGAACTGGTAGCTCATCAGCGTGGTGATCTGGGTCTTGGCCATGCGCGCCAGTGCAGCATCGGCCTTCATCTTGAGCTTGAGATCGGCCAGTGCGGCCGCAGGCTTGCCCAACGCCTCCTGGTTTTTCGAGCGCTCCTCGTAAAGTTCGGCCAGGTAACGCATGTTGTTGCTGTGCCTGACGTTCGCCTCGGCAACGTCGAACTCGCGCGCGGCCAGCTCGTGCTGGCCCAGACCCGCGTGGGCCTCGGCCGACTGCAGGGCCAGCATGCCGGTGTTGGACTTGTCCGAGACGGCCTGGAATTCCCTGGCGGCGTGCTCCAGATACTGTAGCGCCTCGGCATACTGCTGCCGGGCATTGCTGCTCTCCGCCAATGCCAGCAGAGCGGAGCCCACGCTTTGCCGCGAACCGGTTTCATGCGCCAACGCCAAGGCCTGCCGCAGGGGCGCAACGGCGGCCGCGGCATCGCCCCGTTCAGTCGCCAGAAACCCCAACTGCAGGTTAACCACCATCTGTTCCTGCTTGTCCTGCTTGCGCTGCGCGAAGACCATTGATTGCCGCAGGTAATCGCCGGCCTTGTCGTACTCCCCCAATCGCCGGTAGATGGTGGCGATGCTGATGAGATTGGACTGCGCAGCCGTCGTATTGCCCGCAACTTCATAGAGACGCTGCGCCTCCAGGAAATCGAACAGGGCTTTCGCCTGCTCACCCAGCAACGACTGGGCACTGCCACGCCAGGTCAGTCCGTCGGCGACCAGGCGAGCGTTTTCCAGGCGCCGGGCAATCCGGATGCCCTCCTCGTAGGCTGGCAGCGCGTCGCGCTCCGTGGAGACCCGGCCCTGGTAAAGACCTCGGCAAATCTGGAAGTTGGCCTCCGCCTCAAGGTCGCCCGCCTGACGGGCCTGCTCGATGCCACGGCCCGCATAGGCGTAGCCGCCGTTGACATCGTTGTCGAACGCCAGGAAGCAGTACATGTACTCGTACCGGCGCTGCCGGTGGGCATCATTGGACGGCAGCAGGGCGCGCAGGCGATCGAGGGTCTGGTCGACGGACGCCTGGGTGTTGAGGGCTACGTCACCGTTGTCCAGTTGCCGGATGAGCTGGTCGAACGCCGCCGTGTCGCGCACTGATGCCTGCGCTGCCGGTTCGGCATGCGCACACAGTGTCGTCGCCAACAGCAACACCAGCAAACCTGGCAAACCACGAAATAGTCCGGACAACACGCTCCCCAAGAAAGTCGATTCAGGCTCTCCATGTCCGGACGGCGCAGGCCGTCGTCTCGTTATCGGCCTTGCCTTGAAAAACCTGAAGTATGCACGACCCGCTCGCAGGACCGTGGCCCGGCAGCAGCCGCCTGCGAGGCCGGCACCACCATTTCATGGTCGCCTGGCCTTGCCGACGCCACAACCGCGCTTGCGCCATCGCGGTGCGCCCCGTAAAATCCTTGATTCTTTGCCGGAATAGCTCAGTTGGTAGAGCGGCGCATTCGTAATGCGTAGGTCGTAGGTTCGATTCCTATTTCCGGCACCAGTTCATGCAACACCCGAAGCCCCGGAAAGCCATGCTCTCCGGGGCTTTTTGTTGTGCCGATGACACATAGCTTCGCAGGGCGGGCACTGCCCGCCGGCCTCTACTGCGAGATGTGAAGAGCGGCGGGTAGTGCCTGCCCTACGAATCCAGGTTACAGGCTGGCGGAGCTGCTGCTGCCGACCACGCGCAATTCCTTCGGCAGGGCGAAGGTGATGTTTTCCGGCTCGCCATCCAGCTCGCGCACGTCACCGGCGCCCCACGACTGCAGACGGGCGATCACGTCGCGTACCAGTTTCTCCGGCGCGGAGGCGCCGGCGGTGAGACCGATGCGATTGACGCCGTCGAGCCAGCTGCGCTCGATGTGTTCGGCACTGTCGATCAGGAACGAGCGCACGCCCTGCTTCTCCGCCAGCTCGCGCAGGCGGTTGGAATTGGAACTGTTGACCGAGCCGACCACCAGCATCAGGTCGACCGCATCGGCGAGCCGGCGCACGGCGTCCTGGCGATTCTGCGTGGCGTAGCAGATGTCGTCCTTGCGCGGCCCCTCGATGTCGGGGAACTTTGCGCGCAACGCTTCGATGATCGCCTTGGTGTCGTCTACCGACAATGTGGTCTGGGTAACGTAGGACAGCTCACGCGGGAATGCCGGCGCCAGTGTGGCGACGTTCTCCAGCGATTCGACCAGCAGGATCTCGCCGCTGTTGGCCGGGTTCCACTGCCCCATCGTGCCTTCGACTTCCGGATGGCCGGCGTGGCCGATCAGCACCACGCTGCGGCCGATGCGGCCCAGTCGCGCCACCTCCATATGCACCTTGGTGACCAGCGGACAGGTAGCGTCGAAGACCTTGAGATGGCGCTGCTCGGCCTCCTCGCGCACAGCCTGCGACACGCCGTGCGCACTGAAGATCACGGTGGCGCCGTCCGGCACTTCATGCAGCTCCTCGACGAACACCGCACCGTCGGCACGCAGCTTGTCGACTACGTAACGGTTGTGCACCACCTCGTGCCGCACGTAGATCGGCGCACCGTACGACTCCAGCGCACGCTCGACGATGGCGATGGCGCGATCGACGCCGGCACAGAAACCGCGGGGGTTGGCAAGCAGAATATCCAAGCTGACCTCGATTCAGAACCCTGTAGAAGCCCGCTTGCGGGCTATGCCTTTTCTTCGGGGGCTCCAAAGCAAGAACATCGCCCGCAAGCGGGCTCCTACACACTAGGGAAGCGATTATCGCACGCCGTCCCCGGGCTTGCCGGTGAACAGGCCGAACGCGATCAGCATCACGGCGCCGACGGTGATGCCGCAGTCGGCGATGTTGAACACCGGGTAATTCCACTGGCGGAAATACACGTGGATGAAATCGGTGACCTGGGCCGCGTGCAGGCGGTCGATCAGGTTGCCGATCGCGCCGCCCACAATCAGCGCCAGCGGCAGGCTGGTGCGCCAGTCGCGCCGCGGCGTGCGTGCCAGCCACGTCACCAGCACGCCACTGATCACCAGCGCCAGCAGCACGAAGAACCAGCGCTGCCAGCCGGCGCCGCTGGCCAGGAAACTGAACGCGGCGCCGCTGTTGAACGCCAGCGTCCAGTTCAGGAAACCGGGAATCACCGGGTGCGGCACGCCCATCGGCTGCAGCGCGTGCAATGCCCACCACTTGCTGAGTTGGTCGAGCACGATGACCGCGGCGGACAGCCAGAGCCAGGAGAGAGCGTTGGGTTTGGGGTGCATGGGGCCTATCCTGAGCGAAGTATCCGGACCGTTCGCCCTGGGCGTAGCGCAGCGAAGTCGAAGGGCCTTGCGCGCGACAGGCCCTTCGACTTCGGCCCTGCGGGCCTGCGCTCGGGGCGAACGGGTATTTTTTCGAAGCCTAGAACCAGCGGCGCGTCTCGCCACGCCCCGCCACGTTCTCCACGCAGCGGCTGCACAGCTCCGGGTGCTCCGCGTGGCTGCCCACGTCGGCGCGGCGGTGCCAGCAGCGCACGCACTTGGCAGCGCCGCTCACGTCGGCGCGGACCCAGGCTCCGGCACCGTCCAGTTCCACCTTCACCGCACCGTCCGCGCGCGGCGTCGATGGCGCCAGGGCGAAGTCGGAGGTGATGAAGAAAAAGCGCAGTTCGTCGGCGACTTCGGCGTAGCGCGACTGCACCGCGGCGTCGGCATGGACCACCAGTTTCGCTTCCAGCGCCGCGCCGATCTGTTCAGCCTTGCGCATGCCTTCGAGCACGCGCGAAGCGCTGTCGCGGATCGCCAGCAGGTCGGCCCAGTAGCGCCGCTGTTCCGGCGAATTCTGGGTGGCGGCCAGGCCGTCGTACCAGGTTTCGAACAGCACGCTGTCGCCGCGCTCGCCCGGCATGGCCTGCCAGATTTCCTCGGCGGTGAAGCTGAGGATCGGCGCCAGCCAGCGCACCAGCGCTTCGGCGATGCGGTACATCGCACCCTGCGCGCTGCGCCGGCCGCGGCTGTCGGTCGGCATGGTGTAGAGCCGGTCCTTGGTGATATCCAGGTACAGCGCGCCCAGTTCGTTGGTGCAGAAGTTCTGGATGCGCGCCACCACTTCGGGATAGTCGTAACGCTCGTACGCGGCGGTGACCGCCTGCTGCACGTCGTACGCCTGCTGCACGGCCCACTGGTCCAGCAGCAGGCTGTCTTCCACCGGGATCAGATGTTTTGCCGGATCGAAGCCGTCCAGGTTGCCGAGCAGGAACTTCGCGGTATTGCGGATGCGCC
>DATCWU010000472.1:0-6510 GCA_036566165.1 Rhodanobacter sp. | reverse complement strand
CGGCACATCCCGAAGGGCTACGTCTATGCCGCGATGGCGTTCTCGGTCTTCGTCGAGCTGATCAACCTCTGGATTCGCAAGCGCAGCAGAGGGTCGGTCGGTCCGGTAAAGCTGCATGAACGCTACGAGGGCCAAGTCCCGGATCAGACGTAACGCGTCGAACGGGTCAGGTCACTACGACAAGCAGCGGGACCGGCGTCCACGGGGCGCAGCGGCAGGAGCATGTTGTTGCAACGCATGCTCCCAGCGGCGCTCAGACAACGCGCGTGTGCGCGGCTTGGAAGAGCAGCCGACCACCGGTCCGCCTACGGTATTGCGCCGGCGGTCGTGGCACCGACCGCCGGCACACCGCCGGGTTGACCGGTGCTGGTCGCGGCCGAACGCGTAGGGGTGACACGCCAGATGGTGTTGGACAGGTCGTCGGCAACGATCAGCGCACCGCGCGGGTCGACGGTGACGCCGACGGGACGGCCATGAGTCAGGCCATCACTGGTGCGAAAACCGGAGACGAAGTCGACCGGGTCGCCGGCCGGATGGCCGTCGCGGAACGGCACGAACACCACCTTGTAGCCCACCGGCGGATTGCGGTTCCAGCTGCCATGCTCGCCGACGAACACGCCGTCGCCAAACTGGCCGCCCATCGCCGGCACCGAAAACGCGACGCCCAGCGCGGCGACATGCGAGCCCAACGCGTAGTCGGGCGTGATGGTGGCCGCGACCTTCGCCGGATCCTGTGGCATCACCCGCGTGTCCACATGGTTGCCCCAGTAGGCATAAGGCCAACCATAGAAGCCGCCTTCGCGCACCGACGTCAGATAGTCGGGCACCAGGTTCGGGCCAATCTCGTCGCGCTCGTTGACCACCGCCCACAACGCGCCGGTACCGGGCTGGATCGCCAACGCGGTAGGGTTGCGCAGGCCAGTGGCGTAGGCCTTGTGCGCGCCAGTCGCGGCGTCCACCTGCCACACCCGCGCACGGTCGACCTCCACGTCCATGCCACGCTCGGTGATGTTGCTGTTGGAGCCGATAGCGACATACAGGAAGCGCCCGTCGGGGCTTACCGCCAGCGCCTTGGTCCAATGGTGGTTGATCGCCGATGGCAGGTCGGTGACTTTGACCGGCGCACCGCTGGCCTTGGTCTGACCCGCGCGGTAGTCAAAGCGCACCAGTTCACCTTGGTTGGCGACGTACAGGTTGTTGCCGACCAGTGCGAGCCCGTAGGGTGCATCCAGGTTGTCGGCGAACACGGTCTTCAGTTCGTATTTGCCGTCGCCATCAGCATCGCGCAGCAGCGTCAGGCGATTGCCGCTCTTGACCGAGGTGTTGCCCTTGGCCTTGATCTTGCCAGCGATCACGTCCTTGGGCTTGAGCTTGGGCGCATGGCCGCCGCGACCTTCGGCCACCAGGATGTCGCCGTTGGGAAGCACCAGCGTCTGGCGCGGAATGCCCAGATCGGTGGCGATCGCGGCAATGCTGTAGCCCTGCGGCACGGTCGGCACCCGGCTGCCCCAGGCGGCGGGCTTGGCGATGATCATGTCCGGCATCACACCGCGCGCCGGGGTCGGCATCTGCGGGCTCGCGCCGTACTGATTGAGATCCGGCGCCTTGCTGCAGGCCGCCAGCAATACCATGGCGGCGGCGATCGGCAGGATTGTCAGGTTGGCAAGTTTCATCGTGCACCTCCGGTACGCAGGCTCGCGAAGCCGATCGAGGTCGCCACGCCGGCCAGCACGGCGGCGAGCACCGACAGCACCAGCGCCGTGGGCATGATTCCCCAGGCATCCCTGGCGTGGTGCAACGCATCGAACAAGCCCACGATCCAGGTCGCCACCAGTACCAGGATGTAGACGACACTGCGACCGCCACGGACGAGCGCAAAAATCTCGCAGATCACGGCGATGGAGACGAGCACCATCGCGCCGACCAGCAGCCAGGAAGCAAAGTTGCTCCACTGGATCTCGTGGCTCGTCCAGTACGCGTAATCGGCCAGCAGCGTGGCGAGGAACAACGTGAGCGCGCCGGCCAGGGCGGCTGCATGGAACAACTGGATGCCCTTGGGGGGCGTGCGGTCGACAATCGAAATCATGGCAGTCTCCTCCTGGATGGGTGCCGCGCGTTTTATCCTGCCATGAGCCACGTGAAGGCGGCTGCGTGCTCTGGCCGGTTGCTCACGACATCGGCTCGGGCTTGGCCCCCAGCTTTGGCGGCAGCGGGATGAATTCGCCGTTGTCCAGGTCCGGCAGCTTCATGCGCCCGGCCTGCCAGTCGGCACGCGCCTGATCGATGCGTTCCGTCGACGACGACACGAAATTCCAGTCGATATAGCGCGGCCCCACCGGCTCGCCGCCCAGGGCCATGACCACGGCATCGCCGAGCGCGGCGATGGTGACTGCCAACCCCGGGGCCAACACCGCCATGCAGCCGACGTCGACGCGCTGGCCGTCCACTTCCACCTCGCCGCTGGCGATATAGACTGCGCGCTCGCTGTATTCGGCGGGCAACGACACGCGCGCACCGGCCCGCAACTGCCAGTGCACGTAGAACTGTGGCGAGTCGATCCGCACGGGCGATTGCACACCCGCCAGGCGGCCGGCGATCAAACGCCCGCTGGCGCCATCGCCATCGAGCACCGGCAGCACGTCGCTGGCGTAATGCCAGAAGCCCGGATCCATTTCCTCGCGTCCGTCGGGCAGCGCCACCCACGCCTGGATACCGTCGAACCGGCCGCCCTTCGCGCGCAGCTCCTCGAAGCGCTCGGAATGCGTGATGCCACGGCCGGCCGTCATCCAGTTGACCTCGCCGGGGCGCACCGGCTGCTCCGAACCGACGCTGTCACGGTGCATGATCTCGCCTGCGAACAGGTAGGTGATGGTCGACAGACCAATGTGCGGATGCGGACGCACATCGGCCTCGCGCGGCAGACCGGGCGCCAGGTCCTTGGGACCCATGCGGTCGAAAAAAATGTACGGTCCGATCATGCGGCGCTGGGCAAACGGCAGCACGCGGCCGACCTCGAAGCTCCCAAGGTCGCGGCGACGCTGCTCGATGATGAGTTCGATCATGGGTGTCCTCCGAAGTGCATGGGGATCTTGACGTTCGCACGGCCGACAGCCGATTGCCACCAGCGCTGGCGATTGTCGCGCGCGGGTGCCGGCCAGTAACCAGCGCACCCACGCATGCTCGCGATGTTCGCCGCGAGCATGCGTGACCGACGGTTGGCGGCAGCGGATCTGCTGCCGGTCAGGCGGGCGTTACTGCAAGGTCACCGGCGGCAGATCGAACACCAGCACCTCCGCTCCGGTTCCTTGCTCGAGCGTGATCGTCGATTCGTCCTCCAGCATCAGCGCATCGCCCGCCGACAGTTGCTGGCCATTGACCGTCAGCTCGCCGCGCACCAGGTGCACGTAGCCAAGCCGCCCTGGTGCCAGGGTGTACTCGCCGCGCTCGCCACCATCGAACAGGCCAGCGTGCATCAGCGCATCCTGGTTGATCGTCACCGAGCCCTCGCGGCCGTCCGGACTCACGACCAGGCGCAACCTGCCGCGCTTCTCGGCTTCCGGGAACGTCTTCTGCTCATAGCCCGGAGTGATCCCGGTCCGCAACGGCAGGATCCAGATCTGCAGAAAATGCGTGGTTCCGGTCTGGTCATGATTGAACTCGGAGTGCACGACGCCGGTACCGGCACTCATGCGCTGCACCTCACCGGGCACGATGCTGGCTTCGTTGCCCATGGAATCGCGGTGCGCAAGGGCACCTTCCAGCACATAGCTGATGATCTCCATGTCCTTGTGGCCATGCTCGCCGAAACCGGCGCCGGCCTTCACGCGATCCTCGTTGATGACCCGCAGCGCGCCCCAATGGACGTGTTCGGGATCGAAGTAGTTGGCGAAGGAAAAGCTGTGCCAGGAGTCGAGCCAGCCGTGATTGGCGTGGCCTCGCTCGTTGCTGCGGCGCAGGGTGAGCATGTCGGACTCCTGTGGTTTCTGGTTGTGGTCAATATGCGCGCTTGGTGCGATAACTCGAAGCGGGTTGCCGCGCTTGGTCGAGCAGCAGTGGCGGGCCGGCCCAGGCCGCTATAGCAGAACAGCGAGCACATCGGGAAGCCGTCGCCGGGCCTGCACGGGCGAAGTGCTCTGTAGACGCCGAGGACCCATGGATACTGATCTCCAAACCGGCCGCACGATGCAGCGACGATGTGGTAATTATAAAAGTGGAACAATGGCCCGGGTAGACAACAATATTCGGCTTGAGAGTTCTATTTGGCGAACGATCAACCGATGGAGTCCGGCGTCTGGCCATGCGCTGCCCCACTAGTCGGCGCTGTCTACGCCGGATCGTGTCCGACACCGACAAGCGTCCTACGCGCTTGCCGTCGCGGCGGCGGGCGCACCGTCGAAAAAGGCCTGCACATCCGCGAGGTCGTGCGTGCGCGGCATCGGTGGCAGGCTGGCCAGGAACAACTTGCCATAGCCTTTGCTGGACAGGCGCGGATCGCACAACACCAGCACGCCGCGATCGTGCACATCGCGGATCAGCCGACCCGCGCCCTGCTTCAGCGCGATTACCGCGCTGGGCACTTGCCAGCCCATGAACGGGTTGATGCCCGATTGTTCCAGCGCGGCGAGGCGCGCCATCAGCACCGGATCGTCGGGTGCGGCGAATGGCAGTTTGTCGATCACCACCACGCTGAGCGCGTCGCCCACCACGTCGACGCCTTCCCAGAAGCTCGCTGCCCCGAGCAGCACGCCATGCCCGCAAGCGCGAAATTCTTCCAGCAAGCGCGGTCGCGGCGCCGTGCCCTGGACAAACAATGGCCACGGCACTTTGTCCTGCAGCAGTTCAGTGGCTTGGCGCAGGGCGCGATGCGAGGTGAACAACAGGAACGCCCGGCCAGCGGACGCCTGCAACACCGGCAGCACGGCGTCGATCACGGCGGCGGTGTACTCGCGCGCATTCGGGTCCGGCAAGCCCGACGGGAGATAGCACAGCGCTTGATGAGCGTAATCGAACGGGCTGCGCAACAACAACGTGCGCGGCTCGTCCAGGCCAAGCTGGCGCGCGAAATGCGCGAACTTGCCGGCGACCGAAAGCGTGGCCGAGGTGTGGATCCACGCCGCCTGCGTGCGTTCGCGCAACGCGCGCATAGGGTCGGCAAGATCCAGTGGCGTGACGTACAACGCAAAGCCGCGCGGGAAACGCTCGTACCAGCGCACATCTGGCGCGAGGTCGGGGACCACGGTCGTGTCATCGGCATCCGCACCATGGTCGTACACGTCGTCGCCGCGCTCGCTGTCACTCGCGGATGCGGCGCTGACAATGCGCTCCAGGCGCGATGCAAACAACACCGCGCGTTCGTGCAAATTCGCCAGACCGCGCGAACGTTCCGCTTGCGAGTTCAACAATTCGCTCAACACCTGCAGCAGTGCCTGCACCTCCTCCAATGCCGCAGCGGCAGTATCACGCGCCAGCAACAGCCCGATCGCAGCGCGCGCCGGTAACCCCTCCAGCGCCAGCCGCAACTGGCGCACGCCGGCCTGCAACGCCTGCACGGGTTCCAGCAGCAACCCGATCGCGCCAGTGATGCCCGCGCATTCGGTCAGGGTATCCTGCGCCAGGTCATTCAGCTGACGCGCGCTGACACTTTGCGAGAAGAATTGGCCCGCCAGCTCCGGGAGCTGGTGCGCCTCGTCCAGGATGAATGCGGCCGCGTCCGGCAGGATCTCGCCAAAGCCTTCCTGCTTCAGCGCCAAATCGGCAAACAACAAGTGATGATTGACCACCACCACGTCCGCTTCCTGTGCTTCGCGACGGGCCTTGAACACATGGCAATCAGCGTAGAACGGACACTCCACGCCAAGGCAGTTTTCTGCCGTCGAAGTAACCCGCGGCCATAACGGCGACTCCTCCGGCACCTCGGCCAGCTCCATGCGATCCCCACGCCGCGTGCGCGCCGACCACGCCCGGATCGTCGCCAGCTGCGTCACCTGCGTGGCATTCAGTGACCCGCCATCGCGCACGGTCTGCTCCAGCCGATACAGGCACAGGTAATTGGCGCGCCCTTTCAACAACGCGGTTTTCGGGTGCACGCCCAATACCGAACGCACCCTCGGCAGGTCGCGAAAATACAGCTGATCCTGCAGCGTCTTGGTGCCCGTGGAAATGATCACGCGCTCGCCGGAAAGCAACGCCGGCACCAAGTAGGCAAATGTCTTGCCGGTGCCGGTGCCCGCCTCGGCAACCAGTGTCTCGCGCCCGACAATTGCCTGCTGCACTGCCCGCGCCATGGTCTGCTGCGCCTCGCGCGGGGCAAAGTTTGGCACTTCGCGCGCAAACGGACCGTCCACACCAAGCAGCGCACTGCAGTCGTCAGGGGTCGCGCCATCAAGGTCAATCATCGGACAAGTATGGCGGGGCGACGGGCGCGAACAAACCCTCGCCACTCACGCGCGCCACCGGCACCGCACGCACGGCTCCAGGTTCGCCACCAGAGGCCAGCAGTCCCTGTGACAT
>DATCWU010000471.1:0-2741 GCA_036566165.1 Rhodanobacter sp. | reverse complement strand
TGATCGCCGAAGACAGACGGCTGGTTTGAACACGTCGCAAAATATTTTCTACGGAGTGGTCATGACTTTTCGCTTGGGTGTCGATGTTGGCGGCACGTTCACCGATCTGTTGCTGGTGAATGAAGAGAGTGGTGAGACGTTTACCGCCAAGGTGTCGTCGACACCGCACGATTCGTCGGTCGCGGTGCTGGAGGGCATTGAAAAAATCTGCAAGGCGTCCGGCATCGCTCCGGCACACATCCGTTCGGTGATGCACGGCACCACCGTGGCGACCAATGCGATTCTCACCCGGCGCGGTGCGCGCGTCGGGTTGGTCACCACGCGGGGTTACAAGCAGGTGCTGCATATTGCGCGGTCGTTCGTGCCCGGCGGGCTTGGCGGCTGGGTCACGTTCAACAAGGGTGAACTGCTGGCACCGCTGGAGCTGACCATCGAGGCGGATGAGCGTATCGACGCCAGCGGCCGGATCGTGCGCGAACTCGACGTCGCCGGGATCCGCGCAGGGCTGGAGCAGCTGCGCGCTGCCGGTGTCGAGGCCTTGACCGTCAGCCTCACGAATGCCTACGTCAACGGCGAGAACGAGCAGCGCATCGGACAAATCGCTGCCGAAGTCATGCCCGGGGTGCCGGTATCGCTGTCGTCCGTGGTGGTGCCGGAGATGCAGGAGTACGAACGCACCGAAACCACGGTGGTGAACAGTTACGTGCGGCCGCAGATGGAGAGTTATGTGCAGCATCTCCAGGCCGAGCTGGAGACCCGGCTGCGGCCGGATGTCAAGTTGGCCATCCTGCGTTCCGACGGCGGCCTGGCGACGTGCCAGTCCGCCTCCCAGGCGCCGGTCAACATGCTGCTGTCCGGTCCGGCCGGTGGCGTGGCGGGGGCGATCTGGTTCTGCTCCCGCGCCGGTTTCCCGCGGGTGCTGACCTGCGATGTCGGCGGTACCTCGACCGACGTCGCGCTGATCGATGACAACCGTGCCCGCCTGCGCCGCGAAACCCGCATTGGCGACATCGCGGTGCGGGCGCCGTCCGTCGACGTACGCAGCATTGGCGCCGGCGGTGGCTCGATCGCGTTTGTGCCGGAGCTGACCCGGGCGCTCCGGGTGGGTCCGGAGAGTGCGGGCGCGGTGCCCGGTCCGGCGGCGTACAACCTCGGCGGCACCGAAGCCACGGTGACCGACGCGAACATCGTGCTTGGCTACCTGCCGGAAGTGCAGAAACTCGGTGGGGACTTTGCCATCCGCCGCGACCTGGCCGAAGCCGCCGTGCAGAAGGTGGCCGACGCGATGGGAATATCGCTGTACGCGGCGGCGGAAGGCATTACCCGGGTGGCCAACGAGCACATGTATGGTGCGCTGCGCTTGATCAGCGTGGAGCAGGGTTACGACCCGCGCGAGTTTGCCTTGTGCGTGTTTGGCGGTGCCGGGCCGTTGCATGGCAACGCCCTGGGCATCCTGATGAACTCGTGGCCGGTCATCGTCCCGCCCGGCCCCGGGGTGCTGTGTGCCTATGGTGACGCCACCACGCGGGTCAAGGATGAGGCGTCGCGTTCGGTGATCCGGAACCTGGCGGAAATGAGTGTGGATGAGGTCATTGAGATTCTCGATGGCCTCAGCGACAGCGTGCGCCATTCGCTGGCCGAACAGGATGTGCCGGTCGCACAGCAGCAGTTGAACTGGCAGGCCGACGTGCGCTACCAGGGTCAGGCGTTGCTGCTGACGCTGGAGGTCGATCCGGCACAGTTGCGCCAGGCTGGTCTGGCCAGCCTGACGGCGGCGTTCGACGAGGAGCATGAGCGCCAGTTCACCTTTGCCCTCAGCGAAGCGCACGAACTGGTCAATCTGCGCGCCATTGCGCGCGCGCCGCGCCCGGACATCGCGGACCGCAGGCTGGAGGCAGTGGGCGGCGACCTGGCCAGGGCCAGCGTCGGCCAGCAGGTCATCTACTACGCCGGCGCGCAGCACACCGCGACGATCTACGACCGGGCGCAGCTGTGCCGCGGGCAGCGGGTGCCCGGCCCGGCCATTGCGTTCGAGATCGATTCGACGACGGTGATCCTGCCCGGCTATTGCGCCACGGTCGATGATTTCGGCAACCTGTTGATTCGCCCGCAGGACGGTCAGGAGCAAGCGTTATGAGTGCACGCATCATCCAGTCCAACGTCGCACCCCTGCGCCGCGTCGAAGTCGACGGCGTCACGGTGGACATCATCGAGAACGCGCTGGCCAACGCCCGCAGCGAGATGGACGCGGTGCTGTTCCGCACGGCAATGAGTCCCGGCATTCGCGAGCAGGGCGATGCGTTTCCGATCATTGCCGGCAGTGATGGTCGGATGCTCGTCGGCCAGTTCGGCTCGTTCATTGCCGGCTTCCTGCAGGCGTACGATGGCACCGTCGAGGAAGGGGACGTGTTCCTCACCAACGATCCGTACATGTGCAACGGGGCGGTCAGCCATTTGCCGGATTGGCTGGTGCTGTTGCCGATCTTCAAGGATGGCCGGCTGATCAATTACGCCGCGATGTTCGGCCACATGACCGATGTGGGCGGCAAGGTACCCGGCAGCCTGCCCACCGACGCGCGCACGATCTGGGAAGAGGGCGTGCGCATTCCCCCGGTCAAGCTGTATCGCGCCGGCAAGCTCAACAGCGACCTGCTCGACGTGATCCTGCACAACGTGCGGGTGCCACGCTGGAACCGCTCCGATCTCAATGCGCTGGTTGCCGCGTGCCGCAGCGCGGGCCG
>DATCWU010000417.1:0-1837 GCA_036566165.1 Rhodanobacter sp. | reverse complement strand
TGATCGGCATGGCCATGAGTTACGGCACGCGCTACATCGAAGGCACGTTGTGGATGTTCATCCTGAGCGCGCAATCGGTGCCGTATTTCTCGGCCGTGGCCGCAGCATGGATCGCGCACAAGGCTGGCGACAAGGCCGGCTGAGGGTCGCGCCTGCTGGATGCAAGGAAAAGCAAAGGAACGCCAATGCCGCACATTCACTGGTTCCGGGACCGGGACAGCTTCACCCACGCAGCCGAGATCGCACAGGTAGCGATCGTGCAACGGGATATCCCCATCGCCGCGGCTGCGTTCACCCGCGGACACTGCCCGGTATGCGATCGAAACACCGTCTTCCAGGTCAACACCGGCGCCACTTTCGCTGGCCGACCCAATCTTCGTGAAGGTCTGCGTTGCGCGCATTGCGGGCTGACCGCGCGGCAGCGCCTGATGCTGCTGGCGCTGCGCGAGGAGGTCGACACACTGGCCATGCCGTTGCACGGCGCCATGTTCGAACAGACCACGCGGCTGTATCGCATGGCCCATGCCCAATGGCGTTGGCTCGTTGGTTCGGAATATCTGGGTGAGGGCCTTGCCGGTGGCAAGCACTACTGGTGGTCAACCCACTGGTGGCGCTGGCGGCGTACGCTGCATGAATCGATTACGGCGCTTTCCTACGCGTCACTTTCGCTTGACCTGCTGGTGCACAGCGACGTGCTGGAACACGTTTACGACACCAGGCAAGCATTGCGCGAATGCGCACGCGTGCTTCGTCCCGGTGGCGTGATGTTGTTTACCGTACCGTTTTTCGCGGATCGACTCACGTCGACGCTACGTGGACGCCTCCGCCGCGACGGCCAGATCGAACATCTCGAAGCGCCTGAATACCACGGCGACGGCATCGCACGCGGCGGTATCTACACCTTTCACAATTTCGGCTGGGACTTCTTCGAGTTGCTGCGCAACTCGGGTTTCAGTCGCGTCGAAATCGGCCTGTGTCACTCTCCTGATGAGGGACTGAGCTGTTCCGATCCGGCCGGCGAGCAGACGTCACGCATGCTGCCCTTGTTGTTTCGCGCGATGAAATAACCCGGCGCATACCCTTGATGCGCTGCCCACATGCAGCGCGTTAGTCTCTGACGACAGCCCAGGTCACGACAGAGACTGATACAACCCGAATCGAACGAGCATTGACCCGCCGCATGCGCAGCCAGCACCGACGTCGAAGTTTCGCCTGCCGACTCCTGGTCGTCTGCACCCTGCTGCTCCCGCTGTCCGTGCACGCCAACGTGCAACTGGTCGTCGACGGTGTCGACGAAGCGCTGGATGCGGCGGTGGTCGCCGGGCTCAGCCTGTCCGCCTATCGCACCCGCGACGTCAGTGCCGCGCAGGTCCGTCGGCTGTACGCGGACGCCCCGGACGAAGTGCGTAAGGCGCTGGAGCCGTATGGCTATTACGAGGCGCAGGCGACTGGCAGCCTGCAACAGGTTGGCGACGACTGGCGGGTGACGCTGCACGTGCAGCCTGGCGCACCGGTGCTGGTCACTTCGGTGGATATCGGACTGGACGCGGAAGCAACCGCGATTCCCGCGATCCGCCGCGCCCGCCGCGCCATCGAACGGATGCGCGAGGCGCCACTGAACCACGGCACTTATGACGCCGCGCGCGACGCCTTGAGTGCGCAACTCACCGCCAACGGCTTTCTCGATGCGCGACTGGTCACCCACCGCGTGGAAGTAACCCGCGGCAACCACAGCGCGGCCATCAAGCTGGCCTGGCAGGTCGGGCGCCGCTACCGCTACGGCCACGTGCGTTTCACCGGGTCCCAGTTCAAGCCCGGTTTCCTGCAACGCTACGTA
>DATCWU010000415.1:0-2070 GCA_036566165.1 Rhodanobacter sp. | reverse complement strand
GGCGACGGCGGGGGGCGCGGCACTCTTCGGCACGCGCGACAGCCGCACCACTTCTTCGCCCTCCTTGATTTCCAGTTCCGCGAGGTTGGACTCCTCGAGCAGGTCAATCAGCTTCTTGATTTTGCGCAAATCCATGGATGTCAGCCTCTGGTCGGTTGCGCCATGGCAGCGGGCGCAGGGAAATACGAGGGGGGTGAAGCGCGCTTACGGCGTGCGCGCGGTCGGGGTCTGTAACCAGTGCATGCCTGCCTCCAGCGCGAGGCGATAGCTATCGGCACCGAAGCCGCCAATGACGCCCAGCGCGATCGCAGACAAATACGAATGGTGACGAAAGGTCTCGCGTGCATGCACGTTGGACAGGTGCACCTCGATGAACGGGATGGCCACTGCAGCCAACGCGTCGCGCAGCGCCAGGCTGGTATGCGTGAAGGCGCCGGCGTTGAGCACGATCAGCGCGGTGCCATCGGCGCGGCTGTGCTGCACCTGGTCGATCAGTTCGTGCTCGGCGTTGGACTGGAAGCAGGTCAGTTCGTGGCCGCCGGCGCGCGCCTGCGATGCCAGCCGATCGTTGATCTGGGCCAGCGTGTCCGTACCGTAGACCGACGGCTCGCGGTTACCCAGCAAATTGAGGTTGGGCCCATGCAGGATCAGGATCTTTGCCACGTGACCGTTCCACTGGCTTCCGGGGAGTCCGGACCGCGCAGGAGTTTGCGCGGTCCGGTTGGGAATGTCCAGTTCGCGACCGTTCGCCGATGATGGCCGCAGATGTCAGCGGTTCCGTGCGATGGCGTATGTCGCCCGGCGGTCACCGTGCCGCTGCGGCCGCGGTCAGCGCACGTTCGACCATCGATGGCGTCAACACCGTCGACAACTGCTGACCGGCGCCGCCGTGGGCGGGAAACACCACGTACAGCGGCACCCCCGGGGAGTGGTATTCCGCCAGGAAGGCGCTGATGGTTGGATCGACATTGGTCCAGTCGCCCTGCATGTAGACCGCGCCAGTGCGCCGCAGCAGGTCACGGAACGCTTGCGTGTTCAGCACCGTGTGTTCGTTGGCTTTGCAGGTGACGCACCAGTCGGCGGTAATGTCGACGAGCACAGGTGTGTTTGCCGCACGCAGTGCCGCCAGCTTCTGTGGACTGTAGGCGACCGTACCGGCGGCGAGCGTCGCCACACTTGATGGCGCCGGCACGTGCGCGAGCAGGTACATCGGTATCAGCGTGGCGATGGCCAGCATGGCCACCAGCAGCTTGCTGCCGGTGCCGCGCGAGCGGCTGCGCCCGAACCACCACAGGGTCATGGCCAGCAGCACCATCGCCACCAGCACCAGGCCAACGGCGTCGGCGCCGCGCTGCTTGGCCAGCACCCACACCAGCCACACGGCAGTCAGATACATCGGGAACGCCAGTACCTGCTTCAGCGTTTCCATCCAGCGTCCCGGCCGCGGCAACAGCCGCGCCAGCGCCGGCACCAGTCCAATCAACAGGAACGGCAATGCCAGCCCGACGCCCAGGGCCAGGAACACCAGCAGCGCCGACAGCATGGGTGCGGCAAACGCATACACCAGTGCGCTGCCCATGAACGGTGCCGTGCACGGGCTGGCGACCACGACCGCCAGCACGCCGGTGAAGAAATCCCCGCTGGGTCCGGCACGTGACGCCAAGCCGGCGCCGGTATTGCCCAGTGCCGAGCCAAATTGCACCACGCCGGACATCGACAAGCCCACCGCCAGCATCACGCACGCCAGTACGCCGACCAGCACTGGCTGCTGCAGCTGCGAGCCCCAGCCCAGCGTGTGCCCGGCGGCACGCAGCGCGAGGATGCCCAACCCCAGCGCGGCGAAGCTGCACAGCACCCCGGCGCTGTAGAACAACGCATGACGCCGGGCCCGACGCCGGTTCTCGCCGCTCTCCAGCACGCTGACGGCCTTGATCGACAGCACCGGCAGTACGCAGGGCATCAGATTCAGGATCAGCCCGCCGCCGAGCGCCAGCAGCAACGCGGCAATCAGGCTGACCTGCAACGGGCCTTGCGTGATGCCTGGCGGTGGCAACTCGGTGGCGCTGGCGA
>DATCWU010000397.1:0-2988 GCA_036566165.1 Rhodanobacter sp. | reverse complement strand
CTGGTTGCTGCCGGGTTGGTCCGCCACCCGCTGCGGGTGTGGCGCTGGCATGTGGCGTTGCCGTCGTTGCGCATGGCCGCGCAGCAGATCGTGATTGGCGCGCTGGACTGGGGGCTGGCCGCCGCCGTGTTGTATGTGTTGATGCCGGACGCGCTGCACAGCGGCTTCGGTCACTTCCTGGCGATCTTCGTGATTGCGCAGATGGTGGGCTTGATCAGCCACGTGCCGGGTGGCCTGGGCGTGTTCGAGGCGGTGATGCTGGCCGGCTTCGGCGCCACCGGCAATCAGGCGCTGGCCGCGCCCATTCTCGGCGCACTGGCCGCGTATCGCGTGATCTACTACCTATTGCCGTTGTGTGGGGCGGCGGTGCTGGTGGTGCAGCGTGAAACCCGCGGCCTGCGCCGGAAGTCGCTGTGGACGCCGTGGTTCACGGCCTTGCTGCCGTCGTTTTTTGCCGGGTTGACGCTGGTCTCCGGCGCGGTCTTGCTGTTTTCCGGCGCAACGCGCGCGCTGCCGGAGCGCATGGCGATATTGCGTGAGGTGTTGCCGCTGTCCGTGCTGGAAGTGTCGCATCTGCTGGCCAGCGTCATCGGTATGCTGTTGCTGATTCTGGCGCGTGGTCTGCAGCGTCGACTGGACGCGGCTTATGTGTTGACGCTGGCTTTGCTGATTGCTGGCGCCGGGTTCTCGCTGTTGAAGGGGATCGATTACGAAGAGGCCACGCTGCTGACGTTGCTGGCGATGGGGCTGGCACCCGCGCATCGCCTGTTTTACCGACGCGCATCGTTGTTCAACACCACGTTTTCCATCGGCTGGGTCGTGGCCATCGTCGCGGTGCTGGGTTGCGCCACGTGGTTGGTGATGTTCAGTTACAAGCACGTGGGCTACAGCGCCGATCTGTGGTGGGAGTTCAGCTTTCACCAGGGTGCGCCGCGGGCGTTGCGCGCATTGGTGGCTGCCGCCGCGGCCGGCATGTTGTTTGCGCTGGCGAGCCTGATCCGTCCCGTGCAGGTGCATCAGGCGGCGCCGAGTGAAGAACAGCTCGACACGGCGCTGCCGTTGATCCAGCAGTCGCCCGACACGCAGGCACACCTGGCACTCATGGGCGACAAGGCCCTGCTGTTCGACCCGACGCATGCCGCGTTCATCATGTACGACGTCGAAGGCCGCAGCTGGGTCGCCATGGGTGATCCGATCGGCACCGACGACGACGCGCGGCGCGAACTGGTGTGGACGTTCCTCGAACAATGCGAGCGCGCAGGCGGCTGGCCGGTGTTCTACCAGGTCAGCCCGGCGGACCTGGACCTGTATCTGGAAGTGGGCATGAACCTGCTGAAGATCGGCGAGCAGGCACGGGTACACCTGGCCAGCTTCAACCTGGACGGCAAATCGCGCAAAGTGTTGCGCAACACGGTGAACAAGCTGACGCGCGATGGCCTGCGGCTGCAGATCATTCCGGCGTCGGCGGTTGCGCCGTTGTTGCCGCGGCTCAAGGAAATCTCAGACGCGTGGCTGCGTGCCAAGCACGTGCGCGAAAAACGCTTCTCGCTCGGTGCCTTTGACCCGCGCTACCTCGTCCGCACGCCGATGGCGCTGATCTGGCAAGGCGAGCAACTGGTCGCGTTCGCGAACCTGTGGCTTGGCGCGACGAAACATGAGGCATCGCTGGATTTGATGCGCCACCTGCCGGATGGCGCGCCCGGCATCATGGATTTCATGTTCGTGCAGTTGCTGCAGTGGGCGCGCGACGAAGGCTATGAATGGTTCAACCTCGGCATGGCGCCGTTGGCCGGGCTGCACAATCGGCGCCTGGCACCATTGTGGAACCGGTTTGGCGCGATGGTGTTCGGTCGCGGCGAGCGCTTCTACAATTTCCGCGGCTTGCAGCAGTACAAGGACAAATTTGATCCCGAATGGGAGCCACGATACATGGCCGTGCCCGGCAGCATCGCGTTGCCGATGATCCTGGCCAACGTGGCCAGCCTGATTTCCGGCGGCTTGTCCGGCGTGGTACGGCGATGAAACGCAGGAAGAAGCTCATGTTGACCGGGTTGGGCGCAGGTGTGCTGGGACTGGCGATTGTCTGGAATCCGTTCTCCCATGTCAGTCTGGAAAGCGCCACCGTGGTAGTGCCGGCGGCGGCGCAGGTGGCGCCACCGTCGGGGCGCAATGACGTGCTGGCTATCGTCTATTCCGGCGACGGTGGCTGGGCCGATCTGGACCGGGAGCTAGGGGGTGCGTTTGCTGACCGAGGCCTGCCGGTATTGGGGGTGAATACGTTCAAGTATTACTGGCGCATGCGCACGGCGGATGAGTCGGCCGCGCAGCTTGATGCGCTGATGACGAAATATCTGCAGCAGTGGCACAAGCAGCGCGTGTGGTTGGTGGGCTTCTCCTTCGGCGCCGATGTGCTGCCTACCATCGTCGACCGGCTCAGTCGCGAAAATCGCGCACGCATTGCCCAGCTGGTGCTGCTGTCGCCCAGCCGCGATTTCAGCTTCGAGATTCAGTTCGAGGGTTACATGGTTTCGCAGGGACGGTTCAAGGCGTTCGTCAAAACGCAGTTGGAGAAATTCAATCAGGTGCCGCACTACGCCGCACTGCCACCAGTGCAGGCACTGCACCAGCAATTCCCGGTAGCCTGCTACTACGGCAAGGATAATGCCGACGAGAGCCTGTGCACCGAGGCAGACCTGCCGGCATGGGTACGGGTGTACCCGAAGGACGGTGACCATCATTTCGACGGTGGCTACGTGCCGCTGGCTGCGCAATTGATCGACGCCTTGCCGACATCGACGACGACCGCCACCGTGGCACCCTGAGCGCGTCGCGAAGAGGGCGGCCGACGCCCCGTACAATGCGCTGACCATTTCGCTGGTGAAGAGATACCGTGACTGCTGCTGGATTTTCCGCTGCCGCGCCGGAGGCGGCACTCGACGCATTGCTGGCACCGTTGGCCGCGGGCGCGGTGCGGTTGCCGCCTGCTGG
>DATCWU010000389.1:0-3812 GCA_036566165.1 Rhodanobacter sp. | reverse complement strand
GGCCGGGAGCGCCTGGGTCGTGTAGTGATCCACCGGCGGTGCATCCGGGCGCCGGTAGTCGGGGCCGACCGCGCACCCGGCAAGGGCCAAGCCCGCCAGCACCGCGAGTACGCGGGCGCTGCAGGTGGGCAGGCAGGACTTCGCGTCGTACAGGGGACTGGGCAAGGGAGCTGCCTGGGCGGGGAAGAGGCGGGCCGGGAAAATAACACCTTCACAAGTTCAGATGTGCAAGGGAAATGAATACAGACCTAACTGCCCGCCTGCAGGCTGACGGATCCGGACAACGGCAGACCGGTGTCCGGCATCCATCTGCCAAGGACGCAGCTTGCGCCACCAGCCGCCATGGCGCCGTGAACACCCGGCATCAGGTCAGCGCCCGAGCAGCGCCCGGCCTCGTTGCACCACGTGGTCGACGGTGAAGCCGAATTGTTGCAACAACATCTCGGCGGGGGCGGAGGCGCCGAAATGGTTGATGCCAAGCATGGCGCCATGCGCGCCGATGTAACGCTCCCAGCCTTGCCGCACGCCAAGCTCCACGGCCAGCCGCGCGCCCACTGCGGGTGGCAACACGCGATCGCAGTAGCTTTGTGGCTGGGCGTCGAACAGCTCCCAGCTCGGCATCGATACGCAGCGCACGGCGATCCCCTCACCCGCCAATTTTTCCGCTGCGGCGATGATCAGCCCGACTTCCGAGCCGGTGGCGATCAGGATGAGTTCGGGCTGGCCGTTCGCGGCGTCGCTGAGGATATATGCACCCTGGCGCAGGCCGTCGGCGCTGGCGAACCGGGTGCGATCAAGTGTCGGCAGGTTTTGCCGGGTCAGCGCGAGCAATACCGGGTGACCCGTGGTTTCCACGGCAACCCGCCACGCCACCGCAGTCTCGTTCGCATCGGCCGGGCGAATCACGGTGAGATTGGGGATCGCGCGCAGGCTGGCGAGTTGCTCCACCGGCTGGTGCGTCGGACCATCTTCACCAAGGGCGATGCTGTCGTGGGTGAAGACGTGCACGACGTGCAGGCCCATTAGGGCGGCGAGGCGAATGGCCGGGCGCATGTAGTCGGAAAAGATCAGGAACGTCGCGCCATACGGAATGAAACCGCCGTGCGCCGCCAGCCCGTTGACGATGGCGCCCATCGCGTGTTCGCGCACGCCAAAGTGCAGGTTGCGCCCAGCCCGGCTCCAGCCACCGCCATCCGAGCCCTCGGTGTCCGCGCCGGCGTCGGCTGGCGGATTGAAATCGCCCATGCCTTTCAGGGCGGTGTGCGTGGATGGATCCAGATCCGCTGATCCACCAGTGAGTGCCGGCAGCTTTGCCGCAAACGCATTCATCACCTTGCCGCCGGCCACGCGTGTGGCCATGCCTTTGGCGTCGGCGGGAAATACCGGGATATCAACATCCCAGCCGGCCGGGAGCTCGCCGCGCAAG
Organism: Rhodanobacter sp.; assembly: GCA_036566165.1. Lineage (GTDB taxonomy): Bacteria > Pseudomonadota > Gammaproteobacteria > Xanthomonadales > Rhodanobacteraceae > Rhodanobacter. Next base: position 2,386 of record DATCWU010000389.1, on the reverse strand, counting down.
CGCGTATCGAGTTCGGCGGCGAGTTCCGGATAAGCGGACGTATAAGCGTCCAGGCGTCCATCCCAGGCTGCTTGTGCACGTTGGCCGCGCTCTACTGCCAAACGCAAATGCGCAAGCGCGGGTTCCGGCACAAGGAAGTCGGGCTCCACCGGCCAGCCAAGGTTCTGCTTGGTCTTGCGCACGCCCTCGACGCCGAGTGGTGAGCCATGTGCCTTAAAGCTGTCCTGCTCGGGCGAACCGAAGCCAATGTGCGTGCGCACGAGAATCAACGACGGACGCGTAGTGTCGGCGCGTGCCGCGTCCAGCGCCGCGTTGAGCGCATTGACATCGTTGCCATCGGCGACGTGAATCGTCTGCCAGCCATAGGCCTCGAAGCGCTGGCCACGGTCTTCGGAAAATGTGATATCCGTACCGGCCGACAGGGTGACGTAATTGTCGTCATACAGGCAGATCAGCTTGCCGAGCTTGAGATGGCCGGCCAGTGAGGCGGCTTCGCTGGCCACGCCTTCCATCAGATCGCCATCACTGACGATAGCCCAGGTATGGTGGTCGATGATGCGGTGGCCGTCGCGGTTGTAACGCGCGGCCAGGTTGGCTTCGCCGATGGCCATGCCCACCGCATTGGCCAAGCCCTGACCCAGTGGTCCGGTGGTGACTTCGACGCCCGGCGTGTGGCCACTTTCCGGATGTCCCGGCGCCTTGCTGCCCCATTGGCGGAAGTGTTTGATGTCCTCCAGCGACAGGTCGTAACCAGTGGCAAACAACAGGCTGTACAGCAACGCCGAGCCGTGCCCGGCCGACAACACAAAGCGGTCGCGATCAACCCAGTGCGGGTCTTTGGGGTTGTACTTCATGTGCTGCGTCCACAACGCATAAGCCATGGGCGCGGCATCCAGCGGCAAACCCGGATGCCCGCTGTTTGCCTGCTGCACCATGTCCACGGACAGAAAGCGCAACGTGTTGATGCATTGCTGGTCGAGAGCGTCAGACATGATGGTCTCCGGTGATGGGTGGTGGACGCGCACTCCCTGTGCGTGAACTCTTTGCTGCGTCGGGCGGGTGCTGCCCACCGCATTCGCAGGTGGCAATGTGTCGACAGGCCGGCGCAGCTTCAGGCAAGCGCGGCGTCAACAATCTGCTGCGCCTCGGCAAGCAGGTCCTGCAAGTGGTCTGCACTCCTGAAACTTTCCGCGTAGATCTTGTAGATCGCCTCGGTGCCGGACGGCCGCGCGGCAAACCAGCCGCTGGCAGCAACGGCCTTGATGCCGCCAATGGCCGCCCCGTTGCCGGGCGCCTTGTCCAGCACTTGCTCAATTTTCTCGCCGGCGAGCCGATCGCGCTTGAGTTGGTCGGGCGACAGCTTGGCCAGCCGAGCTTTCTGCGCAGGCGTGGCTGCTGCCTCCACGCGGTCGGTGAATGGTTTGCCCAGTTCCGTGGTCAGCTGCGTATACAGCTCGCCCGGGTCCTTGCCGGCGCGTGCGGTGATTTCGGCCGACAGCAACGCCGGCACCAGACCATCCTTGTCTGTCGTCCACACCGAACCGTCGCGGCGCAGCAAGGACGCACCAGCGCTCTCTTCGCAGCCGAAACCCAGTGAGCCGTCGAACAACCCGGCAGAAAACCATTTGAAACCGACCGGCGTTTCGTACAACTTCCGCCCCAGGCGTTTGGCCACGCGGTCAATCAGCGCCGTGCTGACTACCGTTTTGCCGACTGCGGCGTCTGCACTCCACTGCGGGCGGTGCTGAAACAGATAATTGATCAGCACCGACAGATAGTGGTTGGGCTCCAGCAACCCGCTGCTGCGCGTGACCACGCCGTGACGGTCGTGATCGGTGTCGCAGGCAAACGCGACGTCATACTGGTCCTTCAGCCCGATCAGCCGTTGCATGGCGTATTTCGATGACGGATCCATGCGGATCTTGCCATCCCAATCCACGCTCATGAACGCGAATTGCGGGTCGACCGCGGCGCTGACCACGGTGAGGTCGAGCCGATAACGCTCGGCAATCGGCGCCCAGTAATGCACGCCGGCGCCACCCAGTGGATCGACACCCATGTGCACGCCAGCGCTGCGGATCATGTCGAAGTCGATGACATTGGCCAGGTCCGCGACATACGCGTTGAGGTAGTCGTGGTCGTGCGTGGTCGCGGCCTTGCGTGCTTGCGCGAACGGCATGCGCCGCACGCCGTTGAGGCCCGCTTCAATCAGTGCGTTGGCGCGGTTCTGCACCCAGCCGGTGATCGCGGTATCCGCCGGGCCGCCATTTGGCGGGTTGTATTTGAAGCCGCCGTTGTCGGGCGGGTTGTGCGACGGGGTGATGACGATGCCATCGGCAAGCCCGCTGCTGCGTCCACGGTTGTAGACCAGGATCGCGTGCGACAC
>DATCWU010000387.1:0-6696 GCA_036566165.1 Rhodanobacter sp. | reverse complement strand
GTGTCGCCAAGCTGCGCCGCGTCCATGTTCAGCACCTGCAGGTGCGGGTGATGTTGCGCCAGCGTTGCGGCGAGGATGGGGTCGGCTTCAATCAGCGCCAGTCGATGCGCCGGCACGCCCTTGTCGAGCAGGGCGCGGGTGAAGACCCCGGTGCCCGGCCCCAACTCGATCACCGGGCCATCGAGGTGGTTGACTTGCGCCGTCATCAATCGTGCCAGCGCCGGACCCGATGGCGTCAGCGCGCCCACGCGTTGCGGCGCACGCAACCACGCACGCAGGAAACTCAGGTTTTCAGTCAGCGCCATCAAGGGTCCCATACAGGTAGTAGCCCGGTCAGCATGACAGCATCAGCTGTATGCGCGTGATACCTGATGCACAGAAAGTCCGGTTTTGCGCCGGCAGACAAGACGTCAGTGGTTGCCGATGCGGGTGCCGGTTTCGCGCACCGGGACAGAAATGTCGCACAAGCCGACCTTGCCCGCAGAGGTCTGGTAGAACGCATCGTGGCGATTGCGCTGGGCTTCGATAAGCGTGGCGAAAGTGGCGCTGTCGGTGCGCAGCACTTCCATGTCCACCCGCTGCGCCGCGGGCACGTCGGCAGCAATGTGTACGGACTTGATCGGAACGCGCTGCCCGGGTGTCGCGTAGAAACCCATTGGCGCCGATCCGCGCGGCAGGCTGGACAGCAGCGGCATGCCTTGCAGCACGCGGCCGGCGATGGCGAGGTTGCGATCCAGTCGGCGCGGCGCCTGACCAATCACCGCATACAACGAACTGCCATTGCCGGTTTCTTCCCCGTTGTCGCGCCCGACACCGACCATGCCGTAGCAGTGCGCCAACCATTCTCGCCCACTGGCCGGGTCGCGTGCCATCGGAAAACCTTCGCTGAAACCCACTTGCGGCGCATACAGATCGCCATCGGGCAATGCCGTCCACGACAGCTTGGGGTCAATGGCGCGGGTGTATTCCGGCGGCAAGGTGACCTTGGCCGTGCCCAGGGATTTGGCCGGTACGTGGTAACCGTTGTCCGCATCTTCTGGCGCGCCCCACTGGGTCACGAAGTTGTCCTGCACGCGGATCACCGCGAGGCCGTCGAAATAATGCTCGCGTACCAGCGTGCGGATGTTCGCCGCGTGCAGCGGCGTGAAATCCGGCGCCAGTTCAATCACCACGCGACCGGTGGCCAGTTGCATGACCAGGAGGTTTTGCGGGTCGGGATGACGCCATTCGGCGGGCTTGGACTGGGCCAGCAATTCGCTGGCGCTGGGCGTGGGTTTGCTTTGTTCGGCGGCCAACGTGGGCGGCAGCAACAGGCAGCTGGTCAGGGCCAGCGCGGCGACAAGGCAGTGGTGACGCATGGCGGTCCCCGGCAGCGAACAGATCGATACGAGCTGCAACTTAGCAGAGCCGTGGCGTGGATCCGTCCGAATATGACTTCCGGCCCATTTACTAGTATCAAGTTAACACTATCATTTAGTTCATCCAAGCCGTGCAGGGCGAATCCACCAGTGGACGATGGCGCCATCCAGTTGAAGAAGTTCCAGAAAGAGCTTTCCAGCGGCACGGTGGCGCTGGTGCTGCTGGCCGTATTGAGCCAATCGCGGCATCCCCTGTATGGCTACCAGATTGCCAAGCAGCTGGAGCCGGTGGGCGAGGGAGTGTTGGCCGGCAAGCAAAGCGCGCTGTATCCGGTGCTGCGCAATCTTGAAGCCGCAGGGTTGCTGGCCAGTGAGGTCGAACCTTCGGTCAGCGGCCCGCCCCGTCGCTACTACCGCATTACCAGACTCGGGCGCGAAGCATTGCGCGCGTGGACCGCGGCCTGGATCGCCACCCGCGATTCCGTCGATAACGTCTTGCAAGGAGGGGTGTCATGAATACGCCACGAAGCATTGCCGAATATCTGCAGCAGTTGCGTGACGCCTTGCGTGGCGCCGATCCCGCGCTGATCCAGGACGCGCTGTACGACGCGGAGGAACATCTGCGCGCGGAGCTCGCCGAGCAGCCGCAACGCAGCGAGCCAGACATGCTTGCCCACGTGGTGGGCAGCTACGGCGCGCCGGAGGAAGTGGCCGATCTTTATCGCGACCAGGAGATCAAGATCCAGCGCGCGTTGCGCCCGCCACCGGCGGCTCCACGCCCCTCGTTGGCCGGACGCTTCTTCGGCGTGGCCGCCGATCCGCACACGTACGGCGCGATGTTCTACATGTTGCTGGCCTTGGCCACCGGTATCTTCTACTTCACCTGGGCGGTGACTGGCGTGTCGCTGTCGGCGGGTTTGTCGGTGCTGATCATCGGTCTGCCGTTCATCGTGTTGTTCATCGGCTCGGTGCGCGCGCTGGCGCTGGTCGAGGGGCGCATCGTGGAGGCCATGCTCGGCGCGCGCATGCCGCGACGCCCGCCGTATCCGGCGGCGGGGCTGCCGCTGATGAAACGCATCGGCGCGATGTTCACCGACGCGCGCACCTGGGGCACGCTCTTGTACATGCTGCTGATGCTGCCGCTGGGCATCGGTTACTTCACGCTGACAGTGACGCTGCTGGCGGTGTCGATCGGCTTGCTGGTGGCGCCGGTGGTCATGCTGTTTCGCCACGACTGGCTGGCGGGAATATACGTGGACCGGGCGATCACCGTGGACTGGGGCTTTGGCGCGCACGTGCCAAGCTGGGGCGACGCGCTGGTCATGTGCGTGGTCGGCATCGTGCTGCTGTTCGCCACCTTGCATCTGGTGCGCGCGCTGGGGCGCATGCATGGCGAAATTGCCCGTGCGCTGCTGGTGCGCAGCGCCTAGCCAGGCGATTCCCTGGGCGTGGCGTGACGCCGTCGCGCGCAGGAATGGTGCGATCGCGCCGCCGCTGTGCCGGCCCGGCGCAGACAGCGCCGCGACAAGGCGGCAGAATGGCCGTCTTCCGGCGGGTACCTCACCGCTTGTCCCACCACACGGTGAAAGCCATGCCCGAGCCAACCGAATCTATTGATGTAGCCGTGATCGGCGGCAGTGGCCTGTACGCATTTGCCGGCCTGGAACATGCGCAGCGGCATGTGCTGGATACCCCGTTTGGCGCGCCATCGGCACCCGTCGTCACCGGGGGTTTCGCCGGCAAGCGCGTGGCCTTTCTCGCCCGCCATGGCGAGGACCACACGCTGGCGCCGCATCGGGTGAACTACCGCGCCAACGTGTGGGCGCTGCATCATCTGGGCGCGCGGCGCGTGGTTGGCGTCAACGCGGTGGGCGGCATCCGCGCGGACATGGGCCCGCGCAGTATCGTCGTGCCGGAACAGTTGATCGACTACACCAGCGGCCGGCTGTCGAGCTTTTGTGACGCGGAAGGTGCGCCGGTGCAGCACACCGACTTCAGCGCGCCATATACCGAAAGCCTGCGCCAGGATCTGCTTGCCGCGGCGCGCAGCGTGGGCATCGCAGTGATCGATGGCGGCTGCTATGGCGCCACGCAAGGCCCGCGACTGGAGACGCGTGCCGAGATCGATCGACTGCGCCGCGACGGTTGCGACCTGGTGGGGATGACCGGCATGCCGGAGGCGGTGCTGGCGCGCGAACTGAGCCTGGACTATGCCTGCCTGGCGCTGGTGGCCAACTACGCCGCCGGCTGCGGTGACGAGGCGGAAATCAGCGTCGACGAAATCTTCGCCCATCTTGCCGCCGCCACCGCGCAGGTGCCCCGGTTGCTGGCTGCCTTGCCGCGCTGACTGCGACGCGGTCAGCGCGGGGATTGCGTTGCGTGTGGCAAGGCTGTTGGGGGAGAGGGAGATTCCCGCGATGGAGAACGGAAGATGTCGGGTCGGGTCGTTGCCGCGGCAGTGGGCGGTGGTGCGGGTCGGAGTGCTTAAACCCTCTCCCTTGGCGCAGCCGGGGGAGAGGGCAGGGTGAGGGGGCTTGCTCTTCGGCGCGACGGCGCAAGCCCAAGCAGCCTCCTCATCCGGCCGCGAGCTTCCGCAAGTCCTCAAGCTTGTCTGCATCGGCTATGCCCTTGTCGGTGCGCCAGCGCGCGATGCGTGGAAAGCGCACGGCCACGCCGGATTTGTGCCGGGTGGACAACTGCACGGCCTCGAATGCCAGCTCGAATACGTGCTGCGCTTCCACTGCGCGCACCGGGCCGAAACGCTCGGTGGTGTGCGCGCGGATCCAGCGGTCGAGCGTCGCGATCTCGCTGTCGTTCAGGCCGGAATAGGCCTTGGCCACCGGCACCAGCGTGTCGCCATCCCACACGCCAAAGGTATAGTCGGTGAACAGGCCCGAGCGTCGGCCATGGCCTGGTTGCGCGTAGATCAGCACCGCGTCCAGCGTGTGCGGATCGATCTTCCACTTCCACCAGTCGCCGCGCTTGCGGCCGACGCGGTAGGGTGAATCCGCGCGTTTGAGCATGAGCCCTTCGGTCTGCCGTGCGCGCGATTCGGCGCGGGCCGTCGCCAATGCTTCCCACGATGGCGCGGTCAATGCCGGCGACAGCATCAGCGCCGGGTCGGTGCCTTGCAGCAGATCGGCCAGTAGCGCCCGGCGCGTGTGCAGCGGGCGTTCGCGCAGGTCGATGCCGTCCAGCTCCAGCAGGTCGTACGCCATGAAGCGCACTGGCGTGTCCTGCAGCAGCTTGGTGCCGGGCTTGAGCTTGCCTATGCGCTTTTGCAACGCGGTGAACGGGCGTGGCATGGCGGCGTCCACGTTCCAGGCCAGCACTTCGCCGTCCAGCACGCCGTCGCGTGGCAGCGAAAAAGCGGCGCGTTCGAGCTCGGGGAAACGGCCGTCCAGACGCTCCTCGCCACGTGACCACAACCCGGCGTGGTTGTCGCGGCGCATCAACTGCGCGCGAATGCCATCCCACTTCCACTCCACCAGCCATTCGGCCGGTACACCCAGCGCGCTCACTTCGGCTTCCAGTGGCGAGGCGAGGAAAAATGGGTAGGGACGGTCGGCCAGATGCTCGTCGGCGGCGGCGTCTTGCGCGAGCGCCTGCAGCGCCTCGGCAACCGGCAACCAGTCACCGCTCATGCGCTGCGCGACCAGGTCGGTCGGCTGGCTGCACCACTGCGCGATGGCCTGCACCACCAGTCGATGCGACACGCCGACGCGCATCGCCCCGGTGATCAGTTTGTTGAGCAGAAACACTTGCGCCGGCTCCAGTCCGCACCACCACGCCTGCAATTGCGCCACGCGCGCGACACTGTCCAATCGTCCCAGTGCGGGCAGGCGCTGTTCCATCCACTCGCGCAGGCTCACCGCGGCCAGCGAGCCGTCGCCGGGCGGAAGCATCAGCGCGATGGTTTCGGCCAGGTCGCCGACATGCGCGTAGCTTTCGTCGATCAACCAGGCCGCATATCCGGTGACCGTCGCCACCGCCTGGCGCAGTTCGCTGGACGTCGCCAGCCGCCGCAACTTGCCGCCGCCGAGCACGTACACCGCCCACGCCGCGTCCTCGGCGGGTGCGGCGTGCAGATAGGCGGCAATCGCCTCGCGCTTGGCCACTGTGGACGCGGTGCGGTCAAGCTGCGCATACAGGGCGGCGAAACGTTGCATCAGTCGTCACCGTCGACGTTGGCGCGCATCACGTGCAGCGGGCGGGCGTCATGGCCCAGCTCGCACAGATGGCGGATCAAGGCGTCGCCTTCGCCATGAGTGACGTAAATGCGCGATGCGCCGCTGTCCGCGACCGATTGCAACAGGCCCGGCCAGTCGGCGTGGTCGGACACCACAAAGCCGCGGTCGTAGCCGCGCCGACGACGGTTGCCGCGTATCTGCATCCAGCCAGAGGCAAAACCAGTCGACGCCTTGGCAAAGCGCTTCATCCACGGTGAGCCCGCAGCAGCGGGCGGCGCCAGGATCAGTTCACCGGCAAAGTCGTGGCCCTTGGCCTCGTCACGCACTGCTTCGGTTGGCGCCATGCGCACCCCGGCGGCGCGGTAAGTGGCAACCAGACGCAACATCGCGCCATGCACGTATACCGTGCGCTGGCTTCGCGTCGCCAGCTCGGCCAGCAGCCGTTGCGCCTTGCCCAGCGCATGGCAAAACAGCACCGCCGGTATCTGGCGTCGCGCGCAGTCAGCCCACCACGCCAGCAATTCGTCGATGACCTGCGCCATCGGCGGCCAGCGATACACCGGCAAGCCAAAGGTGGACTCGGTGACAAACACGTCGCAGCGCAGCGGCTCGAAGGCCTCGCAGGTGGGGTCGGGGTCGCGCTTGTAATCGCCTGACACCACCACGACGCGGCCGGCATGCGCCATGCGCACCTGCGCCGCGCCCAGGATGTGACCGGACGGATGCAGTGACACGCTGACCTCGCCCAGCGTGAACGGCTCGCTCCATGCGTGCGCGTCGATCACGGCGTCCGCGCCAAGCCGCTCGCGCATCAAGCCGACACCGGCCGCAGCCACGTGATAGCGCCCGCTGCCGGCGCGGGCGTGGTCACCGTGCGCGTGCGTCACCACCGCGCGTGGCACCGGCAGCACAGGGTCGATATGGAAATCGCCGGCCGGACAATACAGCCCTTGCGGACGAAGCTCGAGCAGGGGATCAAACATCGCTGCAAGCTAGACGGGAGCGCGTCAAGGCTGCGCCAATCCGCGGGACCGCGCCGAATTCCTTGCCCCACAACGCAGGGGAAGGTGCCCAAGCTTTACGGAGCACGGCGAAGCGGAGGCGAAGAGCTTGCTACCAAAACGGCCGTATCCAGCAACCGCTCAACC
>DATCWU010000371.1:0-1403 GCA_036566165.1 Rhodanobacter sp. | reverse complement strand
GTAGAGTAACTCAGGCAGTGGCATCCAACGCGGCTTGGGCATCGGGCCTTTGTCTCGGCGACGCTCCGGGTGCCTCCAATGGCCAAAATGAGCCAGGATCGCCGTTTTATACTCGTTGAACCCGTCCGTCAAAAACAGCGGCACACAGTCCGGCGCCAACACCTGAACGAGTTGATGCAGGACGCGTTGGGCCATGGCCAACGTGCGGGTGCCCACATCGACGACCAACAGCAGCTTGCTCTTAGGAATTGGCCAACAACAAGTTCCCGAGTTCATGTGCATTCGGGAACGGCGCGGTAGTTCCACTTGGGCAGGTGATCATCAAAGATGATCTTCATGTTTTGTTTGAAATCAGCAGCGTATTTGCGCCCCGTTTCATACACCTTGTCCAGAATCCGTACCGTCACGCCCAGGCCCGTCGTGGTCTTCGTCCGTTCGATGAAGTGCGGTGCGACCTCCACGGTGTGAAAGATCACCCCCTGGCAGGCGCGCGTGACGTGCGGCAATACCCGGTGTTCGATCGGATTGTGCTTGGAACAGTACGGCGGATAATGGGCCACACGCATCTCCAGTCCCAGGCGATTGGCTCACCCTTGCAGGGCTTCTTTGCACAGATATGGCGTGGCGCTGTTGCTGCCGCCACCGTCGCCACGCACGAGAAGCCGCTGGGCCCGGGGATGCGCCGTGCGGCCCGCTTGCTCCCACCACAAGGCCACACTATCGCAGCACCATGCGCTCGTGTCGTGGCGCGTGTTGAGGTGGATGTGCGCCTGATGGTTCCCCAGGTCATAGATACCGTGAGGAAGCAGCTTGCCTTGGCTTGCCGAGCCAAAATCATGGTCACAGGTTTCGACGGTCTCGGCGGTGAAGGTCGTGCCAGCACGGTGCAAGTGCCCCAGCAACTCCTTCTTTTTCGTATCGATCGAAATCACCGCATCGCCAGACGCTTCCTACGCGTGTCGCAGGCGGACAATGTTTTCGCATTGCGCGTTGCGATCGGGATGGTGACCCATCGTCTTTTTCTTGCGCGCCGTGCGGCGGCCCACCTGGAGTTTGCTCAGCAACCGACGCATCGTGCGGCGGCGGGCGGGCGGGCCCAAGGCCAACAGCCGCCTCGACAACTCACGCAGCGACAAGTGCGTCCCCAGCACGCCTGCACGCATCGGCTCCCCAGCGGTGAACTCTTGCAACAAGGCGCACAGGTGCGCTTCCAGGGTCGGCTGCGCCACGACGCGCGGCGGGCGGCCCCCCTGTTTTTCGGCTGCGCCCAGCCGCCCCATCCTCTGCCGCCTCGAGATCGCGCAGACCTTGACGAATGGTTTTGGGATCGCACGCCAACACCCGCGCGATGTACTCGACCCCACCGTGGCCCAGCTTGGCGGCCTCGATGGCCGCATACCGAC
>DATCWU010000178.1:0-3680 GCA_036566165.1 Rhodanobacter sp. | reverse complement strand
CGGTTGGCCAGCTGCAACTCGGGTTCGGGTTCGGCCCAGCGCATGTGCACGACGTCATCGGCGAGTACCTCGGCGACACGGCGTGGTCTGGTCGGGGCGAAGCGTGGCACATGGGTCTCTTTCACCTGGCGCCGCGTGAGTTGCTCGGCCAGCGTGCCGCGACTGTCGGCCAGAATGATGCGCGCGCTGGCCTGCACCACCATGCGATCCTCACTGGACAGTTGCTGCGCCGGGCGCACGAAGATGCCGCCGGCGCGGTCGAGCAGGCTGGCTTCGCTGCCGGAGGCAATCAGGCCCATGATCTGGTCGTGCAGCTCCTGCCGGTAGCCGGCCCGGTCCTCGTTCCAGATCACCAGATCCACGGCCAGCCCTTTCACCCGCCAGTACGCGTGCGCCCGCACCAGTTGGCGCACCAGCTCGATGTGCGCGAGGTCGCCAATGTGCAGCAGCACGATCGGCAAATCGCCGGAAATTGCCTGCCCCCACAACCCGGATTGCCCGCGCCGGTTGTTGCGCAACACGCCGGACGCGGCGCGCAACTGGGCGTTCGGGTAGATGATCGCGGTGGCCATGTGTTCGTACATCTGCGCGTCGGCCAGGCTGGCGTTGAGCTGGCGCAGCAGCACCTGGCTGTGCGTCCACGCCAGGTCGAACACGCGGTCGGCCAGATGCCGATCACGGTATTTGCCAATCAGCTGCAGACACCCTTCCCGCGTGTCGGCGATGCCGGTGACCAGGTCCACCATCGCCGATTGCTCGGGTTCCAGGGTAATGCGGCAACGGATCGCCACGATCGGATCCAGCACCGAACCTGCGGCATTGGACAATTTCACGCAATCGGCATCCAGCGCGCGCGGCTGGGCCAGATCCCGACCGCGGCCAAGGAACCGCGCGCGGTCGGTTTCGTACGAAATCTCGTCGATATCGGCGTCGTGCACGGCCAGCAGATGGCACATCCACGGCACGGCTTCGTCCTGCGCGCGCGGCCGGCGCGTGCACACGATCGCCTGCAGCGCCGGTACCAGTTCGGTCTGCACAAACAGCTTGCTGAACGCCGGGTGCAGCGTGTCGGCGATGGCCGGAGCCAGCACCACTTCAGCGTAGCTGGTCAGCTCGATCGTGCGTCGCATGCGGCTGCGGTTGGTGATGCGCGTGCGACGCAACTCGATGTCATCCTCCGGCGACACCACGATCTCGGTGTGCGCGTCGAAGTCACGCTCGCGCACGCGAAACTCCGCACGTGCGTCGGAAAAAATGGCCTCGAACAATTCCGTCTTGCGCGCCGTCGGCTGATACGCCGTGGACCAGTACGCGCCGCTGGCCACGTCACGCAGATAACAGAACGCGCCCCACTGATCGCGCGTGATGTCCTCGCGCCAGCGCGTCACGGCCAGCTCGTGACGCCGGCTGTAACCACCGCCGGCGCTGCTGACCATGACGTGGTAACGGCCATTGGACAACAGTTGCAGCGCCGGCCGCGGCCGATCCGGATCGGTGAACACGCGCAGCCGCGCCTCGACCGGGCGGACGGCTCCGCTCACCGCCGCGAAGCCCGAGGCGTGCAGATACTCCGCAGCGGTCCGGGGAATGCGCTCTTGCAGCAGCAGCATGGTGGCCCGGCATTGCGGGTCCGATTCAAACCGTCTCTGCATCGGCTGGTCGAGCAGCGCGTAGTCGAGCGCGAGCAGGCTCATGCCCTGGTGGTGGACCAGGTACGAGCGCACCAGCGCCGAGCCCTGCCCCAGCGGCAAGCGCGCCGGTGTGTAATCAATGGCCTCGAACATGCCAAAGCGACCCGCGGCGCCGGCATCGGCCAGGTGTTGCAGATTGCGCGTGGCCGCGCGCGGATTCACCATCAGCGCCAGCGCGGTGGCATACGGGGCAATCACCACGTCATCGTCGAGCCCACGTTTCAGCCCCAGGCCAGGCACGCCAAACGCGCGGTATTGATAGGCCAGATGCGTATCGCGCGTGTTGTAGCCCGATTCGGAAATGCCCCATGGCACCTTGAGCTGGCTGCCGTATTCGATCTGGCGCGCCACCGCCGCGCGGCAGGTTTGATCCAGCAGCGTGCCGGCGTAGGTCGGCATCACCAGCATCGGCATCAAGTACTCGAACATCGAGCCGGCCCACGACAACAGCACTGGCGCGCCACCGCTGGTGGTCAGCAAACGACCCAGCGCAAACCAGTTGTCCTGCGGCAGCTCGCCCTGGGCGATGGCAACGAAACTGGCCAGTCGCGCTTCGGAGGCAAGCAGGTCGTAATAGCTCGGGTCCAGCCGGCGCTCGTCGACGTTGTAACCGATCGCCAGCAGGTCGCGCGTGTTGTCATACAGGAAGCGGTAGTCCATCGAGGCCAGCTCGCCCACTATTTGCGCGAGTTGCTCCAGCGTGCCGATGCGTTCGCGGGCCAGCTCGCGGATATCCTCGGCGTGCGCCGTGCCAGGCCAGGCCAGCGGCTCGATGCGGGCCAGCTGCGCCAGCGTGGGGATACCGAAATTGCGGTCGTCATCCGGCGGCGGGTCCAGCTGCAGCGTCAGCGCTTCGGCGTGCAGCTCGCTGCATTGATCGAGCAGCGCCGTCAGCCAGAACTCGGCGTCGCTGTCCGGCTCACGCACGACGGTATGCATCAACGCGTACGCATGGTCCAGCTGCACTTGCAGCACGGCGACGGCTTCGCTCATGGTCGTGGGCGGCTTGCCCAGTGCATGGTTCAGTGCAGTCCGCATGGGCCGCAATGCGCTGCCTGCGTCACCGGCCATGGCCTCGCGCAGGACGTCAAGCGTATCGCGCAAACCACGCAGCACGCGCGGCTGGAACACGGGCTCATGCATGGCTTCGAGCAGCCCGGGGCGCAGGGTCAGCAAGTGGCCGGCAAGGTTGCCGCTGTCCACGCTGGAGACGTACAGCGGCGCCAGCGGCTGCAGGGTCTGCGTGTCGTACCAGTTGTAGAAATGCCCACGATGGCGTGGCAACGCGCGCATGCTGGCCAGCGTCTGCGCGATGCGTTCCAGCATGCGCCCGGTGCCGAGCCAGCCAAAGTCGTGCGCGGCCAGATTGGCCAGCAACGCCAGCCCCATGTTGGTCGGCGAGGTGCGGTGGGCGACGACCGGCGCCGGGTCGAGTTGCAGGTTGTCCGGTGGCAGCCAGTGGTCGGCGGCACCGACGTGGGCGTCAAAAAAAGCCCATGTACGGCGCGCCAGCGCGCGCAAGAAGCGCTGCTGCGCGGCGTTGGGGACGAACGCACCAGCTGTGGGTGGCTGGCTGATCCACCACGCGATGCGCGGCGACAACAGCCACGCGACCAGCAGCGGCGCAGCCAGCGGCAGCACGCCGGGACGCCACAGCGTGAGCGCGGCGAACACGGCCAGCGCCACGGCTGGGCCCACCCACATCAACTGCCACAACGCACCCTGCGTGTTGCTGCTGGTGCGTGCCACCTCGCTGGAGGTCTGCCACTGCAGCAGGTGCCGCCGACTGATCGCCACCCGCCACAGCGTGCGGACGATCGCGTCGACGCTGTATTGCACCTCGTGCGGCAGCCACGTCAGCGCCAGGCCGATACGTGCCAGGTGCTGCACGGCGGCATGCAGGCTGCCACGCAGGTGCTGGCCCAAGCGCACATCGCGCGGTTTCTGCACCAGGTCGAGCAACGCCGCCAGTAGCGGCGGCAGCAGCAC
>DATCWU010000323.1:0-5773 GCA_036566165.1 Rhodanobacter sp. | reverse complement strand
TGGCCGCTGTTGGTGCTGAGCCTGCAGGGTTGCAGCGAGCTGTCGCGCTCGTCGATCAGTGCCGTAAAGCTGGCGATGCATGGCACGCCGCAGGTGCAGGTCACGCCGGCCGAGGTCGCGGCCAAGCCGTACTACCAGTTGCAGGCAAGCAGCCCGGACGGCAAGGCCATCCTGATCCTGGGCAACGTCGATGGCTTGCGCCAGGCGTGGTACGGCGCGCATGGCGTGGTGGTGTTCATCGAGCACGGCCGGGTGGTGCAAACCACCGGGCTGGGCCAGAACCTCGACGGCCTGCAACTGCCCGCCGACGATCCATTTGTGCGTGGCCTGCACACTCTCACCACGCCGCTGACCTACCGCCTCGGCAAAGACTGGTCGCCTGGCTATCGCTATGGCGTGCAGGTGGATGCCACGCTGACCCCGGCCGGTCACGAGCAGATCAGCATCCTTGACCAGACCCATGACGTGCTGCGCGTGGACGAGCAGCTCAGCGCACCGGCGCTGCATTACCGCGCCAGCAACCACTATTGGGTGGATCCGCAAGACGGCTTCATCTGGAAGAGCGAGCAACAGGTGGCGCCGGGATTGACCTTGCAACTGGTGCAGCTGCGGCCCTACCGGGGGAAACAGCCGTGAGCCGCCTGCTGGGCATGGTGCTGATGCTGGTGTGGTCGGTCGCTGCCGGCGCCGTGCAGGTGCAGGCCAGCGGCGCGGTGACCCACGTCGGCAGCTTCGAGCTGCACGCCGGCGCCCGACTCAGCGACGCGGCGCTGGCTGCCCAACCCTTGCCGCAGGCGTACATGCTGGGCGCCGCCTGGTTGCGACCAAGCCTGCTGGTCACCCAGCAACGGCTGAAGGCCGGCGTGCTGTTCGACCTGGCCAGCCTGCAACGCCACGCGCGCGCCGACGGCCAGCAGGAACTGGCCACGCTGGCTGGCGCGATGCATGAGTGGATCGGTGCGCTGTCCGTCACCGGGCGCCAATCGCCCGCCCTGCTCGACCCGCGCGCGGTGGAAGTGAACGCGCCGGTAAACCGTCCCGTGGCTGCCGGCGACAATCTCTATTACCCCGTGCGACCGGCCACCATCCGCGTGATCGGCGCCGTCGAGCAACCCTGCACACTGCCGCTGGTGCCATTGCAGGACGCGCGACGCTACCTGCCGGCGTGCGCGACCAGCGCCGCGGCCGACGTGGACAACATTTATGTGATCCAGCCCGACGGCCGCGTGTTCGTGCAGGGCATTGCGCTGTGGAATCGCAGTGCGCCGCTGTCGCTGGCACCGGGCGCGGTGATCTATGTACCGCTGCGCACGCGTGCGGTCCAGCAGGTTGACCCGGCCTTGAACGCCGACATTGCCAGGTTCCTCGCCACGCAGCTGTTGCCCGGGCCGGGAGTGGCGCGATGAGCGTCGCGACAGCTTTTCGCAGGGCGGACACTGCCCGCCGCCCCTCGCCGATCGACTCCCGTACGGCGGGCACTGCCCGCTGGCCTTTGCCGTTTTCGTCGTGGCACAAGCGGAGAGTCGGCGGGCAGTGCCCGCCCTACGAAGCTGCGGGTTTTGCCACTGTCTCCAATCGTCCGGGAGACTCGTGGGTTTGAACGCCAGGCTCCAATGCATGCGCCGTTGTTGCACCTGCCTGCTGCCGCTGGCCGGGTGGCTGGCCGCGTGCCCGGTGCATGCGCAAAGTGCGCCGACACAAAGTGACTGGGGCGGGGTCGGCCTGTTGCAGACTCCCACGGCGCGCATGGCCGACGAGGGCGCGATGGCGTTTACTGCCAGCCGTACCTCGCCCTACACGCGTTACAACTTCACCCTGCAACCGTTGCCATGGCTGGAAGGCAGTTTCCGTTACGTCAATGTGGCCAACCGGCGCTACGGCCCGGCCAGCCTCAGCGGCAACCAAAGCTACAAGGACAAGTCGATCGACGCCAAGGTGCGGGTGTGGCAGGAAAGCCACTACGTGCCGGCGCTTTCGGTGGGCATCCGCGACCTTGGCGGCACCGGGCTGTTTTCCAGCGAATACGTGGTGGCCAGCAAGCGCTTCGGCGCCTTCGATACCAGCCTCGGCCTGGCCTGGGGTTACCTGGGCGGCCGCGGCGATATCGGCAATCCGCTGTCGCTCATCAGCGACAAGTTTGACACCCGACCGGGACGCACAAGCGGGGATGCCGTCGGCAATTTCAACAGCCACGATTATTTTCGCGGGCGGGCGGCCTTGTTCGGTGGCATCAGCTACCAGACGCCGTGGCAGCCGCTGGTGTTGAAGCTGGAATACGAGGGCAACAACTACCAGCACGAGCCGCAGAACAACAACCAGCCGCAACGCACGCCGATCAACTTTGGCGCGGTGTATCGGCTCAATCGCAACGTCGATCTGAGCCTGGCGCTGGAGCGTGGCCGCGTGGCTGCGTTCGGCTTCACCCTGCATGGCAACCCGGCGACCAGTGCCGGGCCGCCCAAGCGGCTTGACCCGCCCCCACCGGCACGCGCGCCAACGCCGCCAACCCAAACACCGCAGCAGGTCGCCTGGCCGGCGATCAGTGCGCAACTGCGCGACAACGCCGGCATCCAGGTAGCGAAGATCGCCCGCCGCGGCAGCGAAATCGTGGTGACCGGCGAACAGCGGCGCTACCTGTACCCGGCCAAGGCGCTGGGCCGCATGGCGCGCACTCTGGACAACCAGCTAGGGCCGAACATTGACTGGTACACGATGGTGTCGACCCGCAGCGGCTTGCCGATCGTTGCCACCAGCATGCACCGGCAACGCTTCGATGCGTTGCTGGACCACACCATCGAGCTGTCTGCATTCCGTCGCAGCGTGGAACAGAACACGCCGCGGCCGCAACGCGAGGAAGTGCTGTACCAGGCGCCGCCGAAGAAATTCGACGGTGGCCTGTCCCTGGACTACGGCCAATCGCTGGGCGGCCCGAATGCGTTCATCCTGTATCAGGTGGCCGCCAGCTACGACGCGAACTACCACTTCACGCCGAACCTGTGGTGGAGCGGTACCGTCAGCGCCAACCTGCTGAACAACTACGACCGATTTACGTACGACGCACCGAGCAACTTGCCGCGCGTGCGCACCTATATCCGCCAATACCTGACCACGTCGCGCATCACCATGCCCACGTTCCAGTTGACCGGCAGCCGCCGGCTCGGCACCGACCTGTACGGTCTGGCCTACGCCGGCATGCTGGAAAGCATGTACGGTGGCGTGGGTGGCGAAGTGCTGTACCGCCCGCTGGGTGAACACTGGGCGATCGGCGCAGACGCCAACTGGGTCCGCCAGCGCGGCTTCGACCAGGATTTTGCTTTCCGCAAATACCACGTCGCTACCGGCCACGTGACTGCTTATTTCGACCTGCCCAATCCCGGCCTGGTGGTGGCCCTCAGCTACGGTCGTTACCTGGCTGGTGACCGGGGCACCACCATCAAGGTGTCGCGCAAGTTTGCCAACGGCGTGCGCATGGGCGCGTGGGCCACGTTCACCAACGTCTCGGCGCAACGCTTCGGCGAGGGCAGTTTCGACAAGGGTATTTACGTGTCGGTGCCATTTGATGTGCTGCTGCCGCGGTCACAGCTGCGCAGCGCCAATTTCACCTGGCAACCGTTGATCCGCGACGGCGGCGCCGCATTGAACAAGCGCTACTACCTGTACAACCTGACCGACGAACGCGATGAGGACAGCTTCGACGCCAACCTGGGGAAGGTTACCGAGTAACGGCTATTCGCCGTCGGCGAGATACACCGCGTCGCCTTCGATGCGCAGCGCGATCTCGCGCAGGCTGTCGCCGCAGCATGGGCCACCGACACACAAGCCACTGGTCTGCTTGAACGTGGCGCCATGCACGGCACAGGTCAGGGTGTCGTGCTTGAGCAGAAACTTGCCCGGCGCGTAATCCAACCGGCGTCCGGCGTGCGGGCAGACATTGAGCCAAGCGTGCACCTGGCCGTCCCGGCGCAATACGATCACGCTGTCCATACCATCGCGCAGCAGGGCATCCACCGCGATGGCGCCGCTCTCGGGGATGTCGCCAAGGCGACACAAAGGTTTAACCCGCACTGGTGTATCCATCGGCACTTGCCTCGTGGAGTGGATGACCCCATCGTTACACGCGTAAACCGTTGATTTTACCACATAGGTTTTTAACACATGTATTTACCGCTGCCTTCCATGCGCCGTTCCCGCCATCCGCTGGCGCGCGTACTGTCACTGGTCCTCGGGCTGGCGTTGCTGGGCCTACTGTTGATCTTCGGCTTGCTGGCGGCGGGCATCCTGCTCGTAGGCGGCAGCGCGTTGCTGGCGTGGCGCTACTGGACGCGCGGGCGTCACGTCGCCCCCACCCACGCCACCGTTGACGCCCCGCATGACACCCCGCCCAAAGTGCTGGAAGGCGAATTCGTCGTGCTGCGGCGCGAGGGTCCCGCGACACGCTGAGCACTCCATGTGCCGCCGCGCCGCTGCTGGCCGCCGCCTGCCACTACCCACTGCCGCCCTGACGCGAAGCGCCGCAGCCCACACTGCGTGCCCGCCCGCACGACGGACGCGCCGATCCACGGGCTGGCCACTCGCACCATGGCGCCCACGCGCGGATAATGCGCAATCCCTTTGTGGCCCTCCCGCATGTCCCACGCATCCGCGCCCGCCGTCGCGACGGCAACGCGCCGCCTGACTGACCCACGCGTACTGATCCCGCTGTCCATGCTGGGGTTGTACCTGATCTGGAGCTCAACCTACCTCGGCATTCGCTACGCGCTGGAAAGCTACCCGCCGTTCCTGCTGGCCGGGTTGCGTTTTCTGTGCGCCGGCGCGGCGTTGTACGGCTTTTTGCGCATGCGCGGCATGGCCGCACCCACCGCATTGCAATGGCGCAATGCCGCGTTCAGCAGCGTATTGCTGCTTGGCCTGGGCAACGGTCTGGTGTGCTTTGCGGAACAACGCGTGAGTTCGGGGATTGCAGCGGTTGCCGTGGCCAGCATGCCGTTGTTCGCCGCGCTGTTTGTCGGCATGTACGGCGAGTGGCCGAGCCGGCGCGAGACGGTTGGTCTGGTGATCGGCTTTGCCGGCGTCATCGTGTTGAATCTGGGCAGCAGTTTGTCCGGCTCATCCTTGGGTGCCATTGCGCTGTTGGTGGCAGCCGCGGCGTGGGCACTCGGCTCGGCGTGGAGTCGCCATCGCGAGATGCCACCGGGGTCGATGAACACGGCGGCACAGATGGTGTGTGGCAGCGCGGTGCTGCTCGTGTTCGGCATCCTCAGCGGCGAACATCTGCCCGCGCAGCCCACCTTGCGCGCGACGCTGGCTATCGCCTACCTGGCGGTGTTCGGCTCGATCATCGCGTTCAGCGCATACCTGTACGTGCTGAAGCACGCGCGGCCTGCGCTGGCCACCAGCTACGCGTATGTGAACCCGCCTGTCGCGGTACTGCTGGGCGTGCTGCTGGCCGGCGAACAGGTCGGCGCACTCGACCTTGGCGGCATGGCGATTATCCTGGTCGGCGTGGTGGTGATCACCCTCGGCAAGCGCAAGCTGGCGCATTGACCGCATACGGCGCCACGTATTCGACTTTAGTCGGCTTGCGAACAGGTTTGTGGCGGCGCCACGATGCGACGTCCTGACGGGAGTGCCGCATGAACGCAACGAAAGAAGGCTGGATGGCACGCGCGGCATTGCGCAGCGCAGCGTGGTCGGAACGCTGGTTCCCGGACGCATGGGTGTTTGCCGCGCTGGGCGTGGTGGTGGTCGCCGTGGCAGCGCTGGGTTTTGGCGC
>DATCWU010000321.1:0-2591 GCA_036566165.1 Rhodanobacter sp. | reverse complement strand
GTAGAAGCCCCAGGTTTTCGCGCTGAGCGCCGACGGGTAACCGACCACGCCGCGATACACCGCGTTGATGGCATGCGTGACTGCGCGGCGACAGGCATCACCAGCGGCCCAACTCTTGCGCGGCCCGGTGTTTGGTGCGTGACGATAGGTGCGCAGCGCACCGTTGTCGATCCAGCTGTGCGACACAGCGGTGATGATCTGCTCCTTGCTGCCGCCGAGCATCGCCGTGGCCACCGCGGTGGAGGCCAGGCGCACCAGGACCACGTGGTCTTGCCCGACCCGATTGAAGCTGTTCAACAGCGCATAGCAGCCCTGGATCTCATGCGCCTTGATGGCGTAGCCCAGCACGTCGCGCACGGTAAACGGTACGCCACCTTCGCGTTCGGCCTTGCGGCTGAGGTAATCGGCAACGGCGAGAACCGTGCCCAGATTGTCCGACGGATGACCCCATTCGGCCGCGAGCCAGGTGTCGTTGAAATCCAGCCAGCGGATCTGCGTACCGATGGCAAACGCCGCCTGCACGGGATCCAGCTCATGGCTGGTACCGGGTACGCGCGCACCGCCGGGCAACGTCGCGCCAGGCACCAACGGGCCAAGATGTTTCACGCACTCGGGAAACTTCATCGCCAGCATGGCCGTACCCAGCGAGTCGAGCAGGACGTAGCGCGCGGTGTCGTACGCCGCCGCCGAATCAATACGGTAGTCGGCGACGTATTGCGCAATGTCCACGAGCGGCTGGTCAGGATCAGGGCGTTTGGCAGAACGGATATCGGGTGCACTCATGGCCAGTCTCACAATCGGAAAGCCCCATTTTAGCCGACCTGAGTCAGCCGCACCGGTTCACGGCACTTGACCGGCGGCCTACGGGCCGCAACAATCGCCGCGCATATCCCAAAGGGGAGTAGTTCCCGACGCAAGGATGTTACTTTGCGCCGGTGTGGTGATCGTCAACACGGGCGACCTTTCGCCCCGGTCGTCACGGCAGTGTTTCGCGAACGAGACTTTTGTGGTGGGCACGGGCCGCGCGCGTTCGTGCTCGCTGCACCGTCTGCGCGCATGGAACCAAGAATTTTTCATGGAACTCGCTGCCACTGATTTCTTCTCCGGTCTGCTGACCATCATTCTGCTCGACCTCGTGCTCGCCGGTGACAATGCGATTGTCATTGCCATGGCCGCGAGTCGTCTGCCCAAGGCCTTGCAGAACCGCGCTATTTTCTGGGGCACGTTTGGTGCGGTGGCGGTACGCTTTGCACTGACCGCCGTAGTGGTCTATCTGCTCGAACTGCCTGGCCTGATGCTGGTCGGCGGCCTGCTCCTGCTGCCGATCGCCTGGAGATTGCTGCGTCACGATGGCAGTGATGATCCCAATATCAGGGTCGCCGACACATTCTGGAGCGCGCTGCGCACCATCATCGTCGCTGATGCGTTGATGGGCCTGGACAACGTGCTGGCCATCGCCGGTGCCTCGAAGGGGCACCTGGGTCTGGTCATCATCGGCTTGCTGATCAGTGTGCCGTTGGTGGTATGGGGCTCCACGCTCATCCTGAAACTGATCAACCGCTTCCCGATCATCATGTATGTCGGCGCCGCCGCCATAACATTCACCGCCGGACGCATGATCGGCGGCGACCATTGGCTGAGTGGCTGGTTTGACGCGAACCCATGGGGGCAATACCTGCTGGATGCCCTGCTGGTGATCGGCGTCTGCGGCGGCGGCTGGCTGCTGCAGCAACGCAGACAGCATCAGGGTGCACCTGACGGTCCATAGCCACTTCGCGGCAACACACGCCGGCAACAGGCCGGTCGTGGTCGCCAGCTGCCCCCGCTGCTTGAGGTGCACACCGTGCGGCGCGACACTACTCGTTCCTTTCTCTGCATTGGAACAAGCATGAAGCTCTATTACATGACAGGCGCCTGCCCGCTGGCCACGCACATCGCGCTGGAATGGATCGGCGCACCGTACGAGATCGAAGAGGTCAAGCGTGACCAACTGAAATCCCCGGCGTATCTGAAAATCAACCCGGGCGGTCTGGTACCGGCGCTGGCGGATGGCGACGCCGTGCTCACTGAAAACGTGGCCATCTTGCACTACCTCGCAGAGCTGCATCCGCAGGCAAAGCTCGACGGCGACGGCACGCCGCTGGGGCGTGCGGAGGTCAACCGCTGGCTCGGTTTCATCAATTCGGACGTGCATCAGTCGTTCAAGCCGGTCTTTGGCCCGGAACGTTTCCTTGCGGACAAGACGCAACACGCGGACCTGGCGGCACACGCCAAGGACAAGCTGCGTGGCTTGTTCGCATTGGTCGAAGCACGGTTGGCAAAACACGACTGGCTTGGTGGTGCGCAGCGCTCCATCGCCGATCCCTATCTGTATGTCGTGCTGCGCTGGGCCAAAGCCAAAGCCGTCGACCTGAGCGGTTTCACGCACATCGAGAGCTTCTTCCAGCGCATGGATGCCGATACTGGCGTCAAGGCCGCATTGCGCGCCGAAGCTTGAGGCACGGCCTGCGCCGTGACACGCACCTGGTTGGCGACGTGCCCAGCAGGAAAGCGCAAGGGAGCCGAGTGGCTCCCTTGCGCTTCATGGCTGC
>DATCWU010000318.1:0-2103 GCA_036566165.1 Rhodanobacter sp. | reverse complement strand
AAGACGCTGCTGCTGCGCACGCTGGCGGGACTGGAGCCGCTGCAGTCCGGCACGCTGATGTGCGGCGGGCGGGCGCTGGCGCAGTGGTTGATGCCGGCTTACCGCGCACGCGCGGTGTACGTGCCGCAACGGCCGGCATTGCGCGAGGGCACGGTGGAGGCGGCGCTGCGCGCGCCCTTCGCATTTCGCCTGCGCCAGGGGCAGGCGTTTCCGGACGAACGCGCGCGGGCGTTGCTGCAAGCGGCGGGACGCGATGACCGTTTTCTGGCCAAGCGCGCGGAGCGCCTGTCCGGCGGCGAGGCGCAAATCGTCGCCATGTTGCGCGCGCTGCTGGTAGCGCCCGACGTGCTCTTGCTTGACGAACCCACCGCCTCGCTCGACGCCGGCACCGTCGGCGCCATCGAACAACTGGTCACGCACTGGCTCGGCGCGCAACCCGGGCGCGCCTGCGTGTGGACCAGCCACGACCGCGCACAACTGGGACGCGTTACCGACCGCCTGCTCTCACTGCAGTCCGCGCCATGAACGCCGATTACATCATCCTCGGCAACTGGCAGCTGGCGTTCGCCGCGGGGCTGATCCTGGTCAACGTGGTCATCTCGGTATGGCTGCGCCTGGGGCTGGCGAAGACGCTGTTGGTGGCCAGCGCGCGCATGGTGGTCCAACTGCTGCTGGTCGGCTTCATCCTGCAATCGGTGTTCGAGCTGGAGACGCCGCTGCCAGTGCTCGGAATTGGCCTGGTGATGTCGGCGCTGGCCGGCATCGCCGCCGTGCATCGCACCAGACGGCGCTTCGCCGGCGTGTACTGGGACAGTGTGATCACCGTGCTGGGTGCCGCGTTCGTGGTCACCGGTGCCGCGGTACTCGGCATCCTCGACGTCTCGCCCTGGTACCAGCCGCAGTACACCATTCCGTTGCTGGGCATGGTACTGGGCAACATCCTGAGTGGCGTGTCGCTGGCGCTGGATCGCTTCATGGAGGGCGTCGCGCGCGACGCCAACCTCATCGAGAGTGACCTGGCACTCGGCGCCACGCGCTGGGAAGCGGCCCACCCGTTGCTCAACGACGCGTTGCGCACCGGCATGATCCCCACCATCAACTCGATGATGGTGATGGGCGTGGTCAGCCTGCCCGGCATGATGACCGGCCAGCTGCTGGCCGGCGCCGCGCCGGCCGATGCGGTGCGCTACCAGATCGTGATCATGTTCATGATCGCCGCCGCCACCGCACTGGGCACGCTGGGCGTGATCCTGCTGGCCTTCCGGCGGCTGTTCAACACGCAACACCAGTTATGCGCGGAGCGCTTGCAACCCGCCACACGCGGACACTGACGGGAGCGAGCCGACGGCGGCGATTTCGCTTGTAGCGAACCATCCGGCCGGGTCAGGTCGTGGCTTCGCACCGCTCGTCGCAGCAACCGATCCGCAGCCACTCGCCGTTTTTTACCCGGCTCCAGCCGGCACGGCGCACACCTACGACTTTGCCGTGCCAGTGGCGGCAGTCGCACTGCGCGCCCGACCCGCTTTCACGGCGCTGGACGTGACGAGCTTGCCCTGCTTGCCCAGGACGAGCGTTCGTGGTCGACGCTGTCGGCGAGTTCCGCACCGGTGTGCCTGGCGGGGGCCACCAGGGTCGGCTCCCCAGTCACCTGACGCTTGCCGGTTTGCTGCCCACGCGCGCGGCATGCCGAAAACAATTCCGCACATGGTCGTTGATCATGCCGGTCGCCTGCAGCAGCGAGTAGCAAATAGTGGTGCCGACAAAGCGGAAGCCGCGCTTCTTCAGCGCCTTGCTCATGGCATCGGACAATGGCGTACTGGCCGGCACCTCGCTGGCGTCCTGCCAGTGGTTGAGCAGCGGCCGGCCGTCCACGAACGACCACAAATAGCTGTCCAGGCTGCCAAATTCCTCGATGACCGCCAACGCGGCCACGGCGTTGCTGCGCGCGGCAGTGACTTTCAATCGATTGCGGATGATGCCGGGGTCAAGCAGCAGCCGTTCCAGTGCGGCATCCGTCATCGCCGCCACACGCGCAATGTCGAACTGGTGGAACACCTTGCGGTAATGCTCGCGCTTGGCCAGCACGGTGCGCCACGACAGGCC
>DATCWU010000304.1:0-5973 GCA_036566165.1 Rhodanobacter sp. | reverse complement strand
TGTTCGTGCTGGTTGGCGCACGGGCCCGGCGCTGGCATGGCGCTCGCGGCTGGGTCGGCCTTGGTCTGCTGGGGTTTGCCGGCGGCGCGGCACTGGCGTGGCAAGGCCGGCAGTTGGCGTTTGCTGCGCGCGACGGCTGGGAGTGGACGGTATCGCTGACTGCATGTGCTGCGGCACTGGGCACGGCCTTGCTGCTGGCCCGGGCTATTGCCGCGCAGCTGGCAGGCATGACAAATGCGGCCCGGGAGCCGTCGCGACTGGAGTCGGTCCCACAGCAGCACTTACCCCGATCTGTTGCGGTGGGAGCAGCTTCAGCCGCGCTGCTCGTGCCCGGCACCATGCCGGAGGGAGCCACGGGCGCGCGGTCCGGCACGTTCGGCGCGTGGCTGCATGTCGGCTGGCTGTTCGCCATGGCGTTTTACGGCTTGTTGCTGGTGTTTGATGGTCGCTATCGGGATTTCCCGTTGGGCTTGTTTGCGTTGCCGTGCGTGGGTTATGCGCTGCTTGGTGGGCTGACTGCGCGCCACCCGGTGCAGCCGTTGCTGGAGGCACGCTTCCTCGCGGCATGGCTGCCGGTCCTGGCTGCCCTGGTGCTGATTCACGAAGCCGGCCTGACCACTGCGGCGTGGTTATGGCTGGCGCTGAATATCGCGCTCGCGTGGCCGGTCCTGCACGCCTGGTGGCGCAGTTGGCGGCACCTGCGCCCGGAGCAAGCGTAACGAGCCGATCAGCAGCGCGAAGGCACCGCTCTGGAAGCAGTACAGCACCAGTGCGAACAGGCCCAGCGCGGAAGCCAGCCACGCCACGGCCAGCCGTCGCGAGAGCAGCGCAAGCAGCGCCGTGAGCAGCGCGACGACGCCGTACACGTTGTGCAGAAAACCCAGCACCAGCCACTGCCGCCAGGTACACCACCACGGACTGCCGGCACCGCTGCACAGCTGCGCCAGGTGACTCGATTCGATCAGGCCGTAGCGCAACCAGGCTGCCGCGCTGCCGATGGCGGCCAGCGCCAGCCATGGCAGCACCGTGCGCAGAACGCGAGCGGTCATCGGTGGGGGTGCCGACGGTGTCGCGAGTTGCCGCCCACGTTGGCCGGCAGGCGGATTTCCGCCGCGAGTGGCAGATGATCGGAGAACGCCTGGGGCAGTGCCCACACTTTTTCCAGCTGGATGGCGGGAGAGGTCAGGATGTGATCGAGCGCACGGCGTGGTTTCCAACTCGGGAAGGTGGGCGTGGGTTGGGCCGGTGGTTGCAGAGAGGACTTGGCGAACAACTGGCGCATTTCCTTGCTGCCGGCCTCGCTGTTCAAGTCGCCCATCAACACTGCGTGCGGGAAGTCCTGCAGCAGCTCGGCAATGAATGACAATTGCCGCGCACGGGTCGAGGCGCTCAGTGACAAATGCGCAATCATCACCGCCAGTGCATTCTCGCCCTCACCAAACTGGGCCAGCAACGCGCCCCGACCGGGAATGCGGCTGGGCAGCGGGTAGTCGAGTACCGCCTGCGGTTTCAGGCGACTGATCAAACCGTTTGCGGTGTGCGCAACGCGCGCCATCGCGCGGTTGGGCTGGTAGCTCCAGAACGGCATGCCGGAGGTTTCGGCGAGATACCGGGTCTGGTTGAGAAAGCCCGAGCGCAGGCTGCCGGCATCCGCTTCCTGCAACCCGATCACGTCAAACCGTGGCAGCACCTCGGCTAGTCGGTCGAGATTGTCCAACTTCGAACGGCCAGGCAGCACCGCGCTGATCGAGCGCGTGACGTACTCGCTGTAGCGATGCACGCTGGCACCGGCCAGGATGTTGCAGCTCAGCAGCCGCAAGCGGCGTTCGGCGGGGACATCGGGAGCGGGATCATCGGCACGGGTCATCGTTAACCACGGCGGTCAGGAGGCAGGTGGCGCCGTACGTGAAACCGGCACAGAACTCCAGCATGATCCATCGGCCATGAACAAGATGCCAGCCATTGCCGATATCCGGCTTCACGTCCGTGGTGGCAAGGCGCGTGGCGCCGGCAGCAGCTTATTTTCCGCCGGACAACTCGCGTTTTGCCAACCACAGGGCGACGGCAACCATTTCTTCGTGGGTGTGCACGCCGGTGATGCGATACTTGCCGTTGACTACCACGGTCGGGGTGCTGTCTACACCCCAATGCTGAATCAGCGCAAGATCGCTCTTCAGTTTGGCGGTTGCCTCGGGCGACGTTGCCGCGGCCATGAATGCGGCGCGATCCACGCCTTCGCGCGCATAGAAATCAGCCAACTCATCCATGGAGTTGATGGGGTAGTGCTCGACAAATTTTGCCTTGAACAACGCCATGTGCGTGCGTTCGACCACGCCCAGCTTGTTCGCCGCGTAATACGCTCGTGCATAGGGCAGCCACTCGGCGCTGAACGGCGCGGGCACGAGCTTGAAGACGACACCCTTGGGCAGTGATTGCCGCAGCTTTTCCGCCAGCGGCGCGAACTGCGCACAGTGAATGCAGCCGTAGGAGAAAACTTCGGCAACTTCGACCTTGCCATCGTTGCTGTAACGCTGCTGCGGTGCCGGCAGCGTCACGTATTCACTGCCTTCAGTGTAGGGCGCCGGCGCCCCCGATTGTGCGGTGCAGGCGCTGGCCAGCAGCAAGCCGCCAAACAACATCAGGACCCGCAAGCTGGTCAACCGTTTGAGTATCACGCGCACCTCCGTCATGACGTAGCGGCGCAGCGGCGTATTTGTCGCGCGTCGTCACCTGGTCCATGCAGATTACTTGCCGGCAGCTTCCTTGGCCACCAACCACTGGGTCAGTTCCAACGCCTGCGTGTAGCCGCCCGCTGTGCTTGGTCCATAGCGGTACTTGCCATTGACGATCATCGTCGGCGTGCCGTCCACGCCATACGCCTTGATCAAGTCGTCCGCGCGCTTCATCTGGGTGTTGACCGTGAATGAGTTGGCTACCGCCACGAACTCTTTCGGGTCGACGCCAAACTTGGCGTAGAACTTCGCCGCGTCCTCGATGGTGGGCCATGCCGCATGCGGCTTGAGCTTGCCGGCCCCCAGTTCGTAGGTGGCCATTTCGCCGGATTTCCAGGTGGCATCGAACATGGCGTCGTGGGTTTTCTCGACCACACCCAACGCTTGGGCCGCGTAGAACGCGCGCTGGTACATGGGCCAGTTTTCATCCGGGCGGAACGAGGCTGCCACGTAGTTCATCACCGCGCCAGCGGGCAGGGTGCGGGCGATGCGATCCACCGTGGTGTGAAACTGGTTGCACGCCGGACACACGTAGGAAAACACCTCGGTCACTTCAATCTTGCCTGGATGGCTGGTCGGTTGCGGCGGGTCAATCAGGAAGTAGTGCTTGCCTTCGACCCACTTGCCGGTATCGACGAAAGGTGCTGCCGCAGGCGCCGGTTCGGCCGTGGCGATGCTGCTGTCGGCTGCCGGTGTGGTGCTGCTCGAAACCACCGGTGTAGCGGTGGCGGTACTCGTCGGCGCGCTGGCGACAGTCACCGCGGTGGCGGGCGCAACGGTCGTTGCTGTCGTGGTGGGGGCCATGGCTGCGGGCGCCCCGGCGTTGTCCTGGCCACAGGCAGCCAGTGCGAGCATGGTGGCGCACAAGATGGGCAGATGCTTGAACATGGGAACTACCTCGGGGCAGGCATGAAACCGGAAGCGCCGGCGTGGTGGCCGGCGCGGGATGGGTTAGCGGGCCGTGGCGGCGGCTGGCGCATCGGTGCTGTGCAGGCCCTCGAGGTAGCTGGCCAGTGCCGCGATGTCGTTGGCGTCCAGCTGTTTGGCGATGGCGGGCATGATTTGCGCGTGCGCGTCGGTGCCCCACACGGTGCCGTCATGCCACGCTTTCAACGTCGCCTCGACATATTGCGCGTGTTGCCCCGCCAACTGCGGATACATGGCGCCCGGGTTGCCGCGACCATCGATGCTGTGGCAGGCCATGCAGGCCGGAATATCGCGTTTGGCGTCGCCCTGCCGAAACAGCGTCTGGCCATGCGCGACCAACGCCTGATCGGCCACACCCGGCAGGGAGGTCTTGGTGGCGAAGTACGCGCCCAGGTCGTGCATGTCCTGCGTCGACAGCGGTGCGGCCATGCCGATCATGATCGGGTTCTGCCGGATACCAGCCTTGAAGTCGGTCAACTGGCGCACGATGTATTGCTCGCTCTGGCCGGCCAGTTTCGGGAACTGCGCGTCGCTGGAGTTGCCGTCCAGGCCATGACAGGCCCCACAGACCGCGGCTTTGGCCTGGCCAGCCTTGGCGTCACCGGGTTGCACCGCGGCAGTGGTGGTGGCCACGGCAGCTGGTGCAATGACCGCGGCTGGCGCCGTGCTGGCAGCGGCCGGGGTGCTTGCCGCAGGCGCCGGGGGAGTCGCATCTTGCGCCAGTACGCTGCCCGCAGACAGGGCAAACACCAGTGCCAATGCAGGCCCGAGCACCGTGGGCCGTAAACCAGCGGACTGAAAACTCATACACTTGACTCCCGAGACGCGCGCAAAAAACAGCCGTTGGTTGCAGGCTCAAGGCGTGCAGCAGCGGAAACTGCAGAATTATCCCTGCGCTACCCCAGCCTGGTCAAACGATCCCCATGTCCAATCCACTGCAAGGCGCGCAGTTTGTGCTTGCCGCCCATCGTGTCAGCCAGCTGCCCGCCGATCAAGGTGCGGAGGTGGCGTTCGCCGGCCGCTCCAACGCCGGCAAGTCAAGCGCGCTGAATACGCTGACCAATCACAAGGGTCTGGCCCGCACGTCCAAGACACCCGGGCGCACCCAGCAGATGGTGGCGTTCAGCCTGCCACCACCGGCGCAGATCGACGGCCAGCCGCCGGCCAATGTGCGCCTGATCGATCTGCCCGGTTACGGTTACGCCAAGGTTCCGCTGGAAATGCGTGAGCACTGGAAACTGGAGATCGACGCCTACCTGCATCAACGCCGCAGCCTGCGCGGGCTGGTCTTGATTGTGGATAGCCGTCACCCGCTGAAGGAATTTGACCGGACCATGCTGGAGTTCTGCTTCGCCACCCACCTGCCGTGCCACCTGCTGTTGACCAAGGCCGACAAGCTCTCGCATGGGCAGGCCGCGCAAGCGCTGGCTGCGTTGCGCAAACAGTTCGTCAGCGATGACTTGCACGCCACGGCTCAGCTGTTTTCAGCATCGGCCGGCACTGGGGTGGAGGAAGCGCGACAGGCGGTGATGGATTTGTTGCGCCAGCCGCGCGAGGGTGAGCTGGCGTCACCGCGCTGAGATCGGCTCCCGCTTGTGGGAACGACTTCAGTCGCGATGCCCTTCATGCATGCGTTCGAACCAACCGCATCGAGCTGCACCGCTCCCACCAGGACGTAACGCACCGAGCCCGCCGGTGGGTCCACGGCAGCCAGGTCAGCCGCGGACCGATGCCATGAACGCCGCGCACAATGCCTGCATGCCAGCGCGGTCATCCTCGTCGAAGCGGCCGATGTGCGAGCTGTCGACGTCCCATACGCCAAGCAGCGTGTCGTCGGGCTTGATCAGCGGCACGACGATTTCCGATTGCGACACCGCGTCGCAGGCGATGTGCCCGTCAAACGCGTTCACGTCGTGCACGACTTGCGTCTGCCGTGTGGCGGCGGCCGTGCCGCAGACGCCGCGGCCCAGGGCAATGCGAATGCACGCCGGCTTGCCCTGGAACGGGCCGACCACGAGCTCGGTGCCGTCGTACAAATAAAAGCCGGCCCAGTTCAACCCGGGCAGGCTGTGGTAGATCAATGCCCCGAAGTTGGCCGCGTTGGCAATAAGGTCGCGCTCGCCCTCCAGCAGGCCGTGCGCCTGCGAGAGCAGGTCGGCGTAGTGCTCGCGCTTGTTTGCATACGTGTGGGGTTTGAGTTCAAACATGTGCCGTGGCCAGCCGCCAAAGTCCGTATTATGCCCCGACCCGGCAGCCGGGTCGCAGCGTGAACGCGAGCGGGCTGCGCTCCATGTGTTGACGACCCGGGGGCTGA
>DATCWU010000230.1:0-6180 GCA_036566165.1 Rhodanobacter sp. | reverse complement strand
CGATCAAGAAGATCTCCCGATGTGACCATGGTAAACACGAGGTCCGGTGGACGGCCCCGACAAGCGCGCGCCCGCCGAGTTTCGAGTGCAGAACGAGCCGTCAACCTCCAATTTAGCTTGGCACTGATTTACGGAGAGTCGCACAATGTGCGGGTATCGATCCTACCGCCCCGCATAGTGGTCCGGGTACAACATTGACACAGGCTAGAGATGATTCTTCTCATCGACAACTACGACAGCTTTACCTTCAACCTTGCGCAATACCTCGGCGTGCTTGGACAGCAGGTCAAGGTGATCCGCAATGACGCGCTGGACATCGCCGGCATTCGTGCGCTGCACCCCGCGCACATCATGATTTCACCGGGACCGGGTACGCCGGATGACTCGGGTGTGTCGCTGGATGTACTGCGCGAGTTGTCCGGGCAGATTCCGATCTTTGGCGTGTGCCTGGGGCATCAGGCGCTGGGCCAGGTGTTTGGCGGCAAGGTGGTGCGCGCGAAGCGGATCATGCATGGCAAGACCTCGCCGGTGCACCATCGCGGGCAAGGCGTGTTTGCCGGGTTGCCCAGCCCATTTGATGCCACGCGCTACCACTCGCTGGTGGTGGAGCCGGCGTCGGTGCCGGACTGCCTGGAAGTGACTGCGTGGACAGAAAACGCGGATGGTTCGCGCGACGAGATCATGGGCTTGCGGCACAAGACGCTGGCGGTGGAGGGCGTGCAGTTTCATCCGGAGTCCATCCTGACCGAGCACGGCTACAACCTGCTGCGCAATTTCCTCGGCCTGCCGCGGCAGCTTGCGGCATGAGCGGCGTGGGTGAAGTGGCAACGCTGACACCACAGGAGGCACTGCAGCGCACGATCGAGCATCGCGAGATATTCCACGACGAGATGATTGCGCTGATGCGCCAGATCATGCGCGGCGAGGTCAGCCCGCTGATGACGGCCGCGATCATCACCGGCTTGCGCGTGAAGAAGGAAACCGTCGGCGAGATCACCGGCGCCGCACGGGTGATGCGCGAACTGTCGGCAAAAGTGGTGGCGCCAGCGCATGAGCATCTGCTCGACATCGTCGGCACCGGCGGCGATGGCGCGTCGAGCTTCAATATTTCCACTGCATCGATGTTCGTCGCTGCGGCCGCCGGTGCATGCGTGGCCAAACACGGCGGCCGCAGCGTGTCGTCCAGCTCCGGCAGTGCGGATGTGCTCGAAGCGCTGGGCGCGTCAATCAATCTGCTGCCGGCGCAAGTGGCGCAATGCATGGCGCAGACAAACATCGGCTTCATGTTTGCGCCCAACCATCATCCCGCCATGAAGGTGGTGGCACCGGTGCGCAAGGAAATGGGCGTGCGCACGCTGTTCAATATTCTCGGGCCGCTGACCAATCCGGCGGGCGCGCCGAATATCCTGATGGGCGTGTTTCATCCCGATCTGGTCGGTATCCAGATCCGCGTGCTGCAGGCGCTGGGAGCGCGCCATGCGCTGGTGGTGTGGGGGCGCGATGGCATGGACGAGATCTCGCTTGGCGCGGCGACCCTGGTGGGTGAGCTGCGCGATGGCGTTGTGCATGAATACGAGGTGGAGCCGGAAGATTTCGGTCTGGCGATGGCATCCAGCCGCAATCTGCGCGTGGAAAATGCGCTGGAGTCGAAGGCGATGCTGTTGCAGGCACTGCGCGGGCAGACGGGCGTGCCGCACGACATTGTGTGCTTGAATGCCGGCGCGGCGCTGTACGCGGCCGACGTCGTTGCTTCAATCATGGCCGGCATCGAACTTGCGCGCGCCACGATTGCCAGTGGTGCGGCGCACGCGAAAATGCAGGCGTTTGTGGCAGCCACGCAACGGCTGGCCCGCGCGTGAACGGTAAGCCGGATGCTGACCATGCTGCCATCCGCCGTCACCCGCGTGCAGCAGCAGTGGCTTCAGCCGCGCGACTCCCGTACCTTAGCCATTGCTGCCATCGAATGGCCTACAGTGAGCCTGCCATGACTGACATCCTCAACCGCATTCTTGAGCGCAAGGCCGAAGAGGTCGCCGAGCGTCGGGTGCGGATGCCGCTGACGGAACTGATCGCACGTGTCGCCGACCTGCCGGGCACCCGCGGTTTTGCGGCGGCCATTGAGGCCAAGATCGAGGCGGGTCTGCCGGCAGTGATTGCCGAGGTCAAAAAGGCCAGTCCGAGCAAAGGCGTGATTCGTACAGACTTCTGTCCCGCTGCCATTGCTCGCAGCTATGCCGTCGGCGGTGCGACATGCTTGTCGGTGCTGACGGATCGCGATTTTTTCCAGGGCAGTGAGGCGTTCCTGCAAGAGGCGCGTGCGGCGTGCAAGTTGCCACTGCTGCGCAAGGATTTCGTCATCGATCCGTATCAGGTCTACGAGGCGCGGGTGATTGGTGCCGACTGCATCCTGTTGATTACTTCCGCACTGGACGACGACGTGCTGTTGCAATTGGCGTTGCTCGCCGCCGAACTTGACCTGGACGTGCTGTGCGAGGTGCACAACGAGGAGGAGATGGAACGTGCACAGGCGCTGCCGGTGCCGCTGATCGGAGTCAATAATCGCAATCTGCGCAGTTTTGAGACTTCGCTGGAAACTTCCCTGCAGTTGCAGCAACTGCTGGAGTACGACCGTACTCTGGTAGCCGAGTCCGGCATTCGTACGCCGGAGGATGTCGA
Organism: Rhodanobacter sp.; assembly: GCA_036566165.1. Taxonomy (GTDB): domain Bacteria; phylum Pseudomonadota; class Gammaproteobacteria; order Xanthomonadales; family Rhodanobacteraceae; genus Rhodanobacter. Next base: position 3,504 of record DATCWU010000230.1, on the reverse strand, counting down.
GCTGCTGCGTGCCGGTGGTATCCATGCGTTCCTGGTGGGAGAGGCGTTCATGCGCGCCGAAGATCCCGGTGAAGAACTGCGTCGGCTGTTCGCGATTCCGTGAGCGCGTCGGCTTTCGAAATGGCAGCGGCCGAGGCGGTGGTTGCACCGAAAGCTGCGTGCGCACCAGTGCAGCCGGTGGTGGTGTTTGATTTTGATGGCGTGCTGTTGCACGGCGATGCGTTTCACCTGTTTCTGCGTCGACGCTATATGCGCGCGCCGTGGCGTGCGCTGCTGGTGCTGGCCTGCTTGCCGGTGTTACTGGTGCAATTGCCGGTGTCGCGCCTGGCAGCCGGTCGCCTGTTGAGTCGCATCGCGCTGCTCGGCGTGCGTGAGCGCCGCTTCCAGCTGTTGACGGACGCGTTTGCCGCGCAACTGGTACGCCGCTCACACCGGTGTTGCCGCGACGGATTGCGGGCACTGCGTCGGCACCAGGCACGTGGCGAGCGGGTACTCGTTGTCACCGGCTGCGAGAGCCGGCTGGCCCAGGCGATCTTTCGCGAATTGGGCATGGCAGACGTCGAAGTGCTGGGAAGCCAATGGCGTGACGGCCGGTCTGGCATGCGTCTGACCTGGCACAACGTTGGTACGCGCAAGGTGCAGTTGCTGGCGCAGCACGGACTCAGTACCTGGCAGATCGCCTACAGCGATTCGTTGCACGACGCGCCCATGTTGCAAAATGCCGGTGAGCCGGTACTGGTCAATGGCACACCTGCGCGCTGCAAGAAACTGGAGAAAATACTCGGGCAGCCGGTCCGCCGGGTTGCGTGGCACTGAGCTGATTGCAGTGGCGTGAAGTGTCGGTCCAAGTCGCGCAGTGGCAGGGCGGGAACCGCCCGCCGCGCTGAGGCATGCCACCCGCGGTTGCAAACTGGCGGATAGTGCCCGTCCTACCTGGGTGCTAGCGACTGGTTGCTTGCGGTGGCTACGCCAACATCTGCCACAGTTGCACCCCGCTGATCAGCACGATCAGGCTGCCGACGGCTGCCATCATTACCCGCTCGGGCAGGTGGCGTACCAGCCACGCGGCGAACGGTGCGGCAATCACGCCGCCGATCAGCAAACCCAGCACGATGGACCAATGGCCGATGCCGACATGCCACGCCAGCGTGGCGGAGACGCACACCGTCACCACGAATTCGGCAGCATTGACCGAGCCAATGGTGGTGCGCACGTTGCCGCCGCGGGCAATCAGGGTAGAGGTGGCGATCGGGCCCCAGCCACCACCCCCGATCGCGTCCAGAGTGCCAGCTATCAGCCCGAGCCAGCCGGTATGCCGTACCTGGTGTCGCGTCAGGCGCTTGCCGAACGAGCGCAACAACACCATCGCGCCGAGAATCAGCAGGTAGGCGGTGACGAACGGGCGGATCGTTTCGCCGGGCACGTTCGCCAGGAAGGTTGCGCCGAGGATGCCACCGATCGCGCCGGGAATCGCCAGTCGCCAGAATAGTTGTCGGCGCACGTTCCCGAACCACGCGTGTGATACCCCGGAGACACCGGTGGTGAATACTTCGGCGGTGTGCACGGTGGCGCTGGCGACTGCTGGCGGCAATCCCAACGCGAGCAGGATCGAATTCGACACCACCCCATAGGCCATGCCCAGGGCGCCGTCCACGAGTTGGGCGAGCAACCCGATGCCCACGAAAATGAAAAACTGGGTGAAGTCCACGTGTCGCCTTGTGTGCGCTGTGGGAGGCGGTCATCTTTGCTCAGCGGCGGTAAAAACTCCGTTCGCTCGCATTACCGGTGCTCGCTGCATTGGTCAGCAGCTGGGTGCCTCAGCGCGTGCCACGCAAGACGATGGTCTTGCCCGTGACGTCGATCATACGCTGCTCTTCCAGCTGCTTGAGTACGCGCCCGACCATTTCCCGCGAGCAGCCCACGATGCGGCTGATTTCCTGGCGCGAAATGCGAATTTGCGTGCCCTCCGGGTGGGTCATGGCATCGGGCTCCTGGCACAGGTCGAGCAAAGTGCGCGAGATGCGGTTGGTGACGTCCATGAATGCCATGCGGCTGGCCTGACGAGAGGTGCGCAGCAGCCGATTGGTCAACTGCGAACCGACCGCGAACAGGATCTTTGGACACTCTTCGCGCAGCGGACCCTCCATCAGGTGAAACAGTCGCTCGTAGCTGACCTCGGCCATTTCACACGGCGTACGCGTGCGTACCAGCGATTCGCGCTGTGCCTGGTCCACGAACATGCCCATCTCGCCGATGAACTGACCGCGGCTGATGTAAGCCAGGATCAGCTCACGGCCTTTTTCGTCCTCGGTGCACACTGTCAGCGAGCCCTCGATGACGTAGTACAAGGTGTTGGCCGGATCGCCGGGACGAATGATCGCGGTCTTGCCGGGGTAGCGGCGGCGATGGCACAGTGCGAGGAAGCGTTCCATCGACGCCGGATCGGGTGCCAGGCTCAAAGGTGCCTGGGAACTCTCGAAGGCCCGCTGAAGCTGATATTTGAGTTGCGCCACGATTATCCCCAATCGATAGTTTCAACAATGGCACGGCGCGCGATCATCGGCGCGTACGGGCCCCGCCTCTGCAATCCTCGACATTATGACAAACCCTTGCGGGTACCGCCGGTTCAGTTTTTCGGACTTTTACCGCATACTTCCGCCATTGCCAGCGGCGGCGGGATGTTTGCGTGTCGTGCGCTGGCTACAAGGGTAGCGTCATGTTGCAGCCGACGCTTCTTGCCATCGCGGGGACCCTTGTCGCTAACCCGCCCCCGAATATCTGGCCGTCGTCGGTCACGGAGAGCCATTCGTGGTCAAATCACTTCCGCGTTTGCGCCTGCAGGGTTTCAACAACCTGACCAAGGCGTTGAGTTTCAATATTTACGACATTTGCTACGCCGTGTCCGAAGACCAGCGCCGACGTTACATTGAATACATCGATGAGCAGTACGACGCCGACCGCCTGACGCAGATCCTCACTGACGTGGCCGAGATCATCGGCGCCAACATCCTCAACATTGCGCGTCAGGATTATGACCCGCAGGGTGCCTCGGTGACCATGCTGATCTCCGAGGAGCCGGTGGTCGAGAAGCTCGGCCGCGACTCGATCGCGGGCGCGGTGGTGGCGCATATGGACAAGAGCCACATCACCGTCCATACCTACCCGGAAACGCATCCGCACAACGGCATCGCCACGTTCCGCGCGGACATCGACGTGGCTACCTGCGGCGTGATCTCGCCGCTCAAGGCGTTGAACTACCTGATCGACAGCTTCGAGTCGGACATCGTCGTGTGCGACTACCGCGTGCGTGGCTTCACCCGCGACGTGAAGGGCAAGAAGCACTTCATCGACCACAAGATCAACTCGGTGCAGGACTACCTGGCCAAGCACATCCGCCAGAAGTACGAGATGTTCGACGTCAACGTGTACCAGGAAAACATGTTCCACACGAAGATGCACATCAAGGACTTCGACCTCGACACCTACCTGTTCGAGTCGCACGCC
>DATCWU010000224.1:0-3296 GCA_036566165.1 Rhodanobacter sp. | reverse complement strand
TCGGTGACGGCGCGACGGCAAACGGCAAGGACCAGGGCGACGCCAAGGTCAGTCGCACGGACATGATCAACGTGCATGGCGCCGGTTACTTCGGCGCGCTGGAAGCGGGCGTGCTCAGCGTGATGGCGTCCTACAACAGTTGGGATGACGTGGCCGCTGGCGTCAATTACGGCAAGATGAGTGGTGCGCGCGCGCTGCTGACCGGCGCGTTGAAAGACCAGATGGGGTTTGCCGGTTTCATCGTGTCCGACTGGAACGCGATTGGCCAGTTGCCCGGCTGCAGCAATGCCAGTTGTCCCCAGGCGATCAACGCCGGTATCGACATGGTGATGGTGCCCGATGACTGGCGCGCGTTCATCGCCAACACCCTGCGCCAGGTGCAGGACGGCGAGATCCCGCTGGCGCGGATCGACGACGCCGTGCGCCGGATCGTGCGGGCGAAGTTGCAGCTGGGCGTGTTTGCCAAACGCCCGTCGCAGCGCGCCGGGGCCGGCGATGCGCATTTGCTGCAAAGCCGAGCGCTGGCGCGGCGGGCGGTGCGTGAGTCGCTGGTGCTGCTGAAGAACAATCACAACGTATTGCCGCTCAAGCGTGGCAGCAAGGTGCTGGTGGTCGGCAAGAGTGCGGACAGCATTGCCAACCAATCCGGTGGCTGGTCGCTGACCTGGCAGGGCACGGGCAACAGCAACGCCGACTTTCCGGTCAGCGCCAGCGTACTTGCCGGCATCCGCGAGGCGGATGGCGCGGCGTACGTCACCTACAGTGCCACTGCGCAGGGCGTCGACCTGAAAAGCTACGACGCCGTCATCGCCGTGATTGGGGAAACGCCTTACGCCGAAACGATGGGCGACCTGATTCCGTCGGCCACGGTCCGCCACAGTGACCGCTATCCGGAAGACCTGGCCGTGTTGCAGGCAGTGGCGGCGGCGGGCAAGCCGGTGGTTACGGTGTTCCTGTCCGGACGGCCGCTGTACGTCAACGATTTGCTCAACCACACCGATGCATTCGTCGCCGCGTGGCTGCCGGGCACCGAAGGCGCGGGCATCGCCGATCTGCTGTTTGCCAGTGACGCGGATCATCCGGCGTTCAATTTCACCGGCACCCTGGCGATGCCGTGGCCGGGCGTGCCGTGTCCCGACGCCGACGAAGCGATCGCGACCCAATGGTTGTTCGCCCGCGATTACGGTTTGCGTTATCCGAGCCATCACGAGTTGCCGACGTTGCCGACGCATGCCGATGTCACCGCGTGCGCCAAGGCTTCGACGCTGGCGATCTTCCATACGCTCGCGATGTCACCGTTCGCGCTGTACCTTGCCGCAGGCAAAGCGGGTCACACCGCGCATGACGTGGGCGCGGATTTGAACGCCGCTATCGAGTGGCCCGCGACGAACCCGGTGTTGAGCTTGCGCACGGTGCAGGTCAACACCCAGCAGGACGCCAAGTCCGTTACCTGGCACGGCTCCGGCAGGTTTTTTGCACAAAGCCCGCAAGCCACCAACCTGATGCCACTGGTGGCGACGCATGCGGCCCTGCAGTTCGATGTGGTGATTGGCACGCCCGCCCGCAGCGCAGTCAAGGTTTACCTGGGCTGTGGCGAGGACTGCTCCAGAGCGGTCGATGTCACGCGCACCTTTGCGGCCTACGCCAAGGGCACGCGACATACGGTGTCGATCCCGCTGCAGTGTTTCATCGCCCCCGGCGCGGATCTCACGCACATCGATGTGCCGTTTGGGGTGTTGGCGACGGCACCGTTTTCAGCGGCCTTTGCCGACATCAGGATCGTCGCTGGCAGCAACCCGGACGCGCCGTGCCCGGCCACGGGTGCGCCGTGATTTTGGGGTTATCCGCGGCGCCGCCACACGGCTGCCATGAGGAACGCACCCGCCGTGGGTAAACACCGACGCATCCCCCGCTGGCTGGCGATGACGTCGGCCGGGGTGCTGGTGCTGCTGGTGCTGGTCGTCATTTATTGGTGGCGCGCCAGACAGCCCGTGATCGCGCCCACGGCCGCCCCGCCGGCAGCTGAAGTCGCGGCCGTGGCCCGCGTGTGGTTGAGTACGGCCGACCGGCGCTTGCGTCTGGCGCAGCAACCCGACGCGATGGCCAGCGACCAGGCCCCGACCGCGGCCGACGTGGTTATCGACCTTGAGCAGAAGTATCAGACCATGGTCGGCTTCGGCGCGGCGCTGACGGATTCGTCGGCGTGGTTGCTGCAGAACAAGCTGAGCGGGCCGCAGCGCACCGCGTTGTTGCACGAGCTGTTTGGTCCGCCGCCGGGGCTCAACTTCAGTTTGCTCCGCGTGACCATCGGTGCGTCGGATTTCTCGCTGCAGCATTACACCCTGGATGACCTTGCAGCTGGCGAAGTTGATCCGCAGCTGCAGCACTTCAACATTGCCGTGGCGCTGCGCCATGTCGTACCCGTCACACAAGCCATCCTCGCCATCCAGCCGCAACTGCGCATCATCGCCTCGCCGTGGAGCGCCCCGGCGTGGATGAAGACCAGTGCCAACCTGATCAGCGGGACGTTGTTCGAGGAATACGAAGCCACCTACGCGAACTACCTGGTGCGCTTCGTCGATACGTTCCGCAAGTACGGCATCCCGATCTTTGCGCTGACCGTGCAGAACGAGCCAACCTTCCTGCCGCTGACCTACCCGGGGATGGAGTTGCCCGCCGACGTACGCGCGCGGATCATCGGCCGCTACCTCGGTCCGGCGCTGGCCAGTCGTCACCCGCGAACGCTCATCCTTGGCTGGGACCACAACTGGAATGCACCGGAGCAACCCTTGAGCGTGCTGGCTGACCCCGTTGCGGCGCGCTATATCGATGGTATTGCCTGGCATTGCTATCAGGGCGACCCGCATGCGCAAATCCAGGTCCATCGTGCGTTTCCGCAAAAGGACGCATACATCACGGAATGTTCGGGTGGTGATTGGCCATCCAGCAAGAATGGTGAATTGCTCCTGTTCGCGCGCAATATCCTGCTGGCCGGAATCCGGGATTGGGCGCGCGGCGTCGTGTACTGGAATGTGGCACTGGATGAGCAGCATGGCCCGCACGCCGGTGGGTGTGATGCCTGCAAGGGCGTCGTCACGATTGACTCCGGCACGGGCGCGGTCAGCCGCAATGACGAGTACTACGCGTTTGCCCACTTCAGCCGCTTTGTCCTGCCTGGTGCGGTGCGGGTGAAATCCAGCGCCGCGGCTGACGGCATCGACAACGTGGCGTTCCAGAATGCCGACGGCGGCTCGGTGGTGCTGGTGGTGGTCAATGGCAACGCGCAGACCCATCGC
>DATCWU010000196.1:0-8438 GCA_036566165.1 Rhodanobacter sp. | reverse complement strand
CTGGTGTATCTGCTGCTGCACTGGCTGCACGGATAAGCACGGACAACACCGCACGCGCCGCGACAACGCCGCGCCATGGCGCCGGCGACGATGCCGTTCACGCGCTCCGTCCGTACCTCCCAACGACGACTCCGGCGTGCGCTCGCCGGCGTACGGCCACGCTCAATCGTCGTCGTGTGGCACGCTCACCTTGCCTTTGACACCGCTATGGCTGACATCGCCGCTACCCTTCGCACCAAGGCTGAAATCACCACCCACGCCATCGACGACAAGGTCACCCGATCCCATGGTGTCGGCACGCACGTTGCCGCCAACCTGACGCAGTTGCACATCGCCGGAACCGATGCTGCCCACACGCACGTCGCCACGCACCCCGGAGGCCTTGAAGTCACCGGAGCCAACCGCGCCAATCTCCAGCGCGCCAACGTCGTCCGCGCCAACATCGCCGGAGCCAACGCTGGCGGCAAATCGACCGGCAATGTTGCGCACGTGCAGGTCACCTGATCCCACCTGGGCCTGCAACTGCTGCACGCCGGTGACATCGGCATCACCAGAGCCCACGTTCAAGATGACTGGCAGGCTGGCTGGCAATTGCACCGAGACGTCAAGATAGGCGTAGGAATTACCAAGCAAGTGGAACGCCGTGCCCTCCTGGCTGCCGAGGTCGAGCAGCAACTGGTTGCCTTCCCGGCGCTGGTTGATCGTCAGCCCGTCCAGTGCTGCGCGATCAGACGCACACGCCCGGCCGGTCGCCGTAAGCCCGTTCGCTGTCGTGCCACGCACATGCAGATCGTGCCGGTGGACTTCGATGCGTATTGACTGCACACCGGCAAGATCAAGTTGCAGGTTGCGCGGCGCCTCGTACTTGCACTCGGCGGCAGACGCCATGCGGGGAACCAGCGCAGCGGTGGCAAACAACCCGACAACCAGCGGCAGGGCCGCGATCGGCAAATGACGCATGACGAAGCTCCAGCAGGAAGTGACAGCGGCTTGGATGCAGCACGCGCAAAAATGGTTGCATGGCTGAGTGCAGCGTAAATGCCCAAGTCAACGCTTGGGCGGCGACCACGTTTTTCGACAGGTCCGTGTGGACTAGCTACCTTGGAGATCGACCATGCACCGCACCACTTTGCTTGCCTCCACCCTGGCCGTGCTGCTTGCCGGCTCGGCATCCTTCGCCTTCGCGCAGAACAGCCCGGCTCCCGTGGCACCGCCAACGACAAGCACGGCAGCTGCCCGCAGCACCATGCCCATGCGCAAGCACGCCGACACCCATCACGCGCGCCACGCCTGGAGCCACGGTGCGGATCGCGAACGCGGCGGCGTGATTGGCGACTTGCGCGGACTGGAACGCCTCTACCAGCAGGCAGGCCGCAGCAAGGAGCTGACCGCGTTGTACCACGACGTGCTGGCCCGCTCGCAAAATCCGCGGGTGCGCAACTACGTCTACCACCGGCTGGCTCGACTGCAAGCGCAGCCGGCAAACGTCGATCAGGCCATTGCCACGCTGCGCAAGGGGCTGGACGAGAACCTGGCTAACGACGCCAGGATGCGCAGCGAACGGGAAAAGCTGCGCAGCAACTGGCAGCAGCGCACCGGGAAGACACCCATACCGGCAACACCAGTGGGCTGAGCGACACGCCATCGCGGTGCGCTGACCACCTGGCAGCGCGCCGCATCAAGGCGCGCGTTCGGCCGCCTTGACGCGCTGCCAGAGTTGCTCCTGCTCGGCGAGCGTGAGCTGCGCGAAGTTGCCACCGTTGGCTGCGGCCAGCTGTTCCATCTGCCGGAAGCGCCGTTCGAATTTGGCATTGGCGTGACGTAGCGCGGCGGAGAAATCCACGTGGGCGTGACGGGTGAGATTCACCAGCACGAACAACACGTCGCCAATTTCATCCTCCAGCCGTTCCGGGCCGCTGCCGCGGGCGAACTCGACGCGCACTTCTTCCACTTCCTCGACCAGCTTGGCCAGCACCGGCTGCGCCGCGGGCCAGTCAAAGCCGGCCTGGGCCGCGTGCTGCTGCAGCTTCAACGCGCGGCGTGCTTCAGGCAAGCCGGCAGAAATTCCCGCCAGTGCGCTGTGGTCGGGTTGCGCCTGTTTGCCGGCCCGCTCCTGCGCCTTGATCGCCTCCCACGCCTGCTTCTGCGCCGCGAGATCGGTATATTTGACCGCGCCAAAGACATGCGGGTGCCGACGCCGCAACTTGCTGCTGAGCGCATGCACCACATCAGCAAACTCGAACAAACCGGACTCGCGGGCGATCTGCGCGTGAAACACCACCTGCAGCAACAGATCACCCAGCTCATCGCGCAAGTCGCTCCACGCCTGCCGGTCGATCGCATCGACCACCTCGTACGCTTCCTCGATCGTGTACGCAGCCAGCGAAGCAAAATCCTGCTGCACATCCCACGGGCAACCGTGCTCCGGATCGCGCAACTGCGTCATGATCGCCAGCAGCTCTTCGAGGCTGTAGCGACTCCCGGCAGCGGACGCAGCGGTATCGGGCGTATCCGCGCTCACAAACCGGCTCCACGCAAACGCGCGACCCAATCCACCGTGGGGTCACCTACGGCAATGAACTCCGGGTTGAGCAATGATTCCTTGCAGTTGTACGCGAACGCTGCACCGTGCAGATCCAGCAGTGCACCACCGGCTTCCTGCAGCACGCATTGCGCGGCGCCGGTGTCCCATTCACTGGTGGCACCCAGCCGCAGATAGACATCCGCGACGCCGCGCGCGAGCAGGCAAAACTTCAGCGACGAACCCATGGCCACGCGTTGATGATCGGCACCTAGCAAGGCGTTCAACGTGGCCGTGGGCAGATTGCCATGCGAGCGACTACCGGCCAGCACCGCGGGGCGCGCCAGTGGGCGCGTCGACAAGCGTTGCCATGGCGCGGCCGGCTGCAGCTGCAGCCACGCGCCGGCACCCCGCGCGGCCACGTACAACTCGCCAGTGACCGGCGCCAGCACCGCGCCCAGCACACTGCAGTGGTCCTCGATCAAGGCAATGTTAACGGTGAACTCGCCATTGCGTTTCACGAACTCGCGCGTGCCATCCAGCGGGTCGACCAGCCAGTAGCGTGACCACTGCCGACGCTGCGGCCAGTCCGCGGCGTGAGCTTCCTCCGACACCACCGGCAAGGTGGGCGGCAGTGCCGCCAGGCCGGCGAGAATCACGCGCTGCGCTGCCAGATCGGCTGCGGTCAAGGGCGAAGCATCCGCCTTGGTCTGCACCGCAAAATCGCTGTGATAGATCGCCAGGATTGCCGCCGCCGCGGCGCGCGCGATCTCCCCTACCTGCCGCGCCAGAGTGAGATCGCCACTCATGGGCGCACGAAGCGTCCGGCCAGATGCTCGCGCGCCATGAACAATGCGGCGATAGAGCGCCCCTCGGTCACGTCGTCACGCCCGAGCAGGAGGTGCAGCTCGCTCATCTGCCACGGCACCACGTCAAGCTCCTCGGGCTCGTCGCCAACCAGTTTCTCCGTGTACAACTCCTGTGCGAGCACCACGTGCGCCATGTGCGTCATGTAGGACGGCGACAAGGACAGGTGATGCAGGATGGTCAGCCGGCGCGCGCCGTAACCGACCTCTTCCTTCAGCTCGCGATTGGCGCCCTGCTCGGGTGTCTCGCCGGGATCCAGCCGCCCCTTGGGCAGGCCCAGTTCGTAGCGGCCAACACCCGCGCCGTACTCGCGCACCAGCAACACGGTTTGTGCGTCGCGCATCGGCACGATGATCACCGCGCCGGGTCCACTCGCCTTCATGCGCTCGTAGGTGCGCCGCTCGCCGTTGGAGAATTCCAGGTCAAGCTGTTCCACCCGCAGGAAGCGGCTTTCGTCAGCCTCGCGGGTGGCGTGGATGATGGGGAGTGTGCGCATCCAGGCATTCTAGCGCGAGCGCTCGCCCACCTCAGCGCGCCGCGCGCATGCGCTGCAATGCCTGCGCGTGGATGGCCGGCGTTCCCGCCAGCACGCTGCGCGTGTCCAACCCCGGCGACGCGCCCTCGAGATCGGTGAATACGCCGCCCGCTTCGCGCACGATCACCGCCAGCGCGGCAATGTCCAGAATGTTGACGTCCGACTCGATGACCAAATCCAGACTGCCGCGCGCCAGCAGGTGGTAGTGGCAAAAATCGCCGTAGCCGCGAATGCGGTTGCTGTCGCGAATCAGCGCACCCAGCGCATCCCAGCGCGCATCGCTGGTGAGGGTCCGGATGTTGCCGGTGGAGATCGACGCTGCACCCATGACGCTGGTGTCCGCCACCCGCACGCGTGCGTCAGCACACCACGCGCCGGCACCCGCACTGGCCCACATCGTCTCGCCATACAGTGGTGCGCTGGACACGCCAAGCAGCAACTCGTCGCCCTCCATCAGCGCAACCTGAGTGGAAAAAAACGGCGTGCGACGCACAAAGCTCTTGGTGCCATCCAGCGGGTCGACCAGCCACAACAGCCCGCCGCGCTCACCATCCAGGCCGAATTCCTCGCCGTGGATTGCCGCTTGTGGCAGGCCATCCTTGAGGATTTTCCGGATCGCGCGCTCGGCTTCACGATCGGCCACGGTAACCGGCGTCGCATCCGCCTTCAGCTCCACCGTGACGCCACACCGCCAGTAATGACGCAGGATTTCGGCGGCGGCAGCGGCGGCTTCACGGGCGACAACCAGGGCGGCAGCCAGCTGTTCGGAGTTCATGGTGATCCTTGCTGAGGGCGCGTTGAGAATACGGCGGAAGTCGGCGCGGCTGGCGGCGTCAACGCGAGCCCCCCGCGACGTTGCACATGCACGGTACCCGTCGCATCGGCGGCCCCGAGGGTGGCCAGCCAGTGCCGCAAGGCCGGATCCGCACGGCGCGCACGCAAGCGCGCGTCCAGCGACCAGCCAAGGGGGCTGAGTCGCAACGTGCCCCGTACTTGCAGTGGGCCACCGGCAACGTCGCTGACAGTTGCGTCGACCACGCCGGCACGTGCCGTGACGTGCGAATCGAACGCGCCCAACGTGACCTTCCCGCCATGCGTGAGCACCGCCGCATCGCGCCAATGCGCACGCAAGTCGAGCTGCAGCGGCCATCCGCCCTGCAGCACGGCGTGACTCGCCGTCATCTGCAACTTGCCACGGGGCTGGCCCCACGCGGTGGCCGCGGGCGGTCGCCACAGCGCCAAGTTCACACGCAACTGCACATTGTCCCAACGCACCCGGCCGTTCGGTTCCTTCTGCACACGGCCGGAAAACGCCAGTTGCGGACCAGCAAAATCCACCTGCAATGGCGCGGCTGCAAACAGTGCACGCCGCGACACCTGCCATTGCACGTGACCAAGCACACTCCCATCAGCAAGCAACACCTGCTCGGCCCGACCATTCCAGAGCAAACCGTGCACTTGTTGCAATCGCAAGCCGTGCAATGGCGGCGCCATCCACGCCAACGCCCAGCGCGCCGGGAAAAACCATCCCAGCGCCACTGTCAGCAACAGCGCCACCACCACAACCAGCACGATCTTTTGCCATCGGCGCAAGCGTCTACTTTCAGCCATCTGCATGAGTTGATCTGATCGGCAACTGCGCCACGCCGAGCATAACTGGATACCCCGCGCGACAGGCTGAAATGCGGCGCATCCGCAAGATGCGCCACCACTGGCAAACCCCTTGCCGGAGTGCGGGGCGTACGCGCCGGGAACAGACCAACCTGCTCAACGCTCAGCAGGGCGTATCGCTCGGGCGCCGCTGCCCGAACTTGCCTGAAGCGGCGACCACTTGATCCCGCCTAATGCCCGACGCTGATGCTGGGATCCAGCATTTGCAATCCCCGCGCTGTATTTTGCGTGCCAGTGCGCCGCAATTCTTCGCCGCTATAGCTGCGTCCGACCACTGGCAGGCACTGGCCGGGCTTGGCGCGAATGAGGCTGCCAGTGTTACGCAAACATGCAGCATCGCCTGGCTGGATGACCGGCGGCGTTGCGGTAGTAGTCTTCTGACTGCTGTGGTCGACAGGGGCCGGCACCGACTGCGCGGCAAAAGCCGAACTGGCAGCCAGGGCCGACGCGAGCGCCAGCAGGGGAAGCGTGGAAACGAGTCTGGACATGTGTCGATCCTCCACAGAGTGGCGACGCCTCTATCGTGCCCGTATTCGCGATGTCCGGCAATGCCGGCACATACCGCCGTTCAGGCAGCGAAACGGGCAGTCGCAGTCGAGCGGGATACTGCCGTCGGCTCACCTCCGCTATGCTCATTTTTTGTTATGCGCCAGGCCATGCACACCACCCGCATCCATGTGGATTCGCCACTGACCGTCGATACGGAGTTGCCCCTGGCCGGTCAGGCGGCGGAACACGTCGCGCGCGTATTGCGCCTCTTGCCCGGCGACGCGATCACGCTGTTCAACGGCGACGGCTGCGATTACCGCTCACTCATCCTCGTCGCCAACAAGCGTGAGGTCAGCGTGCGCGTCGAGTCGGCGCACCCAGTGGACAATGAATCGCCCCTGGCGCTGACGCTGGCGCAAGGCATTGCTCGCGGCGAAAAGATGGACTGGATTGTGCAAAAGGCGACCGAGCTTGGTGTCGTGCGTATCGTGCCGCTGTTGACCGAACGTTCGGAAGTGCGCCTGGATACGGAGCGGGCGCAAAAGCGGCTGGCGCGCTGGCGTACTGTGGCGATCAGCGCCTGCGAACAAAGCGGGCGGGCCCGGGTACCCCGGATTGATCCCGCGCTGTCGCTGGAAGCGTGGCTGGAACAACTGACCGCCGATAGCGGCTTGCGCTTGTCGTTGCTGCCTGAAGCACACAAGTCGGTACGCACACTGCACTTTGCAACACCCGGCGGCGTACTCGTGGTAGGCCCGGAGGGCGGCCTGGGGGATCGCGACATTCGCGCGTTGCGCGCGGCCAGCTTCGACGCCCTGCGCCTGGGACCCCGCATTCTGCGCACAGAAACTGCCGGGCTGGCCGCGCTCGCCGCACTGCAAGCGGTACACGGCGATGGCTGAGCGCGCGGTAACGACGGCCAATCGAAAGACTAAACGCCGGTAGCATCCCATCCGGGGACATCGGCTCCGTAGCCGGGTGCGCGGGCGCCGCCGGCGTGGTCGGCACCCGCGTCTGGCGCCCCCTCGGCATGCGTCGTATCAGTGCCGTCTGCTGCCGGCGTCGCCCCCAGGCCGGCAGCCGCAAGGAGCTCCAGAACGGCAGCTTCGATCCACTCGATGTCCGGAATCACCGCCACATCGTCACGCACCAACACTTGCGCACGCACACCAGACGGCAACGGTTTGCCATCGTGGGTGGGAATGATCAGCTCCGCATTGAGCACGGTCAACCGCGGGAAGCCCTGCGTGACAACCGCGACAAACGGCAAGCGCGGATCACCACCCAGGGTCTTGAGCACGGCCACGCGCACACTCAGTTCCGCATCAGCTTCCGGCAACCCTGCCAACTGCGTGAACGACACCAGCGGCACACGCCAGCCACGCCAGGCAATACGCCCAAGCAACCACGGAGGCGCATTCAGCATGGGCTCGACCCTGGTTTGCGTTATCACCTCGGCAATGGTGGAGTTTGGTAACAACAAGCGCACGTTGCCCACCGGCACCAGCACGCAGCGTATTTCGCGGGGCAGTGCATCACTCATGGAAACACCTCAATCAGACGCGCCGCAAGCTCTGGCGGCGTACCGGAAAAATCGATCGGCCCGCCGGCGGCAATCTCGCTGACCATGCCGGCATATCCGGTGGCCGTCGACTCCACCCACACGCTGCCACCATGCTCACGGATCGCCTGGGCACCAGCGACTGCGTCTGCACCGCGGCCGGAAAATACGATCGCCAGTGCATCGCGACCAAAACCTTCGGCGGCCAACGTGAAGCTGTCATCAATGGACGGTTCCGGTGTCGCGCCTGGGCCCGGCTGCAGCTCAACCCGACCATCACGATGCACACGAACCCGTTGCGCTGGCGGCGCGACCAGCACTTCCCCCGGCTGCGTGAAGCCGCCATCCGTTGCCAACCGGACCGTCAACGGACAGACCGTTGCCAGCTGCCCTACCAGGGCTGCGACACTTTGCCCATGCAAGTGCTGAACATGCAGGAACGTCAGCTGCGAAGTTGCCGGTAATGCCGCAAAAAAAGCGGCGGCGGCAGCCGCTCCGTCCGCAGCGGCGCCGGTCAGCACCAGCCGCGGCAACGCCATGTGCAACTCATCCAGCTGCATTTCCGCAGCCGCATGGATGGCCTGCGGCGCAACGGCCTCTTCCATCGACACGAGCTCCAGATTCATTACCGGCTCGAAATTGCTCGCAACTTTCGCCACTTTCGGGGCGAGGAAATCCGCCGCGCTGAGCTTTTCGATGCCAAACGAGCCCGGATCGTCCGCATCCGGCGGCGACACGGCTGAAACAGGTGCGTCATCGTCCAGCAATGCCCAATTGGCTGGAGCCCTCACCGG
>DATCWU010000187.1:0-16140 GCA_036566165.1 Rhodanobacter sp. | reverse complement strand
ACGATCTCCGGTGTGCGGTCGTCCGAGCCGTCGTCGACCACGATCACGGGTGCGCCAAGCGCGAGCACCGACCTGATCACCGATTCAATGGCGGCCGCTTCGTTGAGACAGGGAATCAGTACGCACCAGCGCGCAGTAATGGTGTTCACACGACGCTCTCCATGTCGATCTGCAGCCCGAGTTTAGCCGCTGCTGCCACTTGGCAGTGGCCAGCGCTCTGGGTCAACAGTGCCAGCAAGGCCAACGCCGGTCCCGACGCATTGTTTGCACGCCACGTGGCCAGCGGTTCGTCCAACGGGGTGTCGGGACGGGGGGGTGTCAGTTGCAGCTCAAGTCGGGCCAGGGCCGCCGCGCCGTGGTCGGGCGCCAGTACCAGGGCGCAACCAAATGCCCGATTGCAACCGGTGACTTCGCGCAGGGGGCCGGTACCGGCGGTATCGCTGCATACCAGCAACACCGGCTGCTGTTCGCCCAGCACCTGGCTCGCCGCTTCGAGCAGGCCCGCGCCGAAGCTGGCACGCTGGGCTGCCACCGCGGTAGATGCCGCGTGACAGCCGATGGCAATGGTCCAGTAACCGACTGGCGCGTTGTGCACGGAGTTGTGAAAGCGCGTCGGCGACAGTTCGGTCGGCGTCTGTGCCAGCGTAGTGCACATGTAATCGGTAGTGGCCTGATCGCCGTCCGCCGAGGCAAACACGCACTGCAGCGTAGCCGCCTCCCGCCTGCTCATCGCCACCGCCTGTTGCGCCACTTCCACCGCCAGCAGCACACTTTGCGGTGCGCGTCGTCGCTCGTTGGCTGGCAGGACCGTGGCGCCGGGGTGGGCGGTGAATGGGGTCGGTGTGGCCCCCGCCAACACGCGGCCGAGCGCGGCAAAGTCAGCCAGTTGCGGCGACCAGACGCCGATGCCCTCCACATACACCCGCAGCGCACTCATGCGTGAAACCCCGCCCGGGCAAAGGCCAGGCAGGCGTTGTTGCCGCCGAAGCCGAAGGAGTTGCTGAGTGCCACCTCGACGCGTCGCTGCTCGTTGTGCCAGATGAACTGCGCGCCACAAGCAGGATCAGGTGTGCTGCCGCCAAGATTGCCGGGAATCAGCTCGTGTTCGATCGCCAGCAGCGTGATCGCCGCTTCGAGGATGCCGGCAGCACCCAGCGTGTGGCCGGTGTAGCCCTTGCTGGAACTGGCACGCGTGCCGACAGGGAAAACGCGGCCGACCAGTGCCGCTTCCACTGCATCGTTCTTGACGGTGGCGGTACCGTGCAGGTTGATGTAATCGACCTGCTCCGGTTGCAGGGCAGCGTGGGCCAGTGCCGCACGCAATGCCAGTTCGGCGCCAAGCCCATCCGGGTGCGGAGTGGACATGTGATGGGCGTCGCTGGATTCGCCGTAGCCGATCAACTGTGGTGCGTCTGGCGCCGTGTCGAGGCGTTCCAGCAAGGCAAAGCCGGCCGCTTCGCCGATGGAAATGCCGTTACGGGTCGCGTCAAATGGCCGGCACGGTTCGCGCGCTACCAGTTCCAGCGCATTGAAGCCAAACAGCACGCTGTCACACAACGTGTCCACGCCACCAACGACAGCCGCATCGATCAGGCCGAGGCGAAGCATGCGCTCGGCGCTGGCAAACACCTTGGCGCTGGATGAGCACGCAGTGGAGATCGTCAGGCATGGTCCCTCCAGTTCCAGTGCCGCGGCGACAAATGCCGATAACGAATGCGGCGCGTGGATCGCCGGGCGCAGCATGGCGGTGGCAAACCCGCCGTCGACGTCGAGTGTGCGGTAAGCCTCCTCCGTGGCGCCGATACTCGCGGTCGAGGTACCCAGCAGCAGCGCGACGCGCTGCGCGCCGTAACGTGCGCGCGCAGCCAGTACATGCGCGAGAAAGTCGTCCTGTTGCAGCCCAAGCCACGCCAGTCGATTGTTGCGACATTCCCAGACGCTGTGCGCCGGTGGCAGCGGTGCGTCTTCCACGCCAGCAACCCGTCCAATCCAGCATGCCAGCGGTACGCGGCTGAAATCATTTGCGCGCAGTGCCGTGCGCTCACTGCGCAAGGTGTCCAGATGCGCGTGCAGCCCGCAGCCCATGGCCGAAGTAGCGGTGTACGCGGTAATCGCCAAAGGGGTCATCGAAGCGGGCATCGGAAAAGCGTAACGGTCATTGTCCTGCTTGCCTAGGAGCGTGGGCGGTAGAAGCCGTCCGGGCTGCGAAGGCCTCTGCGCGGTCCATTTTTCCGCCGCTTCTTGGCCCATAGAACCACTATGGGCCGGCGAAGTGTCGAAAAACTGTCCTCGCGCATAGGCCTTCTCGCCTCGAACGTTATCTACCGCCCACGCTCCTAGAACGGCGAGATGCGCGGTGGCTGATCGCTGTCCGGCACTCGCGCAGCGAAGCCCATCGTGGCGAGTGCTGCATGAAGGTGCCGCGAACCTGCGCGGAGACGCTAAGCTGGGCTGATTCCCGGATCGAGGTTCTGCTGTGCCCTTGTCATCGAGTGTCCCGGCGACGCGCAGCGCATGGCGCTATCTGGGCGATCGTGACGTGCAGTACGCGGCGCTGGGCACGTTGTTGGCGGTGCTGTTGAGTGCCGGCATGGTGTGGTTGGGCTATCTGATTCATGTGTGCCGGGTTGCGGTGCGCAGTCCGTTGGTAGTGCCACGGCGCATGGTGGTGCTGGTGTTTGGCTACCAGTTGCATGACGGCCTGCCGCAATGCGATTACCGCTGGCGCCTGCGCCGCCTGCTGAAAATGGCGCGCGCACAGAAAGTTGAGCGCGTCTTGTTGCTCGGTGGCTGCAATAGTGGGACGCGCAGTGAAGCCGCTGCGGGCTACGAGTGGCTGCAGCGCCACGGATTGTCGGCGGACGTGCGCGTCGAGCTGGAACAGGAATCGATTGATTCGCTGGAGAATCTGCGGCAGGCCCGCATGCTGCTGCGCACGCAGGTGCCGGATGCGCAGCTGCCACCGGTGGCGCTGGTCAGCAGCCGTTACCACCTGGCGCGCTGTCAGTTGTTGGCCCGCTACCTGGGTTTTTCCTGCGTCACGATTGCCGCCGAACCGGTGTTGCCGCGGCGTGCACGCTACGTCGCGGCATTGCTGCTGGAGGCTACATACCTGATGTGGATTGATGTCGGCATGCGTTGGGCGCAGCTGACCGGTCGCCAGCGCTTGCGTTCGCGCCTGCGCTGACCGGCAGTGAAGAAGAATGGCGAGCGCCTGATCCACAGCAACTACATGGGCTGGATGAAGTTTCTCAGTGGCGATATTGCGCGCAATCTGGAATTGATCTCGGCCAATTGAGCAGCGTGGCCCGAAGTGGCGATGACCCATGACCTGGTCGCTGCCGGGGAGAACAGCATGAAACTGACAACACTGATGGCCGCCCTGGCACTGCTCGTGGTGACCGCCATACCGCTGGCGTGGGCGGACCCACTGGTGAACCCGGCACCGATCGACGTGCCGGCCGGGGTGGACCAGGCGGCGGTGCAGCGGGCGATCAAGCAGGCACTGATGTATCGCAACTGGATGATCAGTGCGCGGCAACCCGGCCGGGTCGACGCCACGTTGTATCTGCGTGGCAATCAGGCGCGGATCCGCGTTGATTACGATGACCGGCGGGTGCGGGTCAGCTATGTCGACAGTCGTGGCCTGGATGCGGGCACCGTCGCCGGGGTGCAGCAAATCAACGGCCGCTATCTGGTATGGATTCGGTACCTGACCGGCGATATCAACACCAACCTGCAGCACAGTCCGCGTCGCGGTTGATCTGCCGCAGGTCGCCGTGGCGTTGCGCCGCAGCTGGGGCCGCACCCGGCTTGCTAAGCTCAGCGCATTCGACGAACGAGTGATGCCATGAGTCAGCAAGCCGATCAGGCCGAGAGTTTTCTGCGCGAGTTGCAGGATCGCATTTGTGCGGCAATCGAGCGCGCGGACGGTGGCGCGCATTTTGTGGAAGATGCATGGACGCGCACGGCTGGCGGCGGCGGGCGCACCCGCGTGTTGCGCGATGGCGCGGTGTTCGAGCAGGCGGGCGTCAACTTCTCGCGGGTGTCCGGGCAGCCGTTGCCACCCAGCGCAACCGCGCACCGGCCGGAGTTGGCTGGCGGCAGTTTCATCGCCACGGGCGTGTCGCTGGTCCTGCACCCGAGGAATCCATACGTGCCCACCGCGCACGCCAATGTGCGGTACTTCGAGGCCAGCAAGGATGGTGTGGCACCGGCGTGGTGGTTCGGCGGTGGTTTCGATCTGACCCCGTTCTATGCGTACGACGAAGATGTGCGCGCTTGGCACCGGGTGGCGCGTGAGCTGTGCCTGCCATATGGCGCAGAGGTCTATCCACGCTACAAGCAGTGGTGCGACGAATACTTTTATCTGAAGCATCGCGACGAAACCCGCGGTGTCGGCGGCTTGTTTTATGACGACATGAACGAGGGTGGTTTCGAACGCTGCTTTGCGTTCACCCGTGACGTCGGGCAGGGTTTTCTCGACGCGTATCTGCCGATCGTCGAGCGCCGCAAGGACACACCCTACGGCGACCGCGAGCGCGAATTCCAGCTGTATCGGCGTGGCCGCTATGTGGAATTCAACCTGGTCTATGACCGGGGCACCTTGTTTGGCCTGCAGTCGGGCGGACGCACCGAATCGATCCTGATGAGCCTGCCGCCGCGCGTGCGTTTTGAATACGCCTACACCCCGGAGCCCGGCTCAGCGGAAGCGCAACTGGCCGCTTACCTGCAGCCCCGCGACTGGCTGTCCTAGGCGGGCAGTGCCCGCCGCTGCGGGGCGGCGGGGTGTGTGTGCCGGCGCACGTGATGCAGGTTGGCTTGGCCGCGCGTTGGCCTACGGCGTGGCGCCGCTGAACTTCACCACCGTTGCGCCCTGCACCGGCCCAATCTGCGCGCTGTCGCTGACCTTCAGCACCACGGCGCGGCGAAATTCCAGGGTGCCTTGCACCACGGCATGTGGGCCGATGATGATCAGCGGGGGAGTCGTGTTCCAGTGAAACCAGCCGGTGAGCTTGTTGACCAGGATGCCGCCTTCCACGCGTGAGTTGGCACCCACGGTAATGTCGCCACCGACGGTCTCGATGCCGCCGCCAACGTGCGCGCGATCCAGCGTGATGGTGCCGTTGACGTTGCTCAGCTTGCCGCCAACCTCTGCCCCCGGTGCCAGTTGCATGCGACCGTTCACCGACGTGGCAGCGCCTTTGACGCGACTATCCGCACCCAGGGTGATGCTGCCGTTGACCGTGTTCAGCGCGTCAGCCGTGGCGTGCTCGTCAAGCTGGATTGAGCCGTTGACGGTGCTGGCGTTGCGCGCATGGGCGCCGGCGTTGATGTGGACCGAGCCATTGACCGTGCTTACGGCGCCGGCACTCTGCCCGGCCGTGACCTGTACCGAGCCGTTGATCTTGTCGATGTCGCCGCTTTGCGCCATGACCAGGCTGGGTAGGCCGAGGGCGAGTGCGGCGAGCAGCAAGGCGCGTGAAGTGTGATGCATGGCAGTCTCCGTGGGTGGGGCTTTTGACGCGATGGCGAGGAAAAGCTCTGCGTCGGATGTCATGTCCGCGATGCGTATAACGCGGCGCGCGGCGCGACGTCAAACGCCTGCTTCGCGGCCTGAGATGCCGCGCCGGCGTCGAAGGTTGCCATGACCTGTGGCAGGGTGCGGGTTTGACGTTGCACGGCCGTCGCCCCACCATCGCCCGCTCAGCGCACCTTGATGATGGATAGCTCATGCACAAACTCGTGTTCATTCGCCACGGCCAGTCACAGTGGAATCTCGACAATCGCTTCAGCGGTTGGGCCGATGTTGACCTCACCGCACAAGGCGAAGAGGAGGCGGCCGAGGCCGGTCGGCTGCTCCAGGCCTCCGGCTACGCGTTTGATGTGGCCCACACCTCCGTGCTCAAGCGCGCGGTACGCACACTGTGGGGCGTGCAGGAGGCGATGGACGCGATGTGGCTGCCGGTGCTCACCGACTGGCGCCTCAACGAGCGCCACTATGGCGCGTTGACAGGATTGAACAAAGCCGACACGGCGGCGAAATACGGCGAGGCGCAGGTCAAGATCTGGCGGCGCAGCTATGACGTGCCGCCGCCGCCGCTGGAGCACGCGGCGAACACGGCGGTCGGCGATCCGCGCTACGCCGCGCTGGCACCCGGTCAGATTCCGGACACGGAATGCCTGAAAGACACCGTGGCCCGCGTGTTGCCGTACTGGCATGAGGTGCTGGCGCCGGCCATACGGTCAGGCCAGCGCGTGCTGGTGGTCGCGCACGGCAATTCGCTGCGTGCGCTGGTGAAGTATCTGGACGACATTTCCGCTGCCGCAATTGTCGAATTGAACGTGCCCAACGGCGTGCCGCTGGTCTACGAATTCGACGACGCGCTGAAACCGCTGCGCCACTATTACCTGGGCGACGCCGCCGCCATCGCGGCCAAGACGGCGGCGGTAGCGAACCAGGGCAAGGCGAAGTAGGTCAGGGCAACGCCCAGCGCAAGTTCACCAAAGGCGATCGCCGCCGCACTCACCGACTATCGGGCGCCATGGGTCGTCATGGATCGTCGCTGAATCCGCGCATCAACCTGGAACGTGCTGTGGTCGTCGAGCTGGATGCAGGCCAGATGTGCGTCGAGCCCGAGGGCGCGCGGCGCAGTTTCCTGGCCGCGCAGGAATGTTCGCTGATGCAAATTTCTGCCGTCTTGCCAATTCATAGTGGCTCCATGCACCAAGAATCGGCAGGAATTAAGGACCGCACAGACGGATTCGCACACCGGCCAACCAGAGCCCGACTGGCTCCTGGTGTCCTGCCACTCGATGGGTTGCCAATCCCCACCGTAGGCGTGTGTGTCGCGGGAATCGCGCTGCTCCCGGTGGACCGCCCTCAATTCCGATGGGGCAGGCCAGTCATGGTTGGTCCATTTGTGTCCGGATATGTCGCTCTGGCTACGCCGCTAGCCATGCACCGGACGCACCGGCGTTTGAGGCCAGGCCGGCGAGGCTGGCTGCATCGCGCCGGGATCCGCTGGATCGGGCTCGGTCTCACGTACTTGGCATAGTAACTGCTTGCATCTGGAGGCACAGAGTCGAGCTGCAGGTTAATGCAGCTCATTCGAATCTTCACGCCACGACGCCATCAACAGCGACCGGTCAGATCGGTCGCCGGGGGTAGCTGCGGGCTTCTTTTCAACGCCAACTTGGCCGGACCGCCCTTAGACATCATGCCCAAGAGCCTGCACGCCCGCGAGTTCATGCGACCGACGCTGGATGCTCCCATCGGCGCTTCTGGCGCGATTGTGGCGAATGGCGCCTGGCACCGGCATCGTTATCTGTCAGTGCGCATGAAATTCGCCATCACGCTCGTCGTGGCGCTGGCGTGGGCGGTGACTTCGTATCTGCTGGCGCAGCACTGGATCGACGAACTGTCACTGATCGTGGGCGACATCCTTGCCCACCTGGTCATTTTCGGCATTGCGATCCTGCCGGGTTTCATGAACGCCTTCCTGGTGTTGGGCTTGCTGCTCGATCGGCGTCCGCGGCGGGCTGCGATCACGTCGTTTCCAGGTGTCACCGTGCTGGTGGCTGCTTACAACGAACAGGACTCCATCCTCTCCACGCTCGCCAGCCTGGATAAACAGGATTACCCGGCACCGCTTGAGGTACTGGTGATCAACGACGGCTCGACCGATGCCACCGGGGAGCTGTTGGCAGGCGTCGACTATCCGTGGTTGCGCGTGATCGACCTGGCGCGCAACGGTGGCAAGGCCAACGCGCTGAATGAGGGCCTCAAGCTGGCCAGCCATCCGCTGACGATCACCCTGGATGGCGATTCGTATCTGTACCGGGATGCGCTGAAGCACCTCGTCGGGCGTTTCCTCAGCGATCCGCCGAACACGGCAGCAGTGGCCGGCAGCGTGCTGCTGCGCAATTCGCGCTTCAACCTGATCACGAAAATCCAGGAGTGGGACTACTTCCACGGCATTGCCGCGATCAAGCGGCTGCAAAGCCTGTTCCAGGGCACCCTGGTGGCGCAGGGCGCCTTCTCGCTGTACCGCACGGATGTGCTGCGCCAGCTCGGCGGTTGGCCAGAGTCGGTGGGCGAGGACATTGTGTTGACCTGGGCCATCCTCAACCAGGGTCATCGGGTGGGTTATTGCGAGGACGCGATTTCCTTCACCAACGCACCCACCACGCTCAAACAGTTCATCCGGCAGCGGCAGCGTTGGTCACGCGGGTTGATCGAAGCGTTCAAGGTGTACGGCCGTTTGTTGTTCCGCTGGCGCATGAGCACGATCTTCATCTGGTGGAACCTGCTGTTTCCCTACATGGATGTGGTGTACACGCTGTTCTTCATCCCGGGCCTGGTGCTGGCGTTGTTCGGCATCTACTGGGTGGCGGGCCCGATGACCCTGCTGGTGCTGCCGCTGGCGTGTGTCGTCAACTACCTGATGTTCTTCATCCAGTCGCGGATGTTCGAGGCGCAGGGACTCAAGGTGCGCCGCAATCCGGTCGGCTTCCTCGTCTATTCGTTGTTCTACGGCATCGTGCTGCAGCCCGGCTGCGTGTTGGGTTATCTGTCCGAAATACTGAACCTGCGCAAGCGCTGGGGTACCAAATGAGGTCGTATCTGGCGCTACTGCCCCTGCTGTTGGCCACGGCCGTACATGCTCAGACAACCACGATGGCCACCAGCATCCGCGAAGGTCGCGCCGCGCTGGAGGCCGGACAGCCTGATCAGGCGCGCGTGCTGTTCGCCGCTGCGCTGGCGCATCCGGATGGCGAACGCGAGGATGCCTATGCAGCGGCCATGGGCCTCGGCCAGTCGGTACTGTGGCTTGGCGACTATCCCGCGGCGGAAACGGCTTTCCGGATGGCTCGCGAGCGCGCCGGTGATGCGCAGGCACGGCAAGCGGCCGATACCGGACTGGCGCAGTCATTCAATGCGCAGGATCGTCCTCGCGCGGCCTATGCGCTGGTGGCTCCGTTCGCCAAGGGTCAGGTCCGGCCCACGCTGGAGCTGCTGCGTGCCGTGCAGACGCTCGGCTGGCAGGACAAGAGCACGGCCTATCTGCAGGCGGTCTCGCCCCCCGTGGCCAGCGGGTATGTCGGCACGCAATACCGGCTTTTGCAGGACGACATGCGCTATGCCCTGGCACCGCAACTGGAGGGCAGCTTCGGCTACAGCCACGACAGCGAGGGCCTCAGCGTCTACAGCCTCGACAGCGCGTTCCGGTTCGCACCTTTCGCCAACGGCGCGCTGGTGCAGACCTGGGGCGTGGCCGCCGGGTCGACGCGAGTGACGGATGGTCAGCTTGCACGGCGGGTGAGCAGCTTGTCGCTGACCGCGCAGTGGCGCATCGACGACATGCACTATGTCAATCTTGATCTGGGCCCGGGGCGCGCCGGCGGCTGGCAGTACCTGCAGGGCAACGCCAGCTGGACGCTGCAGTCCAGCGACAGACTTGGCTTTACCGCGGCGGCGGAACGCGCACCCCTCCTGTCGGATGTGGCGATCGACCATCGCCTGATCTACGACACCTACAGTCTCGGTGCGAGTCTGCGCCCATCCACCCGCTGGTACGTGCTGCCTACCTGGTATCACCAGCGCTTCAGCGATGGCAACCAGCGCGACGGCGGCACGTTGCGCATCCGGCTGAGTCCTTATGACATTCCCGCTACCACGGCGGCTCTTGGTGCGGAGCTGTCCACGCGGGTCTTCCACAGCAGTCGCCCCAGTCGGGGGGGTTATTTCAATCCGGCAAGTTATCGCACGGTCCAGTTCAACCTGGTCGGGGTGTACACATTCGATCCAGACTGGAAGTTGCGAGCTACCGCTGGCGCGGGCCGACAGGTCATCGACGGTGCGGCAGCGAGCGTCTATACGGTGAACCTGTCGCTCGATGGCCGCCTGCCGCACAACGGTCGACTCCGGCTCGCACTGGGACGCAGCTCCGCGGCTTCCGACGTCAGCACCGGCAGCTCCGGCTATTGGAACAACACGCTCATGCTGTCCGTCGGCTATCCACTCTGACAGGGTGTTGAAGAGGGCTGTCCTGCCCTTTTGCCACGCACCGACTGCGGCAGCTGGGCGTACGGCCGCGCATCGCCGCCACTCAGGACTTCGACGTACCGAGATAGTCGAGGCTGGCCTGCAGCATCGATTCCATGCCGATCTTCAACGCGCCTTCGTCGAGAAAGAACTTGGGCGAATGATTGGCGGGCGCCTTGCTCGCGTCCTGCCCCTGTGGTGTGGCGCCGACGAAAAAGTACACGCTGGGCACCTCCTGCGCGAAGTAGGCGAAGTCTTCGGAGGCCATCCACGGCTTGGCCTCGATCACGTGCTCGGCGCCAATGGCGGCGCTGATGCTGGTCTTTACGCGTGCGGTGAGCGCCGGATCGTTGCTCAGCACGGGATTGCTGTCACCGACTGGCAGCTCGACGTCGACCGTGGCGCCGTTCGCGGCGGCAATGTGCGTGGCGATGCGGTTGAGGTTGTCGATGGCCTGCTGGCGCATGCCCACATCAAACGTGCGCAACGTGCCTTGCAGTTCCACGGTATCGGGCACGATGTTGTAGCGCGCGCCGCCTTCGACGATGCCGAAACTGAGCACCGCCGGCAGCGTGCCGATGTCCAGTTTGCGGCTGACGATGGTTTGCGCGGTGCTGATGATTTCGGCCGCGGTCACGATCGGGTCGACACCGTTCCATGGCATCGCGCCATGCGTCTGGCGGCCGTGCACGACCATGCGGAACCAGTCCGAGCCGGCCATGGTCGGACCGGGCCGCACCGCCACCGTGCCGACGTTGAGCGCACTGACCACATGCATGCCGAACATCGCATCCGGCTTGAAATCCTTGAACACGCCGTCCTTCAGCATCAGCGAGGCGCCGCCTTCCTCGTCTGCCGGCGCACCTTCCTCGGCCGGCTGGAACACGAACAACACCGAGCCGTGCAGATCCTTGCGCACGCCACTCAGCGCCGTGGCGACGCCAAGCAACATCGCGGTGTGCGCATCGTGGCCGCAGGCATGCATCACGCCAACCGTCTTGCCGCGATACGTACCGTGCGCCGTCGAGGCAAACGGCAGCGCCACCTCCTCGGTGACCGGCAGCGCATCCATGTCCGCACGCAGGGCCAGCCGCGGCCCTGGATGACCGCCCTGCAACAGGGCGACCACGCCGGTGTGGGCAACGCCGGTATGCACTTCGAGTCCGAGCTTGCGCAACTGCGCGGCGACCAGTGCGGCAGTGCGCGTCTCGCGATTGCTGAGCTCGGGGTGTTGGTGGATGTCGCGTCGCCACGTGGTGACCTGCGCCAGCTCCTGCTGCGTCAGCGTCTGGGCGGTGTCGGCGGCGTGCAGCGGAAGGGCCGCGCCGGCGGCAAGGGCCAGCGCAAGCATGAGTGTGGTGCGTTGCATGGGGCGGTTCCTCGACCAGGGATGCTCGATGCTAACGCGTTGCGGGTGGGCGTGCCGCATCAAGCCGGGCTGTCGACAGAGTCGCGCAGCGCAGCAGCCGTCCAGCGGTCACGGGGTGATGCTGACGTCGATTTCGAGCGGATAGGTCGGCGTGTCCGGCAGGGTCGGTGGCGGTGGCAAGGTGTTGGTGCCGAACCAGGTGGCGAAACAGCTGGCAACGGGCGTGGCGGGTTGGACTTCGATCGCCACCGGTGTGCCGTCGCTGCGCACGTCGGCGACCAGCGTGAACGGTGACTTGTCGGCCGACGCGTGGCTGCGGATGCAGGCCTTCAAGGCGTCGGTGGTCGGGTCGGTGAGTTGCGCCCACAACGTCTGCTGATACGCCGGGCCGGTGCTGCCCGCTTCAATCAGTTTGCTGCGCATAACCCGTGCGGCGAAGTCGGCGGCGGGCGCAGCAGGCGCGCCCGCCGCGCCCGTTGTCGGCGGTGCGCCGAGCAGCAGCGCAAAGGCGAGAGAAATGATCACGCGTGGCTCCGGTGCCAAGGTGTGCACACTGTAGCAGTGCGTTGGTGTGGTCCCGGGTGGACTCACTCCGCGCGGTGCGGCAACGCCAGGTATTCCTCGCTGCGCATCTCGATCAGGCGCGATTCGGTGCGTCCGAAGGCGGCCCGCAGCCGCTTGCCTTCGTACAGCTCGGTGATGGGTGCGGCCGCGGACAGCACCAGCTTGACGCGGTGGTCGTAGAACTCGTCCACCAATTGCACGAAGCGCTGGGCCGGGTCTTCGCTGTCCACGGTGAACTGTGGCACGTTGGCGATGATGATGGTCGGGCCGGCCTTGGCCAGCGCAATGTAGTCGGCAACCGCGCGTGGACCGTCGCAGAGCGCGGCAAAGTCGAACCACAGGATGTTGTCGGCGCGCCGGACCAGCGGGATGTCGCGGCCGAGCACGTGCAGTACGCCACCGTCGCGGATCACCCCGCTGGCCTGGCTGGTGAAGATGCGTTCCAGCGCGCGCTGGGCTTCGGCGCCCGGTGGAGTGAGGTACACCGGTGACTGTGTTAGCGCACGCAGGCGCCAGTCGTGCGTGGATTCCATCAAGCGCACGTGACAGCGTTGTTCCAGCAAGGCGATGGCGGGCAGGAAACGCGCGCGTTGCAGCCCACCGGCGTACAACTGTGTCGGCGGGGTGTTGGAGGTGGTCACCAGCACCACGTTGCGCGCGAACAGCGCATCCAGCAGATTGGCCAGGATCATCGCATCGCCGATATCGTTGACCAGGAACTCGTCCAGGCACAACACGCGGCAGCGCAGGGCGAGCTGCGCGGCAACTTCAACCAGTGGATCCTGGCGCTCGCCCAGCGCGCGCAAGCTGTCGTGCACTTCGCTCATGAAGCGATGAAAATGCCGGCGCAGCGCGACGCCGTGCGGCAGGCTGGCCGCAAACAAATCCATCAGGAAGGTCTTGCCACGGCCCACGGTGCCCCACAGGTACAGCCCGGGAATGGCGGGCGCAGATTCGGCGCCAAGCAGGGATCTGAGGCGGTCGAACAGGCCGCTGCCCGGTTCGGCAGAGACGGACAACGCCGCATGCAGGCGATCGAATTCCGGCAGCATGGCGAGTTGGGTCGGGTCCGATTCCCAGCGATGCGCGACAACGCCTTCGTGATAGCGGGCGCTGGGCGCCAGGAGCGTGGTTTCAGGCATGGATCGATCTGTGCAGGATGCGGGTCAGGGATGCAGCACGCGTTTACGCGTGGCGCAGCGGCGGCAACCAGTCACGCACGGCGTGTTTGATCGCGCCACGCAAGTCCATCATCCGGCGGTGGAAGAAGTGGCCGGTTTCCGGCATGCGGATCAGCTCGGGCGGCTGTTTGAGCGTGGCGACCCAGGCAAACACGGCTTGCGGGTCGACGACTTCGTCGGCCTCGCCCTGGATCAGCAGCCACGGGCAGGTGGGCACCACGAGGCCATCCAGCGGACGCATGCCGATGGGCGGCGCAATGCTGATCAAGGCGTCGGCCCGCAGGCGCGTCGCGTTGCGCAGGGTCACGTAGCCACCAAACGAAAAGCCGCCCAGCCATACTGCATCGTGCGGACGCAGCGTGCGCACCCATGCCACCACCGCGGCCAGGTCGTCGCCTTCGCCGTTGCCCTCGTCGTACACGCCGGCCGATTCGCCGGTGCCACGAAAATTGAAGCGCACGGTGTCCAGGCCCGATTCGCGCAACGCGCGTTCGGTCATGGTCACGACCTTGTTGTGCATGGTGCCGCCCTGTTGGGGTTGCGGGTGGCAGATCACTGCCACGCCACGCCGCGCACCGGCCGGCATGGCGACGTCGCTGATGGTTTCCAGCTTGCCGGCCGGGCCGTCAAGCATGAAGCTGGCGGCGCTGTCGGGAAAGCTGACCGGGGCTGAGGGGAGCACTACGGGAGTCATGTGTCGATGATACCTGCCTTCCGTGGGTGGCCGTCAGCGCGCCGCTGTTGGCGTGGTGTGCCGGGAACGCCCGGGATTGGCCTTCGCGCGTTTTTGTGGCGTGGCCTGAACCTGCGCCGATGGGCCGGCGCAACGCCGCCCACGGGTGGCAGGTGACGCGGGCCATGCGCGGGGGCAAACATGGCTAAGATGCCGTGCCAGCGCCGAGCCTTGCAGGGGGCTTTCCCGACATGCCCGTCATTCCGTTTCGTTCCTTGCGCGCCGGCGCCGTGCTGGCGGGCGCGGGGTTGTTCTTCATCGTGTGCGCCTGGCTGGCCGCTGGCGGCGAGCCCGTGGGGCAACAACAAGCGTTCGTGTTGAGCTTGATGCTGTGCACGCTCGGCGTGCTGGCGTTTGCCCTGGCGCGTCCGGCGACCGCACTGGTGGTCAGCGGTGGCCTGTATGCGGCATTGAAGTTCATGTCGGTGTTGAAGCTGCGGTATCTCGACTCCACGCTGATGCCGTCGGATTTCATCTATTTCGCCGGTACCAGTCTGGTCGATACGCTGCAGCATTACCCGCATCTGTATGCGCTGGGTGTGGGTTTGTGCGTGGGTGTGCCGTTGCTGCTGTGGCTGGTCTGGCGGAGCGATGGGCGCTGGTTGCGCGGTCGCCGTTGGCGGTCTGCGCTGGCGCTGCGCAGCGGCGGTGCTGCCCTGTTTGCGTTGGCGTTCTGGGTGTGTCTGCTGCCGCAAGGCGTGTTTGCGCAGATCCATGCGCGCAACGCCTGGGAAAAGATGTCCGACGATGCCCAGTTGACGAATTTCTTCGTCAACATCCACGACGCTGATGTGCAGTTGCCGACGATGGCCGACGACGACGTGGCGGAGCAGCAGTGGGGTGCGACCGCGCTCGCCGAACCGGGGTTCACGCACAAACCGTATCCCGACATCGTGCAGGTGCTGGAAGAGAGCACGTTTGATCCATCCGGCTTTGCCGCGTGCACGGTGCCGCAGTGTCGCGCGCGCATGTTTCACGTCGACGGCAGCACGCGCGGGCATGGGGTGCTGCGCGTACACACGTTTGGTGGCGGTACGTGGGTGAGCGAGTTTGCCGCGTTGACCGGCATGCCGCACGACATTTTCGGCCCCGGTGGCATGTACGCGCCGTACGTGCTGGCCCCCCACGTGCATGACGCGTTGGCACAGCAACTACGGCGCCTCGGCTACGTCACGATTGCGGTGTATCCCACCGCCGGCAGCTTCATCAACGGCCGCAACGCGTACAACGCCTACGGCTTCGACCATTTGTACGACGCCGGCGAACTGCACCTGGACGAGTGGGAAGAGACGGATGCGCAGATGTTTGCCGCGGCCAAGCGCGCATATGACATGGTGAAGAAACCGGGACAGCCGGTGTTCGTGATGATCCTGACCTTGAACCAGCATGGTCCGCATGACGAAGACCCGCGCACCAAGCTGCCGGCGCCGTACAACCGCGGCGTGCTGCGTGGTTTGAGCAAGAGCGCGGCACTCAACTTCGATACGTACCTGGCGCGCCTGCAGGCATCGGATGCCGCCATGCGCGCGCTGGAGCATACGTTTCTGGACCGGTCGCAGCCGACGGTCCTGCTGCACTTTGGCGACCACCAGCCGTCCTTCGGTGGCCTGATCCGCGACCTGCCGCGCAAGCTGGCTCCGGCGTTGCGTCCGTACCGCGATTACCTCACCTATTACATGGTGAAAAGCAATTTTGCCGGACCGCCGCTGCCCACGTACCCGATGTTGGACATCGCGTTTCTGCCGACGCTGGTGCTGCAGGCGGCCAACCTGCCCACTGACTCTTACTTCTCCGCGGCCACGGCGCTGCGCAATCGGTGCAACGGCTTGTATGCCGACTGTGCCGTACCCGGCATGCTGGAGTCGTACCACGCGTGGGTGATCGGGCACCTGCATGTTTACGAGTGAGCGCGCGCGTTCACGCCGAACGCGGCGTGCAGCATGAGTGGTTGCCAATGACCGACGCCCACGCCACGCGCGAGTTGCCGCTGGCCGCGCGCGTGCAGGTAATTGCCCATCGTGGCGCCAGTGCGCATTTTCCCGAACACACGCTCGCCGCCTACGCACAGGCCGCCCGTGACGGCGCCGATTTCATCGAACCGGATCTGGTGATGACGCGCGACGGGGTACTGGTTGCGCGGCACGAAAACGCCATCAGCGCGACCACCGATGTCGCCGCCCACGCCGAGTTTGCCGCGCGGCGCACGTGCAAGACGGTAGACGGCCAGACGTCCGTTGACTGGTTC